>NZ_JBVITE010000043.1:0-78494 GCF_055575155.1 Kitasatospora sp. NPDC034533
ACTTTTGGCACGCTGTTGAGTTCTCAAGGAACGGACGCTTCCTTCGGACCGCCTTCCGGCAGGCCCTCCGGGCTTCGTTCTTTCGTGTTTCCAGCTTATCAGACGTTTTCCGCTCCGTTTTCCGGAGTTTCATTCATCGGATTTGCTTTCCGCTTTGTCAGCCCCGGTCTCCCGCGGCGACTCCGGAACTGTACGGGCACCGACCCGCCACATGCAAATCGTCCCGCCCTGCTGGCGCAGGACGGGACGATCGCGGTCGGACGCCGTCAGGCGCGGCCCATCTCCTCGACGATGGCCTCCGCGAAGGCGTCGATGTCGGCCTCCGTGGTGTCGAAGGAGCACATCCAGCGCACCTCTCCGGTGTGCTCGTTCCAGAAGTAGAAGCGGTAGCGCTTCTGGAGCCGCTCGCTCACGTCGCGCGGGAGGATCGCGAACACCGCGTTCGCCTGGACCGGGCGGACCAGCTCGATGCCGTCGATCTCGCGGACCGCGGCCTCCAGGCGGCGGGCCATGGCGTTGGCGTGGCCAGCGTTGCGCAGGTACAGGTCCCCGGAGAGCAGCGCGTCGAACTGGACGGACACGAAGCGCATCTTCGAGGCGAGCTGCATCGAGGTCTTGCGCAGGTACTTGATGTTGCGCACCCGCTCGGGGTTGAGCACCACCACGACCTCGCCGAACAGCAGACCGTTCTTCGTCCCGCCGAACGACAGCACGTCGACGCCGACGTCGGTGGTGAAGGCGCGCAGCGGCTGGCCGAGCGAAGCGGCCGCGTTGGCCAGGCGGGAGCCGTCCACGTGGACGAGCATGCCCAGCTGGTGGGCGTGCTCGGTGATCGCGCGGATCTCGTCGACGGTGTAGAGCGTGCCGAGCTCGGTGCTCTGGGTGATGGAGACGGCGAGCGGCTGCGCGCGGTGCTCGTCACCGAAGCCCCAGGCCTCCTGGTCGAGGAGCTCGGGGGTGAGCTTGCCGTCCGGCGTGGGGACGGTGAGCAGCTTGATGCCGCCCATCTTCTCCGGGGCGCCGCCCTCGTCCACGTGGATGTGGGCCGTCTGGGCGCACACCACCGCGCCCCAGCGCGGGAGCAGCGACTGGAGGGCGACCACGTTGGCGCCGGTGCCGTTGAACACCGGGTAGGCCTCCGCCTTCTCGCCGAAGTGGCGGCGGAAGACGTCCTGAAGGTGTGCCGTGTAGTCGTCCTCGCCGTAGGCGACCTGGTGGCCGCCGTTGGCGAGGGCGATCGCGGCGAGGACCTCGGGGTGCACGCCGGCGTAGTTGTCGCTGGCGAAGCCGCGGACGGCGGGGTCGTGCCGCCGTACCGCGTCCGTACGGGTGAGGTCGGTCATCGAGCTGTCAGCCACAGGTGCTGTCCGTTCAGTTCTGCTGCGGGGCGGTCCCAGAGGCCCGCCAGGTGTCCGGCGAGGTCGGCCGTGTCGGTGAAACCGGCGAACTTCGCCTCCGGCTTCTCCGCCCGCATCTCCGGGCTGACCAGCGCCTTGATGACCAGGATCGCAGCTGCCGCGGTGGGCTCGCCGTCGGGGGCGGTGGTCTCCTTCTTGAAGGAGTCGGCCATGGCGAGGGTCCACGCCTCGGTGGCGGCCTTGGCGGCCGCGTAGGCGGCGCCGCCGGCGGTGGGCTTGTGCGCGGCGGCGGCGGAGATCATCGCGTAGCGGCCGGCCGGGCTGCGGACCAGCGCCGGCTGGAAGGCCAGCGAGGTGTGCTGGAGGGTGCGCACGACGGTGTCGTGCAGGAAGTCCCAGTCGTCCAGCCGGGTGTCGAAGAAGGTCTTGCCGCCGCGCCAGCCGCCGACCAGGTGGAAGAGGCCGTCGACGTGGCCGTGCTCGGACTCCAGGTGGTCGGCCCAGTCGTGGACCTCCTGCGGGTCGAGCAGGTCGATCACCTGACCGCTGACCTTGGCTCCGCGGACGGCCACCCGGGTGGCGTCCAGGGCGGACTCCAGGCGCTGGGCGTCGATGTCGGCGCCGATCACGGTGGCGCCGTCGGCGGCGAGGCGGCGCAGCACCGCGCGCCCGGCGGGGCCGCTGGCTCCGGCGACGGCGATGACCTTGCCGGCCAGCGGGGCGTTGGTGGAGGTGGTCACGCGGCGGCTCCCTGGATCCCGGCGCCGGTGATGCCGGCGGTGGCGGCGATGACGCCGCTCAGCTTCTTGTTGAGGGCTTCGTAGAACATGCTCAGCGGGAACTCGTCCGGGACCACGGCGTCGCACAGGGCCTTGTTGAGGGCCTTGCCGTCGGTGATGTCCAGCGGCAGGGCTTCGGGGCCCTTCGCCCAGGTGGAGGCCGGGTGCGGGGTGAGGTAGCGGGAGACCAGTTCGTAGGCGGCGATCCAGTGGGCCGACTTCGGCCGGTCGATGCCGTCGCGGTACAGGGTCTCGATCTCGGCGCAGAGCGCGTTGGTGACCTGCGGGGCGCGCTCCCAGTCGATGCTGAGGCGGTTGTCACGCCAGCGCAGCGCGTCGTGCTTGTGCAGGTACGCGAAGAGCAGCTGGCCGCCCATGCCGTCGTAGTTGCGCACCCGGTCGCCGGTGACCGGGAAGCGGAACAGGCGGTCGAAGAGGACCGCGTACTGGACGTCGCGGGCGTGCGGGTTGCCCTCGGCCTCCAGCTGCACCGCCTCCTTGAAGGTGGTGAGGTCGCAGCGGAGCTCCTCCAGGCCGTACATCCAGAACGGGCTGCGCTGCTTGATCATGAAGGGGTCGAACGGCAGGTCGCCGTGGCTGTGGGTGCGGTCGTGGATCAGGTCCCACAGGACGAAGGTCTCCTGCGCGCGCTGCTGGTCCTGGAGCAGGCCCTGGGCGTCGGCCGGGATCTCCAGGCCGAGCTGCTGGATGGCGCTGGTGGAGACGGCGCGGAAGCGGGCGGCCTCGCGGTCGCAGAAGATGCCGCCCCAGGTGAAACGTTCCGGCGCCTTGCGCACGGCGACCGTCTCGGGGAAGAGCACGGCGGAGTTGGTGTCGTAGCCGGCGGTGAAGTCCGTGAAGGTGATCGGCACGAACATCGGGTTGTCGAAGCGGGTGCGCTCCAGCTCGGCCAGCCAGTCGGGCCACACGACGGTCAGCAGGACGGCTTCCAGGTTGCGGTCCGGGTTGCCGTTCTGGGTGTACATCGGGAACACGACCAGGTGCTCCAGCCCGTCCTCGCGCTGGTCGGCGGGGTGGAAGGCGAGCAGCGAGTCCAGGAAGTCGGGCTCGCGGTAGCCGGTGTCGGCCCACTTGGCGAGGTCCGCGTCGACGGCGGCCAGGTAGGCGGCGTCGTGCGGGAGGTTCGGGGCGAGCTCCTCGATGGCGGCGCGAACGGTGGCGACCAGCGGGTCGACGGTCTGCCGCTGGACGGCGGACAGGTCGATCGAGCCGTCCTTGGACTGGAGCGGGCGCAGCGTCTCGACGGCCTCCTTCAGGCGCAGCCAGGCCGGGTGGCCGGCGAGGGTCGAGACCGGGGCGTCGGCCGCCACAGCGAGCCTTGGCGAAAGATTCTGCATCGTGGACTCACTTCGACAGGAGTTATTTCAACGAGGACACCATAAGTACGAAAGGTTCTCCCGTTCAAGAGGGCAACGGCCGACAAAGTTCCGGTGCACCGCCGCCCCGGCGCCGAATCCTTCGGCGAGAAGGGGGTCGTCCGGCATGTGGACGGTGATCTGGATGTTCTGGACAGATGCGCCGCTCTGATGCGAACCTCCCGGCATGCTCCCGGCGGTGATCACGGTGGCCGAATGCCACGACAGCCCCTTCCGGGTGCCCTCCTGCCGGCAGGTCGGCCGTCGCTGTCGCGCGCGAGGCCCGCGCTGCCGCTGTCGCCGCTGTTGTTGACCGGCCGCCGCCGTTCCGGCCGCCGCCGATCCGGCTCGGGGGGCGCCGCGGACGCGGGCCCGTACGCCGACCATGCCGCGTGTGTTCCGGCGCCGCCACCGGGGGAAGTGACCCGCCGGACCGCGGGCCGCCCGACCACGGCTCTCCCGCGCCCCTCCCTTTTGTCCTCTGTCCGCCGGTCCTTCCCTGGAGCCCCGTCATGACCCTCCGCAAGCCGTCCGCCGTACTGCCCCTGGCCGCGCTGATCGCCGCCGCGACCGCGCTGACCGCCTGCGCGCCGCAGGACCCGAAGTCCGACACCGCGTCCGGCGCTCCGGGCGGGGCCGGGTCGGCGACGAACTGCGCGCCCGGGGCGCTGGCGACGCGCACCGCCGGGACGCTGACCATCGGCACCGACAAGCCCGCCTACGACCCGTGGTTCTCCGACGGCAAGCCGGAGAACGGCAAGGGCTTCGAGTCCGCCGTGGCCTACGCGGTGGCGGAGAAGCTGGGCTACCCGAAGGAGAAGGTCAGCTGGGTGGTCGCGCCGTTCAACAAGGCGACCGCCCCGGGTGCCAAGGACTTCGACTTCGACCTCAACCAGGTGTCCATCAGCGACGAGCGCAGGCAGGCGGTGGACTTCTCCTCCGGCTACTACGACGTGCGCCAGACGGTGATCGCGCTGAAGGACTCCAAGGCGGCGAACGCCAAGAGCATCGCCGACCTCAAGGACGCCAAGCTCGGCGCGCAGGTCGGCACCACGAGTCTGGACACCATCACCGGCACCATCAAGCCGAACACCCAGCCGGCCGTCTTCGACTCCAACGACCTGGCCAAGGCCGCACTGAAGAACGGCCAGATCGAGGCCCTGGTGGTGGACCTGCCGACCGCCTTCTACATCACCGGCGCCGAGGTGCCGGAGGCCCAGGTCGTCGGCCAGTTCGAGTCGACGGCGAAGGCCGAGCAGTTCGGCCTGGTGCTGGACAAGGGCTCCAAGCTGACCGGCTGCGTCTCGCAGGCGGTGGACGCGCTGCGAGCCGACGGCACGCTGGCGAAGCTGGAGAAGCAGTGGCTGTCCGACGCCGTCTCGGCACCGGTGCTGAAGTGAGCGCGGAGCTGGGCTCCGGGGCGGGCGGGGACGCGCCGGGTGGTGCGGCGGGCGGCTGCACACCGGGCGGTGCGACGGGCGTGGACGCGCCCGTCGCCACGGTGGTGGAGCCGGTCAAGTCGCTCGCGCCGGCGGCGGAGGACGACTACCGCCCGTCCGAACGGCGGCTGGCGCACGAGGCGTACCGGCGGGCCCGGGCCCGCCGCTCGGCGCTGATCGCTACCGCGTCGACCCTGGTGACCGGGGTCGTCCTCTATCTCCTGGTCGTCAACTCCCCCGGCTGGGAGGTGACTCGACGGACGTTCTTCAACCTCGACTACGCGCGCCAGGCACTGCCCGAGGTGCTGAAGGGGCTGCGGCTCAATCTGGAGCTGATGCTCGGCTGCGGGGTGCTGATCCTGCTGTTCGGGCTGCTGCTGGCGGTGCTGCGGACGCTGCGCGGGCCGGTCTTCCTGCCGGTGCGGCTGCTGGCCACCGCGTACGTGGACTTCTTCCTCGGGCTGCCGATGATCATCTGCCTGCTGGTGATGATCACCGGGGTCCCGGCGCTGCGGCTGACCGGGGTGACCACCGATCCGCTGCTGCTCGGCGGCGCCGCGCTGGTCCTCACGTACTCGGCGTACGTGTCGGAGGTGTTCCGCGCCGGCATCGAGTCGGTGCACCCGAGCCAGCGGGCCGCGGCGCGGTCGCTGGGGCTCACCAACGCGCAGACGATGCGGTACGTGGTGCTGCCGCAGGCCGTCCGGCGGGTGGTGCCGCCGCTGCTGAACAACCTGGTGAGCCTCCAGAAGGACACCGGGCTGGTCTCGATCGGCGGAGCGATCGACGCGGTGTACGCGGCGAAGATCATCGCGTCCCGCTCCTTCAACTTCACCCCGTACCTGGTGGCCGGGCTGGTGTTCATCGTGCTGACCATTCCGCTGACCCGGTTCGCCGACTGGCTGACCGGCCGGATGAACCGCCGCCAGCTCCAGGGAGGTGCGGTGTGACGTCGAACGAGGTGCTCCGGCTGGAGTCGGTGCGCAAGACCTTCGGAAGCCAGCTGGTGCTGCGCGACGTGGACCTCGGCGTGGCCGAGCACTCGGTGACGGCGCTGATCGGGGCGTCCGGCTCGGGCAAATCCACGCTGATGCGGTGCGTCAACCTGCTGGAGAGGATCGACGACGGGGCGATCTTCCTGGACGGCGAGGAGATCACCGATCCGCGCGCGGACGAGGACGCCGTGCGGCGCCGGATCGGTGTGGTGTTCCAGTCGTACAACCTGTTCCCCCACCTGACGGTGCTGGAGAACATCACGCTCGCGCCGCGCCGGGTGCACCGGGTCGCCCGGGCCGAGGCGCAGGCGCGGGCCCTGGAACTGCTGGAGCGGCTCGGGCTGGCGGCCAAGGCGAAGGAGTACCCGGACCGGCTCTCCGGCGGACAGCAGCAGCGGGTGGCCATCGTGCGGGCGCTGGCCACCGGGCCCCGGCTGCTGCTCCTGGACGAGATCACCGCGGCGCTCGACCCGGTGCTGGTCGGTGAGGTGCTGTCGGTGGTGCGGGACCTCAAGGAGCAGGGGATGACGATGGTCATCTCCACCCACGAGATGGGCTTCGCCCGCGAGGTCGCCGACCGGGTCTGCTTCCTGGACGGCGGGGTGGTGCTCGAACAGGGGCCGCCGGAGCAGGTGTTCGACGACCCGCAGGAGGAGCGGACCCGACAGTTCCTCAGCCGGGTGGTCGCCTCGGGTCGGCTCCGGCGCTGAGCCATCCGCCCGGGAGCGGACGTTGCCGTACGGGGCCGTACGGGGCCAGGGCGAAGGTGTGCGACCCGGCGTGCGGCCAGGGTCTTCGCGACCAGGGGCACCACTGTGCGCCCCTGTACGCGCCTGGCCGCATCCGCCCGCGTGCGGTGATCGTGGGACCGGCTGTCCGTCGCCGCGTACGAGGGGGCGGCGGACAGCCGACAGCGAACAGATGACAGATGACAGATGACAGATGACAGATTTCATCATCTGTTCGCTGTTCGCTGACACCTGTTCGCACTTCGCCGTTCCCCCTCGCCGCCCTCCGCGCCCACCGCCCCGGGAGGCCGCCGTTGCACGGACCTGCCCTGGTCAACTGGCTCCTCGCCCTCCTCACCGCCGGCGCCGGAGCCTCCTGTCTGATCCGGCTGCGCCGCTCCCCCTGCGCCCCGGGCGGCGCGCACCGTTCGCTCGCCCGCGAGTCCGACGCCGCCGAGGCCCTGATGGGCATCGGGATGGCCGCGATGGCCGTCACGGGCGCCACCGTGCCGGCCACCGTCTGGGCCGGACTCTTCGCGCTTCCCGCCGCCGTCTTCCTGCTCGCCGCCGCCCACGCCCCCGCCGGCCGGGGACACCGGCTGCACCACGCGGTCGGTGCGCTCGCCATGACGTACATGGCCCTCGCGATGGCGACCGCCTCCGGCCACGAGCACCACCACGCCGTCGCCATGGGCCTTCCGGCGCTGACCGGCACCCTCCTCGTCTACTTCGGCGGCTACGCCCTGTGGACCGGCAGCCGGCTGCTGCGCACCCCGACGGGCACCCTCGCACTGGGCACCACCGGACTGCCGCAGGCGTGCCGACTCGCCATGGGCATCGGCATGTTCGCCATGCTCCTGACCATGTGACGACCACGCGCCACCCCCGGCCGGTGCCCCAAAACCCCGGCCCGGACGTGGCGTTGGTCACTGGCCCGTCGGAAGCCGTTCCACCGGACGTCGCCAGCGCATAGGTTGGCCGGGAGCGCGCTGTCGCGCTCCGTGCGTACTCGGGGAGCCCATCGATGCCCGCCCTGATCGGCCTGCTACTGCTCGGACTGCTGCTCTCGACCGTCGCGCCCAGGCTGCTGGCCCGGGCCCGCTGGGCGGAGCGCGAACCGGTGCTGGCGCTGCTGGTGTGGCAGTGCCTGGTGGTGGCGGTGCTGCTCTGCTGCGCGCTCGCCCTGCTGCTGGCCGCTTCCGCCGCCCTGCCGGAGCTGCGCGCGCTGGTGTTCGCGGGCGCGCCGCACGGCGTCGAGGCGGCGTACGGCCTCCAGGACGCCGAGGGCTGGGGCCGACTGTGCGCCGCGGTGCTGGCGGCCGGCGGGCTGCAGACGGTGCTGGCGCTCACCCGGGAGGTCCGGACGGCCAAGGCGCTGCGCCACCGTCGGCACACCCAACTGGCGACCCGGGCACCGGAGTTGCCCGACAGCATCGAAACCGCCCGAAGCCGCCGGGAGAGGCTGGTGGTGCTGGAGAACGTCCGCCCCGAGGCATGGTCGCTGCCCGGGCCGAACTCCCGCCTGGTGGTCACCACCGGCGCCCTCCAGCAGCTGACCGACCGGGAACTGGCGGCCGTCCTGAGCCATGAACGCGGCCATGTGCGGGCCCGGCACCACTGGCTCCAGCAGTTCGCCCAGGCACTCGCCTCCGGCTTCCCCGGAGTCGGCGTGTTCAGCGCCTTCCGGGACCAGGTGGCGGAGCTGGTCGAGTTGGCCGCCGACGACCGGGCCGCCCGCCGGCACGGCAGGCACACCACCGCCCTCGCGCTGGCCGAACTCAACCTGGACCGCGGGGTGTTCGGCTCCTGCCCGCCCGGCCTGGCACAGTCCCCGAAACGGGTCGACCGGTTGCTCGCCGGCCGGCCGCGCCTCTCCGTCCCCCACCGGCTGCGGCTCACCGTCGCGGCACTCGCCACACCGGCGGTGGTCGTCCTGCTGGCCGCCGCGCCGGGGCTGCGCTCACTGCTCTGAAGCCGACGCCGCACCAGCGCGGCCAGCTGACGACCCGTCAGCCCACGGCGAGGCCGGACCGTACCGGACCCGTCAGTCCGAGGACGCCTCGCAGGCCGGGCCGAGGCCGCCACCGAGGGTCAGCGCCAGCACCTCACGGTGAAGCGGCCTGGCCTGCTCGTACCGCTCCCGGCCGGCCTCGGTCAGGGTGAGCTGGACGCCCCGCCGGTCGCTCTCGCACATCGCGCGGACGACCAGCCCGGCCTTCTCCAGCCGGGCGATCAGCCGCGAGAGCGCGCTCTGGCTCAGATGGACGGTCGGGGCCAGCTCGGTCACCCGCACGGGATGCCCGCTGCCCCCGCATCCCTCGACGAGACGCTCCAGCACCTCGAACTCGCTCATGCCCAGCCCGTACCGCTCGCCCAGCTCGCGATCGAGCATGCAGGCGGCGGAGGCGTGCCGAGCCAGCAGCTCGCGCCACTGCGCGACGAGACCGGCCTCCGCCGGTGAGTCGAGTTCAGCCACGCCGCCACCCTAGCACATGCATCGGCAATTATTGCGTTAACATTTAATTCACTTGCATTGGATGCACACGCATGTACTGTGCTCCCCATGACCACCGCGACCGTCACGCCTCCTGGCGCCACGTCAACCACCGGGCCGCACTGGACTCCCCGCCTCTGGGGGACCCTGATCGTGCTCTGCGCCGCCATGTTCCTGGACGCCCTGGACGTCTCCATGGTGGGCGTCGCACTCCCCTCCATCGGCTCCGACCTGCACCTGTCCACCTCGACCCTGCAATGGGTGGTCTCCGGCTACGTTCTCGGTTACGGCGGCCTGCTGCTGCTCGGCGGGCGCGCCGCCGACCTGCTCGGCCGACGCCGGGTGTTCCTGGTGGCCCTGGGCGTCTTCGCCGCCGCCTCGCTGGTCGGCGGCCTGGTCGACGACGGCGGACTGCTGATAGCGGCCCGCTTCCTCAAGGGCGTCAGTGCCGCCTTCACCGCTCCCGCCGGCCTGTCCATCATCACCACGACCTTCGCGGAGGGCCCGGCCCGCAACCGCGCGCTGTCGATCTACACCACCTGCGGCGCCAGCGGCTTCTCGCTCGGCCTGGTGCTCAGCGGACTGCTCACCTCGGTCGGCTGGCGCTGGACCTTCCTGATGCCCGTCCCGGTCGCACTGCTCGCCCTGCTCTTCGCGGTCCGGCTGCTCCCCCGACCGGTCGAGGAGCGCGCCAAGGGCGGCTACGACATCCTGGGCGCGATCACCGGCACCTCGACCGTCCTGCTGCTGGTCTTCACCGTGACCGAGGCCCAGGGCGCCGGCTGGCTGAGCCTGCGCACCCTCGGCTCACTGCTCGTCGTCGCCGTGCTGGCCGCCGCCTTCCTGCTCGTTGAGAGCCGTACCGCGCACCCGCTGGTCCGGCTCGGCATCTTCCGGAACGGCTCGGTCGCCCGGGCCAACGTGGTCGCCTTCGCGATGACCGGCGCGTACGGCGGGTTTCAGTTCGTGGTCACCCTCTACCTCCAGCACCTGCTCGGCTGGTCGGCACTCGAGATGGCGCTCGGGCTGCTCCCGGCCGGGGCGTTCATCGCACTCTCGGCACCCTTCATGGGCCCGATCGTGGACCGCTTCGGGACCGGACGGCTGCTGCCGATCGGCCTGCTCTCGCTGGTCGCGGCCTTCGCGCTGTTCCTGCGGCTGGACGAGCACAGCTCCTACCCGGGCCTGGTACTGCCCTCGATGCTGCTGCTCGGCGTGGGCTTCGCGTTCGCCTTCCCCTCGGTGAACATCGCCGCCACCGACGGCGTGTCCGACGAGGAGCAGGGCCTGGCCTCGGGTCTGGTGAACACCGCGATCCAGGTCGGCACCGCCGTGGTGCTGGCCGGGGCGACCGCGATGATCACGGCCGGCAGCGCGGGCGGCGACAGCCCGCAGGCCCAGCTGGACGGCTACCGCCCGGCCCTGCTGTTCGTCACGGTGGTCGCCCTGGTCGGCCTGGTGGTCGCGGCGGCGGGTGCCGCGGTGGACCGGCGCCGGAATGCAACTCCCGTGCGAACAACGGACTATGATGACCCGTCGGACGAGTCGGCCGCGACCGCGGCCCGGACGGAGGTCCTGGTCAAGCGCTGACCGACGGTCCCCGCCCGCACGCTGCTTCCAGACCTCCGGGCCATGGCGCCGGCTCCACCAAACCCCCGTGTTGGTGGAGCCGGCCGTCTTCGTGGCGGCCGCCCGGGCAGTGCCCGTCGGGGCACGGTTCCCCGGTGCGGCTGTCGGCTCCGCAAGTATATTGGCTCGGAGCCAACGAACGTTCGGAGCAGACACGATGGCACCTCGCGGGGATTCGGTCAATGAGGAGATGCGGCAACGCTCCCGCCGACGCATCATGCGGGCCACCGTGGAACTGGTTGACCAGTACGGTTACGCGCGCACCACGCTGACGGACATCGCCGAGCGGGCCGGGCTCGCCCGCGGACTGCTCTCGTACTACTTCGACGGCAAACGGCTGCTGATGCAGTCCGCGACGCACCGGATGATGCACCAGTCGCTGTCCGAGGCCCTGGGGGAGCTGGACCCCGGTTCCTCCCCCGACGCCCGGCTGGCCCGGGCGATAGACACCGTCCTCGGACTGGCCATGGACCACCCCCGGGTGATGCGCTCACACCTCGCGCTGATCCTCGACCCGGACACCGGCGCCTTCGTCCAGGACCCGGAGCAGCAGCAGCTCGGCGCCATCCTCCAGGGGCTGCTGCGCGACTGGGGCGCACCCGATCCGGTCGCCGAGCACGCGGTGCTGCGCAGCGCGCTGATGGGCGGCTGCATCGGGGTGCTGCTGCCGGGCGCCGAGATCCCGCTGGCACCGATCCGCGCCGACCTCTTCCGCCGCTACGACCTGGACTGGGAGCTGGGCCTCCCGCCGCAGCCGGACCCGCCGGAACGCGAGAGGCCGCCGGCCCGCGGCTGACGGCGGGTGGGCGGCCTGGCGACCGACTGCCGAGGGGCCTCGCGAGGGAGGGAGTCTCACAGGCCCCTGACGGCAGCGGCTCAGCGTTCCTTCAGGATCGAGGCGAGCAGGTCGATGGTGCGTTCCGGCGTGAGGCTGTCCACGCAGAGCCGCTCCATGACCTGGACGTAGGCGTCCACGTCGTCCCGCTTGTCCAGGTAGAGCGCGCTGGTGAGCTGCTCCAGGTAGACCACGTCCGCGAGGTCCTGCTCCGGGAAGCGCAGGATCGTGAACGCCCCGGACTCACCCGCGTGCGCGCCGAAGCGGAACGGCATGACCTGGATCACCACGTTGGCCTGCTCGGCGATGTCGATCAGGTACTGCACCTGACCGCGCATCACCTTGGGCCCGCCGACCGGCCGGCGCAGCGCGGCCTCGTCGATGACCGCCCACAGGCGCGGGCTGGCGCCCTCCGTGAGCAGCTTCTGGCGGCGCAGCCGGAGGCTGACCCGCCGCTCCACCTCGTCCTCGTGGATGACCGGCCGACTCTGGCCGAAAACCGCCCGTGCGTACTCCTCGGACTGGAGCAGTCCGGGGATGAACTGCACCTCGTAGGTGCGGATCAGCTGGGCGGCCTCCTCCAGGCCGACGTAGGTCTGGAACCAGCCCGGCAGCACGTCGTTGAAGCTGTGCCACCAGCCGGACTTGTTGGCCTCGCGGACCAGGCCGAGCAGGGCTTCCCGCTCGATGCCGTCGTCCACGCCGTACAGGCTGAGCAGGTCGGCGACGTCGCGCTCCTTGAAGCTGACGCGGCCGAGTTCCATGCGGCTGATCTTGGACTCGGAGGCCCGGATCGCGTACCCGGCGTCCTCTCGGGTGATGCCGCGCGCCTCACGCAGGCGCCGCAACTGCGAGCCGAGGAGGATCCGGCGGACCATCGAGCCGCCGCCCGGCTGAACTGTGGTCATGCGGTCGAAACCTCCACCTAGGGCAAACAGCGCACAGTCTGCCATCAGTTGAGCGCTCACGGTGCCGATACTGACGGATGTTCCTATCAGTTCTCCACTCCATGTACCAGGATGCACGTGCATCCGGCGCTTGCATATGCCAATAGTGCGACTGCACGTGAATCGACTCTTGCATCTGCAGTGAGCGCACACCACCATGGTGCACGTGCACCTGCACATCCCTGGCAATCCCGCGGGCTCCGCGTCGACCCCACGCGCGACTCCGTGCACCGACCCGACGACGTCCCCGCGTCATCGGGCGTTCGAGTGCGCGCGCGCCTGGTCGAGGGGCGGCCGAGCGGCCGAGCGAGTCGGAGGTGACCGGCATGACCCCGGCGGGTCCAGCCGTGTCCGCCCCCTTATGGGAGGAGCTCTTCATGAGCACCGGTACGGCTTTGGCGGTTGACCCCCATGTGGTCACCTGTACGCTCGCTCCTCGCTTCGAAGCCGTCAGAACCGCGCGCGACTTCGCTCGGACCACGCTCCAGCGCTGGAGCCTGACCGAACTGTTCGACGACGTCGCGCTGGTGGCCTCGGAACTCGTGACCAACGCGCTCCGGCATGCGATCGGCGCACGGCCCGACCCGTCGGGCGGCGCCCAGGGCGAGTACGACTTTCCCATACAGCCGACCCCGGAGGGGCGGCTGCCGATCCGAATAAGCCTGGTGCACCGCGCGCCCCAGGTGGTCTGTGCGGTGAGCGATCCGAGCAGCCTCGGGCCGATCGCCAGGGAGGCGGACTTCGTCGCCGAATCGGGCCGCGGACTGCACCTGGTGGAGTCGTTCAGCCGCTCCTGGGGCTGGCACCCGCTGGGCAGCGGCAAGGTGGTCTGGGCGATGTTCGAGGCCCAGGCGGTCGGCGGCTCCGCGCTGGACGGCCACCCGGAGCTCGGCGGTCGCTCGCCGCTGGACGGCCCGGTCGACGCCGGCGGACGGCATCGACGCTCGGCCTAGGAGGGGTGCGGCGCCCGGACCGGGTCCCGCACCCGGTTCACGTCCCAC
Source organism: Kitasatospora sp. NPDC034533 (assembly GCF_055575155.1). Lineage (NCBI taxonomy): Bacteria > Bacillati > Actinomycetota > Actinomycetes > Kitasatosporales > Streptomycetaceae > Kitasatospora > Kitasatospora sp. NPDC034533. The sequence continues at coordinate 13,582 of NZ_JBVITE010000043.1, forward strand.
ACCCGGTCCAGGCCTCGCGGCCGGGCCGGATCGCATGGCCGGGTCGGGCCGTGCGATGGGATCAGGACCCGTGGTCAGGAGCAGCCCCGTGCCCGGGTCAGGCCGCGCGGCGTTCGGCGTTCGGCCGGTTCGGGAAGCCCCGGGAGGACCACACCCCGGGCTCTTCCGCCAGGCCCCGCCGAGGCCCTTCCGGCGCCACGGGCCTGCGGGCCGGCCGGTTCACCGGGGCCCGCGGGCGCAAGCGGAAGGACGGGCGACAAAGACAAAGGCCGTCGCGGTGTCGGCACCCACGACGGCCCCCCGATGTGTGGAGCACGACGGTCGGTCAGACCGCCAGGTGGTCGAACTCCCCGTCCTTCGCGCCCAGCAGCAGTGCGGCGATCTCGGCACGGGTGTAGATGAGCGCCGGGCCGTCCGGGAACCGCGAGTTGCGCATCGCCACATCGCCGCCCGGCAGGGCGGCGAACTCGACGCAGTTGCCCTGAGAGTTGCTGTGCAGGCTCTTCTGCCAGACCACCCCCCGGAGATCGGCGGCGGCCATCCCGTTGTAGGTGTCGTACGAGCCGTGCGTGTCCTGCGAGTCGTGCATAGAAATCTCCCGAAGAGCTCCGGAGTTGTCGTCCAGCGCGGCGCCCCCGGCACCGCCGAACGAACGGACCGGCCCCGTACCGGCCCGGCACAACGCCTCACTTGACGTGATGATAGCCGCAGTGCACGTGCATCAGCACGGGACAGTGCAGGTGCACAAGGCCTTTCATTCGCGGCCCCGAACTCGCCATGCCCCCTTCCCCTGACGGTACGTAAACGGACATAGCCCATGGAATCGTCGGGCTCGCGATAACCGGCCGTGAGCACCTCCCCGCTGAATGTTGATCTTCGAACGCCGGGAGTCGCCCCCCCGTGACCCTCCGTCAAGCGCCTCTTGAGCTGTGAGACATCTCACGCGCCACGGGTGCAACGCCCGCCGCCCCGGACGGCGTCAGGACTGTGACGGTTCGCGCCGAGTTGGGAGAGGAATGTCCGGATTGTAGGCAAAGCGCCTGAACGGTGGCGGAGACACACCGAGTCCGCACCACGACCGCGCGAAACCCGTACGGCAGCCGACTGCAAGCCGGACGGGGCGATGTCCTACGATCTCCGGCATGAGCACCGCAGCCATCCCGGGCGCGCCACTGCCCGTCCGCACTCCAGGCTCCCGTGCGCGGGGGCGCCACCGTCGTCCCGAGCGCCCCGAGATCCCGGCCGGCGCCCCGGCCCTGGTGCTCGCCGTGCCCGCGACCGCCGGGCCCGAGTCCCGTTCGGTCGTCGAGGAGCTGCTCTCGGTCGTCCGCACCGAGCAGAACGGCGTCCAGGCGGCGGTCGGTTACCTCCCGGGCAACGGCTCCGAGGCCGCCGACGGCGAGGAGCGCACGGTGGCCGAGCTACTGGTGCTGGCCGCCGAGACCGGGCTGCCGATGCCGATCCTGGTGCCCCTGGTGCCGGGCCCGCACAGCTTCCTGACCGAGCTTCACGCGCTCGCCGCCGAGTACGGCGCGCCGGTCACCGACCCGCTGGGCCCGCACCCGCTGCTGGCCGAGGCCGTGCACGTCCGGCTGTCCGAGGCCGGGCTGGCCCGCGCCGACCGCGCCCGGCTGTTCGCCATCGCGACCGCCGCGGACGGCGTGGTGCTGACCACCGTCGGCGGCGAGGACGCGGCCGCCGCGGCCGGCATCACCGGCGTGCTGCTGGCCGCCCGACTGGCCGTGCCGGTCGTCGCCGCCGCGCTCGACGTGCCCGGCTCGGTCGCCGCGGCCGTCAACCACCTCAAGGACACCGGCTCGCAGCGCCCGGCGCTGGCACCGCTGGTGATCGGCCCGGAGGCGGACTCCGAGCTGCTCGCCACCGCCGCCGAGGAGACCGGCTGCCCGTCGGCCGCGCCGCTGGGCGCGTACCCGTCCGTCGGCCAGCTGATCGCCTCCACCTACCTGGCCGCGCTGCCCGCGCCGTCCGCGGAGGACCTGGCCCGGGCCGAGGCGGAGGCGGCGGCCGCCGCCGAGGCCGAGGGGGCCGTGGAGGGTGCTCGCGGCGCCCATGCGGCCGCCCAGGGGTTCGCCGGGCAGTAAGCGACACCGCGCGCCGGTTCGCGCGCGCCGAAGGGTCCGGAGCGGTTCGCGCTCCGGGCCCTTCGGCGTCCCCTGCTCGCCGTCTCCCGTCGCCCCTCGCGGTGTTTCGCCGCTTCTCGCCGTTCATCACACATCTCGTACCGCTTCAGGAGTTGAGTGCCGATGAAGCGGAATGTCCGTTCTGAAGCCATTTAGAAGGAAATGGACCGCACATGGCCGGGCGCCCGGCCTGCGGCCGCCCCCATGCCCTCCGGAGTGCGCCGCCGCGCGCCTCAACGCGCCGTCACGTCATGGCTGAAGCGAAGCCAGTTGTCGATTTCCTCAACGACATTGCCGGAAAACGATCATTTGCGATCTTGGAAGAATCGCCTTTTGGTACTTCCCGCTAAACCGTGATGCGCATCACAAGGTTTGCAGTTTGAACTTGAGTCTGATTAACGTGCTCCCCGTTCGTGACCACACGAACCCGGTTCATCCGCGACGCCGAGTCCTGCCGTCGGATGTCCTGGCAGCGCGAAAACGCACCACGGCAGGAGCGGGGGACCCACAGGTAAGTCGCCCCGGACCGATCCCCGGAACGGTCCAGGGCTAGGGGTGAAGCCGCGCTCACCGCGCGGCCGGGCAACTCCAGCCCGAATCCGACAGCTCACCTCGCAGGCGTGGGAGAGGACCGCGTCTTCATGCTGCCCACCAACGGCAACAGCCTGTCCAGTCGCACCCGCCGCGTGATCGCCGCCCTCGGCGTCGCGGGCGTCGGACTCACCGTCCCGTGCCTCACCTCCGGCACCGCCTCCGCCGCCACGGTCGCCACCTGGGACAAGGTCGCCCAGTGCGAGAGCGGCGGCAACTGGAGCATCAACACCGGCAACGGTTTCTACGGCGGCCTCCAGTTCACCTCCAGCACCTGGGCCGCCTTCGGCGGCACCGCCTACGCCGCGCGCGCCGACCTGGCCACCAAGGACCAGCAGATCGCCGTCGCCGAGAAGGTCCTCGCCTCGCAGGGCCCCGGCGCCTGGCCGGTCTGCTCGGTCAAGGCCGGCCTCACCAAGGGCGGCGCGGCCGCTTCGGTCGACACCACGGCGGGCTCGACCGCTTCGGTCGACACCACGGCGGGCTCGACCGCCGGTTCGGCCGCCACCAAGCCCGCCCAGAGCGCGAAGCCCGCCGCTCCGGCCGCCAAGCCCGCCCCGCAGAGCCCGGCCCCGGCCGCCAAGCCCGCCGCGCCCGCCCAGGACGGTGCTCAGGCCGCCTCCGGCTCCGCCGCGAGCAACTGGGTCCAGAAGCGTCAGCAGCAGGCCCAGAGCGGCGACTACACCGTGGTCGAGGGCGACTGGCTGTCCTCGATCGCCGACCAGCACAACGTGCAGGGCGGCTGGCAGCGGCTGTACGAGCTCAACCGCGCCACCCTGACCGAGGGCCCGGACTCCATCTACCCGGGCCAGCACCTGTCCATCGACGGCAAGTCCGGCTCGGACGCCGCCCGGTCCGACCGCTCGCGGAAGGCCGGCCAGTCCGCGAACGGCGGTGCCGTGAACGCCCAGCCGTCCGCGCAGGCCCAGACGCCCGCCACCAAGCCGGCCGCCGCCAAGCCCGCCGCCGCCAAGCCCGCCCCGCAGACCCCGGCCCCGGCGCAGCCCCAGACCCAGGCTCCGGCCGCCACCGGCAGCATGGCCGCCGCGGTCTCCTTCGCCGAGTCGAAGGTCGGTCAGGCCTACGTGTACGGCGGCACCGGCAACGGCGGCTGGGACTGCTCCGGCCTGACCCAGGCCGCGCTGCGCGCCGCGGGCATCTCCGTGCCGCGCGTCGCCGCCGACCAGGCCGCGGCCAGCACCCACGTCTCGCTGGACAGCCTCCAGCCGGGCGACCTGCTGTTCTGGTCCAACAACGGCAAGGACTCCGGCGTGTACCACGTCGCGATCTACGTCGGCAACGGCAAGTACGTCGAGGCCGCCAACCCGAGCTCGGGCGTGCGCGAGCAGAGCATCGCCAACTGGGCCCCGGACTTCGCCGGCCGGGTCTGAGGACGGCGAACGGCTGACGGACGCGCGGTAGCAGCCGACAAGGAACAGCTGACAGATGACGGATAACAGATAACAGATTTCAACATCTGTCAGCTGTCATCTGTCTCCCATCAGCCGTCAGCCACCCGCTGCGGACCGAACGCTGACCATCCGCCACCCCCGGGGAGAGTCTGGTCGCTCTCCCCGGGGGTTCCGCCGTTCCCCGGCGCATCATGCGCCCCGCCCTCCGGCGGCTCCCCCAGAAGGCCGTCGAACCGGTCCTGCGCGACTACCCGGCACGCGGCCGTCGCACCGGGACCCGGACCGGCGAAGCGCCGACGGGCCCCGGAGAGCAACCGCCCTCCGGGGCCCGTCCGTCCGACGTGGCGGCCATGACGGCCGACGCTCAGCGCGCGCAGGCCCCGGTGGACCCGCGCATCACCAGCTCCGGCTGGAACATGAACTCGCCGCGCTGGGCCGCGTTCCCGCCGACCTCCTCCAGCAGGGCGTCCACCGCCGCCGTGGCCATCGCCTCGACCGGCTGGCGGATCGTGGTCAACGGCGGCTCGGTGAAGGCGATCAGCGGCGAGTCGTCGAAGCCGACCACCGACACGTCCTGCGGCACCGACAGCCCGCGCTGCCGCACCGCCCGGATCGCCCCGAGCGCCATCATGTCGCTCCCGCAGACGATCGCGGTACAGCCCTTGTCGAGCAGCGCGCCGGCCGCCGCGTGCCCGCCCTCCACGCTGAACAGCGTGTGGTGGACGAGGTCCTCGGCCTCCTCCCGGCCGTAGCCGAGCACCTCGCGCATCGCCGCCGTGAATCCCTCGATCTTGCGCAGCACCGGCACGTACCGGCGCTGGCCGACGGCCAGCCCGATCCGCTCGTGCCCGAGTTCGGCCAGGTGCTGGACGGCCATCCACATCGCGGACCGGTCGTCCGGCGAGATGAACGGCGCGTCGATCTTCTCGCTGTACCCGTTGATCAGCACGAACGGCACCCCGCGCCCGGCCAGCCGGGCGTAGCGGTCGTGGTCGGCGGTGGTGTCCGCGTGCAGCCCGGAGACGAAGACGATGCCCGCCACGCCCCGGTCCACCAGCATCTCCACCAGCTCGTCCTCGGTGGAACCGCCCGGCGTCTGGGTGCACAGCACCGGGGTGTAGCCGTGCCGGCTGAGCACCTGCTCGATCACCTGCGCCAGCGCGGGGAAGATCGGGTTGCTCAGCTCCGGCGTGATCAGCCCGATCAGCCCGGCACTGCGCTGGCGCAGCCGGGTCGGCCGCTCGTACCCGAGCACGTCGAGTGCGGCCAGCACGGTCTGCCGGGTGGCGGCGGATACGTTCGCCTTGCCGTTGAGTACGCGGGAGACGGTGGCTTCGCTGACCCCCGCCTGTGCCGCGATGTCTGAGAGTCGCGCCGTAGTCACGGTCCCAGAGCCTATTCCAACCACGTCAGACCGCCCACCAGCCGGTGCTGTCCGGAGCGAGCACCGTCTCGCCGCCGTCCACCACGAGGTCGGTCGAGGCCAGCAGCAGCGTGCCCGGGGCCGCTATCCGCACCGGCTCGCCGGAGGTGTTGACGGTGCAGACGAAGGAACCGCGGCGGAACACCAGGGTGCCCTCGGCGCTGTCCAGCCACTCGACTTCGCTGCCGGCGCCGAGGTCGGGCTGCGCCCGGCGGACGGCCAGCGCGCTGCGGTAGAGCTCCAGGGTGGAGTTCGGGTCTCCGGTCTGCGCCTCGACGCTCAGTTCGGCCCACTCGGCCGGCTGCGGCAGCCAGGACGGCCCGCCGGCCACCGGCCCGAAGCCGTACGGGGCCTCGGTGCCGGACCACGGGATCGGGACGCGGCAGCCGTCGCGGTAGCCGTCCTGCCCGGCCTGCCGGAAGAAGGACGGGTCCTGGCGGACCTCGTCGGGCAGGTCGGTGACGTCCGGCAGGCCGAGTTCCTCGCCCTGGTAGACGTAGGCCGAGCCGGGCAGCGCGAGCATCAGCAGGGTGGCGGCGCGCGCCCTGCGCAGGCCCAGCTGACGGTCGCCGGGGGTGCGGATCTGGGTGCCGAGGCCGGGCTCGTTGGCGAACCGGGTGGCGTGCCGGGTGACGTCGTGGTTGGACAGCACCCAGGTGGTGGGGGCGTCGACCGGGCGCATCGAGTCGAGCGAGAGGTCGATCACCTCGCGCAGCGCGGCGGCGTCCCAATCGGTGCCCAGGTACTGGAAGTTGAAGGCCTGGTGCAGCTCGTCGGGGCGGACGTAGTTGGCGGTGCGCTGGACGGTCGGGGTCCAGGCCTCGGCGACGCCGATCCGCTGACCCGGGTACTCGTCGAGGATCTTGCGCCAGCTGCGGTAGATCTCGTGGACGCCGTCCTGGTCGAAGAACGGCATGACGTCGTTGCCGAGCAGCTTGAGCTGGTCAGCGCCGCCGAGGTCGGGCAGGCCGGGGGCCTTGACCAGGCCGTGGGCGACGTCGATCCGGAAGCCGTCCACGCCCATGTCGAGCCAGAACCGCAGGATCGAACGGAACTCGTCGGCGACCGCCGGGTTCTCCCAGTTGAAGTCGGGCTGCTCCGGGGCGAACAGGTGCAGGTACCAGTCGCCGGGCGTGCCGTCCGGGTTCGCGGTGCGGGTCCAGGCCGGACCGCCGAAGATGGACTCCCAGTCGTTGGGCGGCAGTTCACCCTGCTCGCCCTTGCCGGGGCGGAAGTGGTAGCGGTCGCGCAGCGGGGAGCCGGGGCCCTCGCGCAGGGCGCGCTGGAACCACTCGTGCTGGTCCGAGGAGTGGTTGGGCACGAGGTCGACGATGATCCGCAGGCCCAGGTCGTGGGCGTCCCGGATGAGGGCGTCGGCGTCCAGCAGGGTGCCGAACATCGGGTCCACCGCGCGGTAGTCGGCCACGTCGTAGCCGGCGTCCGCCTGCGGCGAGGCGTAGAACGGCGAGAGCCAGACCGCGTCCACTCCGAGGTCGCGCAGGTACGGCAGGCGGCTGCGGATGCCGGGCAGGTCACCCATGCCGTCGCCGTTGGAGTCGGCGAAGCTGCGCGGGTACACCTGGTAGATGACCGCGTCCCGCCACCAGCCTCTGGACGCGCTGACGTTCGCCTCGTGAGCGGTGTCGGCGGCAGGCCGGGAGGTGTCGGCCAGGTTCTGGGTCATGGACGGTATCCCTTGGGGACTAGAGGAGCGGAAGGCGCTGGGACGTTGGGTCGCGCGACGGTGTGGCGGCGCGACGCGGCGTGGGGCCTCGGTACGGAGCGGCGGCGGGTCAGGACTTGGAGGCGCCGGCGGTCAGGCCGGTGACCAGGTGGCGCTGCACCAGGTAGAAGAAGGCCGCGGACGGGATCGCGATCAGCACGGCGGTCGCGGCCATCAGGTTCCACTGGGCGTCGTGCTCGCTGACGAAGGTCTGGAGGCCCACGGCCAGGGTGTACTTGTCGGAGCTGAGCATGAAGGTGGAGGCGAACGGCACCTCGGCCCAGTAGGTGAGGAAGGAGTAGAAGGCCGCCACCGCCAGGCCCGGGCGGGCGAGCGGCAGGATCAGCCGCCAGAAGGTGCCGAACGGGGTGAGCCCGTCGACCCGGCCGGCCTCGTCGATCTCCACCGGGATGGTGTCGAAGTAGCCCTTCAGCAGCCAGGCGCAGTAGGGCACGGTGGTGGTCGAGTAGACCAGGATCAGGCCGGTGTAGCTGTCCAGCAGGCCGAGTTCGGAGAGCATGGTGTACATCGGCACGATCAGCACCGCGATCGGGAACATCTGGGTGACCAGCAGCGACCACATCAGCGGCTTGTGCCCCGGGAACTTCATCCGGGAGACGGCGTAGCCGGTGGTGGCGGCGAACAGCACGCCGAACACGGTGGTGACGCCGGAGACCAGCACGGCGTTGCCGAACCAGGTGAAGAAGTCGGTGTCGGACAGCACGTGCTGGTAGTTCGACAGCGTGAGCTTGTCGAGGATCCGGCCGGGGTGGAGGTAGTCGTTCTTGTCCGGGCCGAGCGAGACGAACAGGATCCACGCGACCGGGAACAGCGCGATCAGGCCGGCCAGGGTCAGGATCCCGTGGGACAGCGCCCGGGACAGCGGGCTGCGCTCGTCCCGGCGGCGGACCTTGGCGGGTCGGGCGGCCGGGGCGGCGGTCGCCGCGCGGGCCGGGAGTTCGGTGGTGGTGCTCATCGGGGGTACCTGCCTTCGTGGGTCAACTGGGTCCGGGGCCTCAGCCGTTGGCCTGCTCGTTGCGGGCGAGCCAACGCCGGTAGAAGGCGGTGAAGACGATCAGGATGGACAGCAGGATCACGCCGTAGGCGGCGGACTGCGCGTAGTCCCGGGGGATCTGGCCGAAGCCGAGCCGGTACGCCCAGGTGACCAGCAGCTGGGCGTCGGGGGCGCCCGTGCCGAACAGCAGGAAGATGACGTTGAACTGGTTGAACGTCCAGATCACGCCGAGCAGCACGACCGTGGAGGACACCGAGCGCAGCCCGGGCAGGGTGACGTGGCGGAAGCGCTGCCAGGCGGTGGCGCCGTCCATCTCGGCGGCCTCGTACAGCTCGGCCGGGATCGACTGGAGGCCGCCGAGCAGCGAGATCATCATGAACGGCACGCCGGCCCAGGTGTTCACCATGATGGCCGCCGCCTTCTGCGCCCACGGATCGGTGAGCCAGCCGGGCTCGGGCAGGTGCAGGAAGGAGAGGACGCCGTTGACGACACCGCCGTCGGCGAGCATCAGCCGCCAGGAGAAGACGGTGACGAAGGTCGGTACGGCCCAGGGCAGGATGAGCAGCATCCGGTAGGCGGCGCGGCCGCGCATCTTCTGGTTGAGCAGCAGGGCGAGGCCGAGGCCGAGGGTGTAGTGCAGGAAGACGCAGACGGCCGTCCAGGCGATGGTCCAGACGAAGTGCGACCAGAAGCGGTCGTACGAGCCGGGGCCCCAGAGGATGTCGGCGTAGTTGCGGAAGCCGACGAACTCGTAGCTCGACGGGATCTCGTTGACGCCGATCTTGCGGGCGACGTTGAGGCTGTTGGCGTCGGTGAGGGTGAGCCAGATGCCCTCGACGAGCGGGTAGATCACCAGCACGCCGAGCACCAGCACGACCGGGGCGATCATCGCGTAGGCGTACCAGTGCTTGGCGTAGGAGCGCTTGACGCGTTCCAGCAGGCCCGGACGCTGCTCGCGCTCCCGGCTGCCCTTGCCGGTGGCGCCCTGCACGGCGACTGACATCGTTTGCACCTTCTCGGGGGAATTCGGGGGGAAGCCGACGGCCCGGCCCGCCGGGACGTGGCGGGTGACGGGCGGCGATGAGCCGCGAACAACTGACGACTGACAGATGATGAAATCTGTTGGCTGTTATCCGTCAGCTGTTCGCTGTCATTCGTCCGCCGTCATCCGCCGGCCGACGGGCCGGGCACGGGAACTACTTGGCGAAGCCCGGCAGGAGCTTGGCGTAGTCGGTGGCGACGGTGTTCAGCGCGTCCTGGGTGCTCGTGCCCTGGAGGGCCTTGCCCAGGTTGGTGTTCAGCGAGGCGAGCAGCGAGCTGTACTCGGGCAGCTCGGGGCGCGGCTTGGCGCTGCTCAGCACGGCCTGGAAGCCGGCGATGCCCGGGTCGGCCTTGACGTCGGCCGTGAAGGCGTCGGAGCGGGTGGGCAGGGTGGCGTTCTTCTCCGCGATGAACGCCTGGCTCTCGGCCGAGGTCATGAAGGCGGCGAACTTCTCCGCGGCGGCCTTGTGGGCCTTGTCCGCGCCGGCGTAGACCGAGATGTTGTGGCCGCCGGTGGGAGCGGCGCCCTTGCCCGCGGAGCCGCCCGGGACGGCGGCGATGCCGAGGTTGTTCTTGTCGGCGAAGGCCGGGCCCTTGTAGATGTTGGTGATCTCCCAGGGGCCCTGGATGATCGCCGCGACCTTGCCGTTGTTGAAGGCGTCCATCATGTGGGCGTAGGCGTCGGTGGTGACGTCGGCCTTGGCGGTGCCGGGCGAGGTGAACATCGTCTTGTAGGTCTCGACGGCCTTGACGGCCTCCGGCGAGGTGATGGTGATCTTCTTGCCGGCGGCGTCGACGGTGTCGGTGCCCTCGCCGAACAGGAACGGCAGCGCGTAGTAGCCGTCCGCGGCCTTCAGCCAGAAGCCGTCCACGCCGGCCTTCTCCTTGACGGCTGCGGCGTCGGTCTTCAGCTCGTCCCAGGTCTTCGGCGCCTCGGTGATGCCCGCCTTGGTGAACAGCTCCTTGTTGTAGAGCAGGCCGAGGGTGTCGGTCACCAGCGGCACGCCGTACAGCTTGCCCTCGTACTTGGCCTGCTGGATCAGGCTCGGCTGGAAGGCGGAGGTGTCGGCGGCGGCCGGGGTGCCGTCCAGCGGCTCCAGGTAACCGGCCTTGGCGAAGGCGGCGGTCCAGCCGACCTCGGAGCGGAAGACGTCCGGAGCGCCCTTGGCCCCCATCGCGGTCTGGAGCTTGTTCTGCGCCTGGTCGAACGGCACGTTGACGAAGTCGACCTTGATGTTCGGGTTCGCAGCCTCGAACTTCTTGACGAGCTCCTGGTAGTTCGGCGCCTCGTTGGTGGCGTTCGACGTGTCCCAGTACGTGAGGGTGACCGGCCCGTCGGCCTTGCCGTCCGAGCTGGAGCCGCTGCTGCCACAGGCAGCCATCGAGACCGCGAGGGCCACAACGAGGGCAGAGGCCGCGATGCCACGCCGCATGAGAACTCCTTGGAGGGTGGGGGTGCCCGAGATGTTGGGAGACAGGCGCATAATGGCTGCCTCGCACCGACCGCACCGTTGCTGCCGTCGGGCTCGGGAAGGAAGTTAACAGCGGCGCGAGAGCGACGGAAAGTCCTTGCAGCAAGTTTCTGCAAGAAATGGCGATCGTTACGCCCACGTGTCCTGGACGTTGCCGCACGGTAGTTGACGGTGACGATGATTGCCATGGTTTGTCCGATTCCACCCCTCTTCGGACTGGCCGACGGAACCACCCTGCGTGGCCGGAAGCCGCCTCCAGCAGACTGGACGCATGCGAATCAGAGCCGTCACCAGAGACGAACTGCCGCTCCTCACCGAATTGGAGCGGGCCGCCGGCGCGCCCTTCGCCGCGATCGGCATGGCGGAGATCGCCGAGGACGAACCCCCGGCGCCGGAGGAACTGGCGCACTATCTGGAGCGGGGGGTCGCCCTGGTCGCCGAGGCCCCCGACGGAACCGTCGCCGGCTACCTGCTGGCCGAACCGGTGGACGGCGCCCTGCACATCGAGCAGGTCTCCGTGCACCCCGACCACGCCCGCCGGGGCATCGGCCGGTCGCTGATCGAGCACCTCGCCTCGGCCACCGACGCGCCCGCCCTGACCCTCACCACCTTCGCCGAGGTCCCCTGGAACGCCCCCTACTACGCCCGCTGCGGCTTCCGCCCGCTGGCCGCGGAGGAGCTCACCCCGGGCCTGCGCGAGATCCGCCGGAAGGAGGCCGAGCACGGCCTGGACCGCTGGCCCCGGCTCTGCATGCGCCGGGACCTGGTCCAGCCGCAGGAACGGTGAACGGCTCCAGGGAGCGGTGAGCCCCGAGCGGTGAGCCGCCCAGCGGTGAGTCCCGGAGCGGCGAGCCCTCCGGAGCGTGAGCGGCTCCGGGGGTCGACGGAGCCCCGGGGGCCGGCGGAGCCCCCGGGGCGCCGGCCGGGTCCCGGGCCGGGACGGCCCTACACCGTCCCCAGCCGCAGCACCGTGGTCGAGCGGAACTCCTCCCCCGGCCGCAGCTCCGTGCTGGGGAAGGCCGGGTGGTGCGGGGAGTCCGGGAAGTGCTGGGTCTCCAGCGCGATCCCGGCGAACGGCCCGTACGGGACGCCGCTCGCGCCGGTGACCGCGCCCTGGAACTTGTTCGCCGTGTAGACCTGGATGCCCGGCTCGGTGGTCAGCACCTCCAGGGTGCGGCCACTGACCGGGTCCTCCAGCAGCGCGGCCCGCGCCGGGCTGCCGTCGGCCGGGCGGGCGCGCAGCACCCAGTTGTGGTCGTAGCCGCCGGGCCCGGTCAGCTGGGGGTGCTCGTCGTGCACCGACTTGCCGATCGGCGTGGCCACGGTGAAGTCGAACGGCGTGCCCGCCACCGGCTCGATCCGGCCGTACGGGATCTGCCGCTCGTCGGCGGGGGTGTACGCGTCGGCGTCCAGGGTGAGCAGGTGGCCCAGGATGTCGCCGCGGCCTTCACCCGAGAGGTTGAAGTAGGCGTGGTTGGTCAGATTGACGACGGTCGGCTTGCCGGTGACGGCGCGATAGTCGATCACCAGCTCGCCGGCCGCGTCCAGGGTGTAGGTGACGGTCACGTCCAGCGCGCCGGGGAAGCCCTGGTCCCCGTCCGGGCTGTGCAGTCCCAGCCGCACCCCGCCCTCGACCGGCTCGGCCGCCCACATCCGGTGCGCGAAGCCGTCCGGACCGCCGTGGATGGTCACTCCGCCGCCGGTCGGTGCGAGCTGGTGCTCCTGGCCGTCGATGGTCACCGACGAGCGGTCGATCCGGTTGGCGTAGCGGCCCACGACCGTGCCGTAGTGGCGCGCCGGGCCGAGGATCTCGGACAACCGGTCGGTGGCGAGCAGCAGTTGGGCGCTGCGGCCGGAGCGGTCCGGGGCGCTCAGGGTGTGCAGGGTGGCGCCGAGGGTGAGCACGCTGGCCTCGTACGGGCCGGCCGTGAGCGTCCAGCGCTCGATCGCGGCGCCCGCGCCCGAGGGCTCCAGGGGTTCGTGCCGCACACTGGTGGCCTCGCTCGCCATGGCCTGCTCCTCACTGGCGGCGGCGTCGCGCTGCGGCCGCCCGGTTCCGGGTCCGTCGAGGGGCGCCGTGGCGGCCCCGTGTGCGTCAGCCTAGCGACGGCGGCGGTCGCGGGGGCTCTTCCGCGCCCCCGCACACCGCCATCCGCCTCATCCGCCGTTCATCCGCGCCGTCATTCACCGTCATCCGGTGTCATCCGGTCGCCGGACACCCACCGAACGCCCGGCCGTCCGCCGCTAGTCGTCCAGGTCCTCCAGCCACCCCGCGTCCCGCTGCTGCTGCGGCAGCCCGAGCGCCGAGGCCAGGCCGTCCGGCCCGCTGCCCGCCTTGCGGTAGACCGCCGCCAGCCGCCGGTTGACCAGCCCGACCGGCACCCCGAGCTCCTCGGCGATCCGCTGCGCCGGCACGCCCTGCACGGCTCGCTTGGCGACCTCCCACTCCGCGCTGCTGAGCGTCTCGATGGTCTCCTGGAAGTCGCGCAGGCCCAGCCGGTTGGGCCGCAGGCCGTAGTTGGCCAGCTCCCGGCGGGCCCGGTCGACCAGCCCCTCCGCGGAGCAGTGCTGGGCCAGCTCGATGCCCTGGTACAGGTACTCCTGGGCGTCGTCCAGCCGCCCGACGCGGCGCAGCGCGGCGCCGAGGTCGACCAGGGCGACGGCGTGCTCGTAGCCGGCCGGGGACTGCCCGAGGTACGTCACGGCGTCCTCCAGCAGGTCGACCGCCGCCCGGGCGTCCTCGATCCGGGCCTGGAGGCGCAGTGCGCTGCCGATCGCGGAGGCGGTGCCGAACGCGCGGGCGTCCCGGACCGCCCGCTGGGCGTAGTCACGGGCGCGCTCGGGCTCGTCGCGCGCGATCGCGATGGCGAGGTGCCCGGCCCAGGGCGCCCAGACGGTGTTGTGCCAGCCGCGGACCTCCAGCTGGGCGCCGGCCTCGGTGAGCGCGGCGGCCGCGCCCGCGTACCGGTCCTTGGCGACCAGCAGCTTGCCGTACAGCGAGGCGGCGTCCGGCAGCACCATGGCCGTCGGGTGGTACGGCGGGTGGAAGCCGAAGTCGTTGGCCGTGGTCCAGGCCTCGTCGACCCGGCCGCGGGCGATCAGCGTGTCGACCAGTACGCCGATCGCGTCCCAGGCCAGTGGCAGCTTGTCCCCCATCCGCTGGGAGATGCGGTGGGCCCGGCGCAGGAAGTCCTCGGCCTCGGCGAGCAGGCCGCGGCGGAACCGGGCCAGGCCCATCAGGAAGTAGGCGAAGCCCCGGTGGGCTCCGCTCCAACCGGCGATCTCGAACTGGATGATGGCGTCCGCCGCCAGCCGTTCGGCCTGGGCGATGCGGTCGTTGTAGATGTACGTCAGGCAGAGCATCGACGGCAGTTCGAAGCCCCAGGCCGTGTCCGTCCAGCCGAGGCCCTTGGGCAGCCGGCCGCCGTCGAGGACCTCGTCGGCGAGCGCCAGCGCCTCGGCGGAGGGGGCTCCGCGCAGGGTGAGGTCCCAGGCGCGCATGGCGATCACGGCCCGGTCGGCCGCCTCCCGGCCGCGCAGGTTCCGGCACATCTCGCGCAGCCGGGCGGAGCGGCCGGGGCCGTCCTCCTCGGACTTGCGGAAGGCGTGCCACATGAACGAGGCGGCCTGGAGCCGCTGGCGCCCGGCCGGGTCGACGGTGACCTCGGCCGCCTCCTGGCAGACCACGGCGGCCTGGCCCAGCTCACCGGCGTGGGCGAGCACCTCGGAGAGCCGGAAGGTGGCGTCCACCCGCAGCTCGGGGCGCAGCGGCAGCTCGTCCGGGGAGAAGAGTGCCAGCTTGAGCTGGTTGACGGTGGCGACGGGGTCGGTGAGCAGCGCGGAGCAGCCGAGTTCGTAGAGCACCTCGGTCTTGATCTCGTCGGCGGGCGGCTCGTTGAGCGCGCGGTTCAGACAGCGCTGGGCGGCTTCGGGGGCGCCGATCAGCTGGTGTTCGATGGCGGCGCGGCGCAGCTTCCGGACGATCCGGTCGTCGCCCTCGCCGGCGTGGGTCTCGACCAGGTGGCGGGAGGCGGCGAGCAGGCCGAGTCCGGCGTTCTCGATCTCGGCGGCGGCGATGCCGTGCATGCCGAGGCGGGTGGCGTCCGGCATGGTGTTGTAGATCGAGCTGGCGATCAGCGGGTGGACGAACTCCAGGTTCCCGTTGGGGCTCTGGGTCAGCACGCGCTGCTTGCGCAGCTGCTTGATGGACTCGCGGGCGCCCTCGGTGCTCTGGGTGGAGATCCGGGTGGCGAGGTCGACCCGGATGTCGGTGCCGAGCATCGCGCAGGCCCAGGCGAAGCGCAGGGTGCTGGCGCCGAGCCGGTCCAGCCAGCTCTTGAGGGTCATTCCGGTGGCGTCGACGGCGAGTTCGTGCAGCTGCCGGGAGTTCTCCTCGACCGGCTCGAGTTCCTGGTCGCGGACCTGGTCGAGCAGGGCGATGGCCTCGAACGGGTTGCCGTTGACGACGTTCCAGAACTCGTAGCAGAAGGCGTCCTCGGCCTTGTCGCCGAGTTCCGCGCGGATCATGTCGGTGACGGAGCTGAGGGTGAGCCGGTTGAGTTCGTGCTTGCGGCCCTTGAGTTCGAGGACGCTCCGGCGGAACGCCTGGGTCTCGGCGGGCCAGTCGTTCTCGTCCTCGCGGAAGGCGAAGACGAGCAGGACGGGCAATTCACTCGATCGAATGGCGAACTTCGTCAGCCAGGAGAGTGATTCCCCGTCGGCCCAGTGCAGGTCGTCGATGATCATCACCATCGGCGCGCGGCGCGGCGCGAGCTGGGCGAGGACGTAGTCGAGGCCGTCGCGCACGCCCTGCGGGTCGAGGCGGCGGGCTCCGGCCTTGGGCTGCTTGAGGCCCATGGCCGGTCCGACGACCTCCTCCCAGGTGCCCATGACCTGGCGGAAGACGTCCGGTTCGAGGTCTCCGAGCACGGGCTGGAGCAGCTGGCGCAGCACGTGGTAGGGATCCTTGAACTGCCGTTCACCGCCTCGGGCGAACAGCACGGTGGCCTTCTCCCGGAGCTTGGCGATCCGCCGGACCTCGTGCAGCAGGCTGGTCTTGCCGATGCCGGGTCGACCGGAGAAGGTGAGCAGGTCACCGATCTCGGTGCCGCCGGCGGCGAATCCGCGGCAGAGCCGGTCGACGGCGGCCTCCACCGAGCGCAGTTCGGCGTCGCGGTCGCGCAGTCGGACCCGGGGCGCGTTCGCGTCGTCGTCCCGGCCGGAACCAGCGCCCGCCCGAAGTTCGTTCTCCTGCTCGGTCACCGTCGCGCCTCCGCCTCGACTGTTTGCGTCACAGCTCCATCACTGCGTGGAGCCGAGGGTAGCGCCGCGCGGGCCTTCCCGTGGGGCATTCGTGCAGGCTGGGACGGACGGTGAGGGTTTGGAGGACCACCCGAGGGCAACTCCCCTATATCCCTAACGTGCGATCAATACATCAGATACCCTACGGCCTTCGAGGTGTTGATGATCATGCCCGATCCCCCTCACCGCAGCGCCCCGACGCGCCAACTCCCCCCACGAACCGCGTTCGAACCACAAGTGCCCACCAGCGCCCCCACCCTTCCCCGCACCGGGAGTCCGATGTCTGACGACACCTCACTTCAGATTCCGTTCCCGCACCGCCGCAGTCCGCACGGCCGACACGCCACCGCACTGCACCGGGACTGGCTGATCCGCCACCCGCTGCTGCCGGACGCCGACCACCCCGGCTACGCCCACTGGGAGGTGGTGGACCTCGCCGCGCTCGGCTATCCCGACGCCGGACCGGACGAACTCGTCCTGGCCGCCGACCTGATGGGCTTCTACTTCCTCTTCGACGACCAGTTCGACGGGCCGCTCGGCCGCCGCCCGACCGAGGTCGCCCCGATCTGCGAACGGCTGATCGCCGTCCTGCACGGCGCCCGCCCCGACCAGGGCTCCGCGGTCGAGACCGCCTTCGCCGACCTGTGGGAGCGCAGCGTGCGGGGCATGCCCGCCCGCTGGCAGGCCCGCGCGGCCTACAACTGGGAGTACTACCTGGCCAGCCACCCGGCCGAGGCGGCCGGCCGGATCTCCACCCGGCCGCCGGACCGGGACGGCTACCTGGAGCTCCGGAGGGGCACCGCGGCGATGGAGACCATCTTCGACATGATCGAGCGCCTCGGCCACTTCGAGGTGCCCGCCGCCGTCCTGCACCACCCGGTGCTGCGCCAACTCCGCCAGCTGGCCGCCGACATACCGTCCCTCAGCAACGACGTGCGGTCCTACCCGCTGGAGGCGCCGCGCGGGGACGTGAACAACCTGGTCATGATCGTCCAGCGGGAGCGGCGCTGCTCGGCCGAGGAGGCCTGCGCGGCGGTCATCGCCGAGGCCCAGCTGATGGTCGACCGCTGCGCCGAGCTGCGCGACCGACTCCCGGACGTCTACCGCGAGTTGGGCCTCTCCCGGATCGAACGCACGATCGCCCAGCGGTACGCGGACGGACTGCTCACCTGGCTGGCCGGCTACCTCAGCTGGGAGGCCCGCACCGGCCGGTACCACGCGGTCTGACGCACCGCCCGGCCCGGCGCACCGATCCGCGCGATCCGCGCGACCGGCGCGAACCGGACCACCGGACCCGGCGTGCGGTGGCGCACCCCGAGGGCGCCACGACGGCCGGGCCGCGGCGTGCGGCGGCACGCCGCGGGAACGCGCCCGGAGGGCGCGCCCCCTCGGGTCTCCGCTCCGGCCACCCCGTGGCGCACCGACCGTACGGGACACGCGTACGGACCGTAGCCGTGCCGGGTGCCCGGCGGTTATCGTGCTCGACGGCGGGCGCCCCGGCGGGGCGCCGGTCCGATGCGTGTCCCACCCCTCCCGCCGGGCCGCTCCCTGACCGGGCGGTCCGGTCCGCCGCCCTCGGCCCGCGGCCGTACCGGGCGGCACCCGACGCAGCGAGGAGACACCGAGCATGACGGTCTACCAACCCCCCGGCACCCCCGGCAGCATCGTCGCCTACCGCTCCCGGTACGAGCACTGGATCGGCGGCGAGTGGACTCCCCCGGTGCGCGGCGAGTACTTCGGCAACCCGACCCCGGTCACCGGCGAGGTGTTCACCGAGGTCGCCCGCGGCACCGCCGAGGACATCGAGGCCGCCCTGGACGCGGCCCACGCCGCCGCCCCCGCCTGGGGCCGCACCCCGGCCGCCCAGCGGGCGCAGGTGCTGCTGCGGATGGCCGACCGGCTGGAGGCCAACCTGGAGCAACTGGCCGTCGCCGAGACCTGGGACAACGGCAAGCCGGTGCGCGAGACGCTGGCCGCCGACCTGCCGCTCGCCGTCGACCACCTGCGCTACTTCGCCGGCGTGCTGCGGGCCCAGGAGGGCAGCCTTTCCCAGCTGGACGAGGACACCGTGGCGTACCACTTCCACGAGCCGCTGGGCGTGGTCGGGCAGATCATCCCGTGGAACTTCCCGATCCTGATGGCAATCTGGAAGCTCGCCCCGGCGCTCGCGGCCGGCAACGCCGTGGTGCTCAAGCCCGCCGAGCAGACCCCGGCCTCGGTGCTGCTGCTCGCCGAGCTGACCGCCGACCTGCTGCCGCCCGGCGTGCTCAACATCGTCACCGGCTTCGGCGAGGAGGCCGGCGCCCCGCTCGCCGCCAGCACCCGGATCCGCAAGCTCGCCTTCACCGGCGAGACCACCACCGGCCGGCTGATCGCCCACTCGGCGGCCGACAACCTGATCCCGGTCACGCTGGAGCTCGGTGGCAAGAGCCCCAACGTGTTCTTCGCGGACGTCGCCGCCGAGTCGGACGCCTTCTACGACAAGGCCGTCGAGGGCTTCGCGATGTTCGCCCTCAACCAGGGCGAGGTCTGCACCTGCCCCAGCCGCGCGCTGATCGACTCCGCGATCTACGACCGGCTGCTCTCCGACGGCCTGGACCGGGTGCGGGCGATGCGCCAGGGCGACCCGCTGGACACCGAGACCCAGGTCGGCGCCCAGGCCAGCGTCGAGCAGCTGAAGAAGATCCTCTCCTACTTCGAGATCGGCCAGGACGAGGGCGCCCGCATCCTGGTGGGCGGGGAGCGGGCCGACCTCGGCGGTGCGCTGGCCGGCGGGTACTACGTGACGCCGACGGTCTTCGAGGGCGACAACTCGATGCGGGTCTTCCAGGAGGAGATCTTCGGCCCGGTCGTCTCGGTCACCCGCTTCGACGGCTTCGACCAGGGCGTCGCCCTCGCCAACGACACCCAGTACGGGCTCGGCGCGGGTGTGTGGACCCGCAGCCTCAACACCGCCCACCGGGCCGGGCGCGCCATCCAGGCCGGCCGGGTCTGGACGAACTGCTACCACGCCTACCCGGCTCACGCGGCCTTCGGCGGCTACAAGAACTCCGGCATCGGCCGGGAGACCCACAAGATGCTGCTGGAGCACTACCAGCAGACCAAGAACCTGCTGGTCAGCTACTCCCCCGACGCGGTCGGCTTCTTCTAGGCCGGGCGGCTCCGGTCCTTCCGGGGCCCGGCGGCTCCGGGCCTCTGGCGGGAACCGGCACGCGGCTCCGGGCGTCCGGCGGGAACCGGAGCGGGAGGTCCGGTGGGACCTCCCGCTCCGTCGCCACTCCCCGTGGCGGGTTCCGGGGCGAATCGCCGCTCGCGGGGATCCAAGCACACGGGCCCCGGCGTTTTCCCGACGCGCCGCCGACATGCCCGGACGACCCGCGCGAACGCCGTAGACAGGACTCCCGAACCCCTCATCTCCCCGGGAGCCCCCGTGACCATCGCCACCGCCAAGCTCAGCGACCCCGTCGTACGCGCCGTCGTCACCGCGATCAACGCGGGCGACCGCGAGGCCTTCGTCGGTCTGCTCGCCGAGGGCGCCACCATGTCCGACGACGGCTCCGACCGGGACCTGGAGGACTGGATCGACCGTGAGATCTTCACCGCCCACGGCCGGATGGACGTCCAGACCGAGTCGGACGGCGGCCGCGCGCTGGTCGCCAACTTCACCAACGACACCTGGGGCGAGATGCGCACCGCGTGGCGCTTCACCGTCGACGGCGGGAAGGTCAGCCGCTTCGAGACCGGCCAGGCCTGATCCTCACCGGTCCAGTCCCAGGCACCCCCGCACCGCGCGGATCAGGTTCCGCGAGCGGACGTCCCCGGTGACGCCCGGCTGCATGCCGTTGGTCACGTAGCCGAAGCCCAGCCCCAGGTCGGGGTCGGCGAAACCCAGCGAACCGCCCCGGCCCGGGTGCCCGAAGCTCGCCGGGGAGGCCATCGGCGCGGTCGGGCCGTGCCGCCAGAAGCCCAGGCCGAAGGTGGAGTTGACGATCAGCACCCGGTCCGGCCCGCTCGCCGCCGGTTCGACCGCGCGGGCCAGCACCTCGGGGCCGAGCAGCGGCGGCAGCAGGGCGCCGGAGCCGTCCGGGCGGTCGGCCGCGCCGATCAGGGCGGCGTAGAACCGGGCCAGCGAGCGGGCGGTGCCGATGCCGCCGGCGCCGGGGATCTCGGCGGCCTGCACCGCCGGGTCGTTGAGGTCCACTCCGGGGCGCACCGAGGCGAAGGAGCGGGCGGTCAGCGAGGCCGGGTCCTGGTAGGCGTCCCGGACGGACTGCTTGGGCCGCAGCCGCAGCCCGCTCGGGCCGGTCCGGGCCGCCTCCGGGGCCGGCAGGTCGACCAGCTTGCCGACCCGGGGCGCGGCGCCGGCCGGCAGCCCGATCCACAGGTCCAGCCCGAGCGGCCGGGCGATCTCCTCGGCGAAGTACTGTCCTGTCGTCCGCCCGCTCACCCGCCGCACCACCTCGCCGACCAACCAGCCGAAGGTGTAGGGGTGGTAGCCGTGCGCGGTGCCGGGTTCCCAGGCGGGCGCCTGTGCGGCGACGGCCGCCGCCGCGCGTTCCCAGGTGAGCACGTCCTCCAGCCGCAGCGGCACGTCCAGCGCCGGCACCCCGGCCCGGTGCGAGAGCAGCCAGCTCACCGGCACCCGGCCCTTGCCGGCCGCCGCGAACTCGGGCCAGTACGAGGCCGCCGGCGCGTCCAGGTCGAGCAGGCCGCGCTCGGCGAGGAGCAGCGCGGTGGTCGCGGTCAGGCCCTTGGTGACGGAGCGCAGCACCTGCGCGGTGTCCGAGGTCCACGGCACCGCGGGCGCCGGCCGGCCTCCGACCTCCGGGCGGGCGTCGCCGCCCCACAGGTCGACCACCTTGCGGCCGCGCACGTACAGCGCGAAGGCCGCGCCCAGCTCGCCGTACTCGGCGAAGTTCCGTACGAAGGCCGCCCGCACGGGCTCGAACCCTTCGGCCGTCTCGCCCCAGATCTCCGCCACCGCGCCCCGTCCTCGACCAGTTCCGCTGCTTCTCGTGCCACCCGTACTCAGTCCTGATCTTCTTCGATCTATTCCGACCAGGTTCGATCGGTTCGGATCCAACTCGGACCGAGCCCCGGAACCCTAACCTGTCCCCCATGACCAACCCTGCCGAAGAGCTGCTGGACATCGTCGACGAGCACGACCGCGTGATCGGGACCGCCCTGCGCGGCGAGGTCTACCGGCGCGGGCTCACCCACCGCTGCGTGTTCATCCTGGTCCGCGACCCGGCCGGGCGGATCTTCGTCCACCGGCGCACCGACACCAAGCTGTTCGCCCCCGGCGCGTACGACATGTTCGTCGGCGGCGTGGTCGGCTCCGGGGAGTCCTACGCCGAGGCCGCCGTGCGCGAGGCCGAGGAGGAGCTCGGCGTCCACGGCATCGCCCCGCGCCCGCTGTTCAAGTTCCTCTTCGAACAGGACGGGCTCTCCTGGTGGTGCGACATGTACGAGGCCGAGTGGGACGGACCGGTCTCGCCCCAGGAGTCCGAGGTCGCCTGGCACGCCTGGCTCACCCCCGCCGAACTCGCCGAGCGCCTCGGCCGCGACTCCTTCGTGCCCGACGGCCTGGAGGCCTACCGCCGCTACCTCGACTTCCGGGGCGCGTAGGCCCCCGCGCGCCGTCCGGATAGGGTGGCGCGCATGGCCTCCCGTACTCCGTCGCCGACGGCCGACCGCGCCGCCCGGACCTCCTCATCCGCCCGGGCGGCGGGCGAGCGGCCGCGTCGGCGGCTGAGCGTGGACGAGCGGCGGGAGCAGCTGATCGCCGTGGCGCTGGAGCTGTTCAGCCGCCGGCCTCCGGAGGAGGTGTCGATCGACGACATCGCCGCCGCCGCGGGCGCCTCCCGGCCGCTGGTGTACCACTACTTCCCCGGCAAGCAGGCGCTGTACGAGGAGTCGCTGCGGCGGGCCGGGCAGGAGCTGTCGGCCCGGTTCGAGGAGCCCATGACCGGGCCCCTGTCGGAGCGGCTGTACCGGGTGATGGGCCGTTACCTGGACTTCGTGCAGAGCCACGGACCGGGCTTCGCCGCCCTGCTGCGCGGCGGCTCGGTGGCGGCCAGCGCGGGCACCTCCGCCGTGATCGACGAGGTGCGCCGGGCCGCGCAGGAGCAGATCCTGGCCCACCTGGCGATCCCCGCCCCGAGCGCCGGGCTGCGGCTCACCGTCCGGGCCTGGATCGCCAACGCCGAGATCACCTCGCTGGAGTGGCTGACCGAGCGCTCGGTGCCGCTGGAGGAGCTCCAGCTGCACCTGGTACAGGAGTTCGTCGCGGCGCTCACGCTCACCGCGGCCCGTGAGCCTGCCCTCGCCGCCGAGCTGGCCTCCTTCTTCGCCGACGAGCGCCCGGACGGTCCGACCGGGCGCCTGGTGCGGGACCTCGCGGGGCTGTTCGCGGTGCCGGGCATCGTCGAGGCGGTCACCGTGCTCGCCGCCCCGGGCCCTGGTGCCGGGTCCGCCGGAGACGCCGGGACTGCCGGGGACGCCGGGACTGCCGGGACCGCTCGTGCTGCCGGGGGCGCCGCCGAATAGCCCGGCGGGGTCGCCAGGGCAGTCGCCGCAGCGGCGGCGGGAGCGGCCGCCGGGTCCGGCCACCGGAGTCGCCGCAGCCGTCACCGTCGTCACCGCCGCCGTGCCGGTCCGCGTGATCATCGGGTCATCCTGCGGTTCGGTCAGGACGGTGGGCTCTGATAGGAATGAGCGGGGATCCGACGGTGTGCCGCCTCGGCGCGCCCGGTCCCACCCGAACCACCGACGGCACGGAGCAGAGCGGGGGGCTCACCAGTTGACCCAGGACGTCCAGTTCAGCGCGGAGGCCAACCCCTTCGCGGCAGCGGAGCAGGTCTGCGCGACCCTCGGCACCCTCACCGACGCCCTCTTCGACGAGCACACCTCGCGCCACCCGGCAGCCTCGCTGAGCGCCCTGCGGACGGCCGAACACCCCGCCGCCGAGGCCCTGTTCGGCCTGCCGCTGGCCCCCAACGGCCCGGTGCACGCCACCGTGGAGCGGCTCGGCACGGTGACCACCGCCGGCACCGCCCGGCCGGGCACCGGGGCGCGGCTCGCCGAACGGACGGTCGCCGCGCTCCAGGTCCGCTACGGCGGCGGGGCGGTGCGCGGCGCCGTCGCCGACCGGGGCACCACCTCGGCCGCGCTGTTCCACCTGCCGGTCACCGGCGAGTTCGCCGACGCCAAGCTCCGCCCGCCGTTCGCCCCCGCGCTGGCGGCGCTGGCGGCCGGGCAACAGACCCGGCAGCCGGTCGAACTGCCCACGGGCGCGGGCGCCGAGGTCCGGCTGGTGGTGCCGCCCGGCTTCCACGCGCTGACCTCCCCGGGCGGTCCGCCCGGCGTCACCTCCCGTGCGGTGCCCCCGCTGCCCGACGGCGCGGAGCGGAGCGGCGGCGCCGCGCCGGCGACCGTGGCGGCCGCCGACGAGTTGGCCCGGCACCTGGCCGAGGTCGCCGAGGAACTGTTCAGTGCCACCGGCCCGGAGCCGCGACGCGACTTCGCGGTGATCTCCGCCACCCTGGCCGACCTGGTCCGCGACGCGGGCGTCGGGTACGCCGGCGTCTGCGCGCTGGAGCTGGACGGGCGCACCTCGGACGCCGCGCTCGTCATCTCGCTCGCCCGGCACCCGCTGCCGATCACCGCGCTCGCCACCGAGCTGGCCACCGTCCGCCGGCACGCCGAGGTGTGGACCGTGCTGCTGCCGGCCGGTCCGGCCGCCGTCCTGGTCGAGGGCCGGACCGCCCCGGTGCCCGGCCCGCTGGCCGCCGACGGACAGCGGCGCTGGGTGGTCACCTCGGCCGTCCAGGCCTTCGTACCGCTGCCGGACGGCGGGACGGTGCTGTGCGTCCAGCTGTCCACGGCGCGGCCGGAGGACTGGGAGCTGTACACGGAGGCGTTCGCGGAGCTGTTGAAGAGCATCCAGTTCGGCTGGGACGGTGTGCCGGCGGCGGTGGCCGCGACCTCCGTGCCGCCGGCGCCGCCGAGCGCGGCTCCGGCCCAGGCCTCGGCTCCCTCTCCGGCCCCGGACCCGGACCCCGCGACGGCCGCGGCTCCGGCGGCTCCGGCGGCTCCGGCGGCGACTGCGAGTGCGACCGCCGAGGAGGAGCCGGAGGAGGTGCCGGTGCACCTGCGCGGCACTCCGGTACGGGTGCCTCCGGCGGACTTCAACCCCTTCGCACCGGCCGCGGACGCCTCCGTCGCCGACGAGGGCGGAGCGGCTCCGGGTGCCGAGGGCCTTCCCAAGGGCACCCCGGTGCGGATCCCGCCGCCGGACTTCAACCCCTTCGCCATGGCGGGCCTCCCGGAAGCACCGGCCGCCGCACCCGTCGCGCAGCCCGCCGGGGCGGCCCCGGTCGCCGACCCGTTCGGCACCACGGTCGCGGCGGAGCAGAAGGCCGACCCGTTCGGCACCACCCTCCCGGCCCAGAGCCCGACCGTCCCGCCGCCGCCCTCGGCCCCGCCCGTCATCCCCGCCCAAGCGCCGCCCGCCGAATCCGACGGTGCCACAGCCACCGCCGGAGCGGCAGCGGAGGGTGCGGCCGAGAAGGAACCCGCCCTGGCCAAGGGCACCCCGGTGCGGATCCCGCCGCCGGACTTCAACCCCTTCGCCATGGCGGGCCTCCCGAGCCCTCCGGAGGCCGCGCCCGAGCCGGAGCCCGCGGACGGGGCGGACGCCCCGGCGGAGCACCGACCGTTCGGCTGAGCGAGCCGGAACGGACGTGACAGCCGACGGATGACGGGTAACGGATGACAGATTTCAGATGTCAGCGAACGAAATCTGAAATCTGTTACCCGTCATCCGTTACCCGTCCCCCGATTCCCCACCACCCGTCCCCGGCCCTCCCTCGCCCGAGCCGCCACGCCGCTCGATCACCACGCCGAGCCCGTCGAGCATCCGTGCCATCCCGAACTCGAACAGCGCCTCCAGGCTCATGTCGATCTCCGGCCCCCGGCTCATCGCGTCGAACATCGGGAAGCGCTCCGGATCCGCCATCACCCGGTCGTGCTCCTCGTCGTCCACCCGGTCCATCCACTCCTCCGCGGACAGTCCGCTGTCCTGCTCGGCCTGTGCCTCCCGCTCGAAGTGGACGGCCAGCCCGCACACGAACGCCGCCAGGGCGACGGACGCCTGGGCCATCTCCTCCCCGCTCAGCCCCCGCCCCGCCAGCACGGCCATCGACCGCTCGGTGTGGAGAGCGGCGTCCGGGGTCAGGACCGGACGGGTGAAGGACATCGTGGAGGCCAACCACGGGTGCCGCCGGTAGATCCGCCACTGCAACCGCGCGACCGCCTCCAGCCCCTCCCGCCAGTGCGCCGACGGCGGCTCGGGCAGCGGCTGCTCGCCGAACGCCACGTCCATCATCAGCCGCAACAGCTCGTCCTTGCCGGGCACATGGCGGTAGAGGGACATCGTCGCGACACCGAGCTCGGTCGCGACCCGGCGCATCGACAGCGCCGGCAGCCCCTCCTCGTCCGCCACCCGGACGGCCGTCGCCACGATCCGTTCCCTGGTGAGGTCGCCCTCGCCGACCGCCCGCTCCCGTCGCTCCCCGCTCGGCTCCGCCGCCGGCGGTACGTCCCGCTGCGCCGCCGCCCGTCGCGGCAGTCGCTGCGGTGCCTGCTGTGCGGGCTGCCGCGGGCCCGGTCGGGCGCCCCGGGACCGCCCTCCGGCCGGCGCCGGCGTCCCGGCCACAACCGTGCCCACCCCCGGGACGGACCGGACCAGCCCCTCCTCCCGCAGACGGTTCAGCACCTTGGTCGCCGTGGCCATCGCCACGCCCCACTCCTGGGTGATCCGCCGGGTGGACGGCACCCGCGCTCCCGGCGCCAACTCCCCTGCCGCGATGCGCCGTCGAAGCTCGGCCGCGATCCGCTCGGAGGGATTCCCGCCCTCAGCCATCCAACCCCACCGCCCGCCTGAAGCCCACCTACCGCTCAACCGCCGCTACACCGGCACCAGTTGCCGCACGACGCACCAACCACCGCCCACCGCAGCCGAGTTCACCAGCGAGCCGAGCCGAATCCTGCTTGGCCCGCCCCGGCCCCACTCGACCCCTGACCGGCCCTCAGCCGGCCCGCCGGGCCAGGTGCACCACGTCCGGCACCCCCCGGGCCACCGGGATCTCGTGCGTCACCACGTCCGAGAACCCGGCCACCCGCAGCGCCTCCTCGAAGGCCGGCGACGGCTGCGCGCTCCACACGGCCAGCACCCCGCCCGCGCGCAACCGGTGCCACAGCACCGCGAGCCCGTCCGCGCCGTACAGCCCGTCGTTGGACTCCGTGACGGTCCAGTCCGGCCCGTTGTCGATGTCCAGGCACAGCGCGTCGTACCGCTCGCCGTCCGCCGCCGCGAGGTACTCCAGCAGATCGGTGTGGAGCACCTCGACCCGCTCGTCGTCGAGCGCCCCGCCGGAGAAGGCCCCGAGCGGCCCGGTCCGGTGCCACTCGATGATCGCGGTCTCGCGTTCGACGACGGCGATCCGCCCCCAGCGCGGCTCGGCCGCCGCGTACGCCAGCGAGAAGCCGACCCCGAGGCCGCCGATCAGCACCGAGGGCCGCTCGGCCGCGGTACCGGTGCGGTCCAGTTCGTCCAGCGCCGCCTGGATCAGCAGCCGCTCCGAGCGCCCGTCCGCGGTGTCCATCAGGAAGCACCCGTTGGCGATGATCTCGAAGTCCCCACCGCGTTGCCGGAGCACCACCTCGCCGTACGGGCCCTCCCGTCGGTCGAGGGTGACGACGGCCTGGTGGCCGTCGCGTTCGGGCAGTGCGGTGGTCATCCGTCCTCCTCGGCGAAATTCGGGTGCGGGCCGCCCCGGTCGGACGGGGCGGACACCCGCCCGACAATAGCCGAGTCCGCACACCCGAGCCCGTCAGGTCGTGACCAGCACCCCCGCGTACGAGACACCCGCGACGACCACCCAGGATCCGAGCCCGAGCAGGGCGATCCGCCCGCCGGTACGCATCATGGTCGGCAGGTGCACCGCGCTGCCGAGCCCGAACAGCGCGGCCGCCAGCAGCAGTTCCTGGGCGTCCGCGGCCAGCCCGAGTACCCGCTCGGGCAGCACGCCGGTGGTCCGCAGGACGATCATCGCGAGGAACCCCGCCACGAACAGCGGCACGATCGGCGGCCGGCCGCCACTCCTCACCGGCCGCTTCCCCGCCTGCCCAGCCGCCGAACCCGCCTCCCCGGCCGACTCGCCCCGTTCCCCGGCCACCCCGGCCGACTCCCCGCCCACCCCGACCGCCACCGGGGAGACCCGCGCGGCCCGGAGGTTGCGCCGCACCGCCACCGCCACTCCCGCGACCAGCGGCGCCAGCAGCACCACGCGCATCAGCTTGACCAGCACCGCCTCCCGCAGCGCCCCGGCCCCGCCGGTCTGCGCCGTGGCGACCACCTGCCCGACGTCGTGCACGCTCGCCCCGACCCAGCGCCCGAACTCCGGCTCGCCGAGCCCGAGCGGGTGCTGGAGCAGCGGCAGCACGACGATCGCCAGCGTCCCGCACAGGGTCACCAGCGCCACCGAGGCCGCCACGTCCTCCTCCTCGCTGCCCGCCGCCTGGCTGACCGCGCCGATCGCCGAGGCCCCGCAGATCGAGTACCCGGCGGCCACCAGCAGCGGCTGGTCCCCGGGCAGGCCGAGCCGCCGGCCCAGCCAGAGCGTCCCCGCGAAGGCGGCCGCGACCACCGCGAGCACCATCCCGACGGTGGCCCAGCCGAGCCCGAGCACGTCGTCCAGGCTGAGCTTGAGCCCGAGCAGCACGATCCCGAGCCGCATCAGCCGCTTCCCGGCCGTCGACAGCCCCGGCCTGGCGACGCCTCGGACCACCGGGCGCAGCCCGGGCAGGTGGGCCACCGCCATGCCGAGCACGACGGCGGCGGTCAGTTCCGGCACGGCCGGCACCAGCGCGTGGACGGCCAGCGCGGCGGCCACCCCGAGGGCCGCCAGCAGCAGCCCGGGGGCGTCCCCGCGCATCGGGGGCAGCGAGCGGGTACGGGCGGCGCGCTGCCGGAGGGTGAGTGCCACGCCGCCGCTCACTGCTCCCCGTCGGCGGGCAGCTGGTAGACCCGCCGGATGCTGGTGCCGAGCCGCGAGACGTCCGCGCCGTACACGTGGATGGAGATCGCCGTGGTGCTACAGGAGTTGCGCACCAGGTGGATGTCGCCCGGCGGGGCGAAGGCGGCCACCGTCCCGGCCGGACCGGCCACGTGCTCGGTCTCGACCAGCCGGGCGGTGCGTCCACCGGAGGCCAGGCGGTAGCGGGTCTCGCTCTCCTGCCCCTGGTGGACGCCGGCCACGCACCAGGAGACGTGGTCGTGGATCGGGGTCAGCTGCCCGGGCAGCCAGACCAGGGCGACGACGGAGAAGCTGCCGTCCGCCTCGGCGTGCAGGACGTGCTGGCGGTAGCGCTGCGGGTCGCCCTCGCACTGGGCGGCGGTGAGCAGCGCGTCGGGCCCGTCCGGGTCGGCGAGCAGGTGCGGGGCGAGCTTCTCCCCGACCAGGTAGGCGGTGAGTTCCGGAGGGAGCCCGCGGTCCACGACGGCGCGGATCTCGCTGATCAGCGCCGTCATCCGCTGGGTGAGTCGGTCGCTGCCGACGGTGGCTGAGGGTGTCATCCCAGCAGGTTCGGACGTACCGACCTATCACGTCCAAGGAGGTCCTGTAAGCGATCTCCTCAGGAATGCTTATACGTCAGCAGCCGACCCGGCTCGCCGCGGCCTGCCGCAGGTGGTCCAGCACCAGCCCGGTGGCCGGGATCCGGCGGTTCTCGCGCAGCACGTACGCGCTCACCTGCCGCCGCAGGTGCGGTTCGACGGCCCGCCCGGTGACCTTGCGGTGGCACATGAAGGAGAGCACCAGCGCGGGCATCAGGGCGATCCCGACGCCGGCGGCGACGAGCGACTGCACCGCGAGGTTGTCGTCGGTGGAGAAGACGATGTCCGGCGCGAAGCCCTCCTCCGCGCAGACGTGCAGCAGGTTGGCCCGGCAGCGCGGACAGCCGGCGATCCACCGCTCGCCGCCGAGGTCGGCCAGCCGTACGGCGTGCCGGCGGCCGAGCGGGTGCCCGACCGGCAGCAGCACCGTGAGCAGGTCCTCCATCAGTGGGATCTCGTCCAGGCCGTCCGGCACCTCGGTGGCCCCGCCCGGATAGCGGAAGGCCAGCGCGATGTCGCACTCCCCGCGCAGCAGCCGTTGGACGGAGTCCGGCGGCTCGGCCTCCAGCAGTTCGACCCGCACCCCGGGGTGCTCGGCCAGCAGCCGTGCCATCGCCTCGGGTATCAGGGTGGCGTTGGCGCTGGGGAAGGCGCAGACCCGGACCCGGCCGGCGCGCAGCCGGGCGAGCGCGGTGAGCTGCTTCTGGGCGGCGGACATGCTGCCGAGGATCAGTTCGGCGTGCCGGGAGAGCGCCTCGCCCGCCTCGGTGAGCCGCAGTCCGCGCCCCGCGCGGGTGAACAGCGGGACGCCGACGGTGCGTTCGAGCGCCTTCATCTGCTGGGTGATGGCGGGCTGGGTGTAGCCGAGTTCGCGGGCGGCGGCCGAGTAGGAGCCGGCTCGGACGACCTCGTGGAACGTCCTGATGTGCCGCGAATCGAACACCGGCTCCATGGTCCCCCGCTCCCTCGTCCACTTCCGGTCCGCGTCAGCCTCGGCTCCGACGCCCGAAAATCATAAGAGGAATTTGGAGGTAGCGACCCCGACCCCACCCACACCTTTGATCGAGTGGGGCAACGCCCGCCCGACCGGTCTCCTCACTGCTGGGCCGACGGCGGCAGCCCCATCGCCACCCCTGCCTTGACCACCGGCGCCCCGCCGCGCACGCTCGGGCTGCGCCGGCTGCGCCGCTCCACGAACCGGGCGAGCCAGGAGAGCAGCAGACACATGCCGATGTAGATCGGCGCGATCACCATCACCACCGGGATGAACGGCAGGTCGTAGTCCAGGTTGGTGGCGATCAGCTTGCCCGCGTGCAGGAACTCCTCGTAGGTGATCAGGAACCCCAGCGAGGTGTCCTTGAGCGCCACCACCAGCTGACTGATGATCGCCGGCAGCATCGCCCGCACGGCCTGCGGCACCAGCACGTACGTCATCACCTGGGTCTTGCGCATGCCCAGTGCGAACGCCGCCTCCCGCTGCCCCTTGGGCACCGCGAGCACGCCGGCCCGGAACACCTCGGCCAGCACCGAGCCGTTGTAGAGCACCAGCCCGGTCACCAGCGCCCAGAGCGGCTGCACCTTGAGCGCCACGAACACGAAGAAGATCATCACCAGCAGCGGCATGGCCCGGAAGAACTCCACCACCAGCGTGGCGGCCCAGCGCACCACCCGGTGGTCGGAGAGCCGCCCGGCCGCGAACAGCGCGCCGAAGGGCAGCGCGAACAGCACCGACCACCCGAACGCCGTCAGGGTGTTGCCGAGCCCGCGCAGCAGCAGGTTCTGCACCCCCCGGTACTCGAAGGGCTGCCACTTGGCGGACGTGAACTGGTGGGTGTGGAACAGCATGTAGACCACCCAGCCGATCAGCGCCGCGATCAGCAGCAGCGCGATCCCGCCGTACAGCCGGTGCCGGGCGAGCGCCTTCGGGCCGGGGATGTCGTACAGCGCCGAGGATTCCACGGTCATCGGGACACCGCCACTCGTCGTTCCAGCAGGTTGAAGACGGCGCTGACGGCCAGGGTGATGATCAGGTAGCCGATGGCGATCCAGACGAAGGTCCAGATGATGCTGTAGCCCAGCTCGTTGATGGTCCGGTAGGTGCCCAGCAGTTCGGTGACGCTGAAGGAGCCGGCGATCGCCGTGTTCTTCGCCAGCGCGATCATCACGCTGCCGATCGGGGCCACCACCGAGCGGTACGCCTGCGGCAGCACCACCAGGCTCATCGTCTGCCCGAAGCCCATGCCGAGGCTGCGGGCGGCCTCGCCCTGCCCGGTCGGCACCGTGTTGATCCCCGAGCGCATCGCCTCGCAGACGAAGGCCGAGGTGTAGCAGCCGAGCGCGAGCACCGCGAAGGTGTAGAAGGGCAGTGTGATGTCGAACCGGGGCAGGCCCAGCACCACGATGAAGAACAGCAAGGTCAGCGGCGTGTTGCGCAGCACCGTCACCCACACCGTCCCGAACACCCGCAGCGGCTTGACGGGCGAGACCCGGAAGCCCGCGATCAGCACCCCGAGCACCAGGGAGAGCACGGCGCTCACCACGAACAGCGAGAGCGTGCCGAGGAACCCGTCCCAGTAGGTCGACCAGTTGTCGGTCAGCGTTTTCACGGCGCGGCCCTCTCAGTACCGGACGATCTGCGGCGGGTTCGGCGCGGGCTCCCCGGAGAGGCCGAGGGTCGCCTCGAAGGCCCGCTTCCAGTCGCCGTTCTGCATGTGCTGCTCCAGCGCGTCGTTGATCGCGGCCCGCAGGACGGTGTCGTCCTTGGGCACCCCGATCCCGTACGGCTCGGTCGAGAACAGCGGGCCGACCACCTTGAGCTCGTCCGGCACCTTGGCCGCGTAGCCGAGCAGGATCGCGTTGTCCGTGGTCACCGCGTCGACCTGGTTGGTGATCAGGTTGTCCACACAGGCCGAGTAGGTGTCGTAGCCGATCAGCTTGGCTTTCGGGTACTGCGACTGGATGCGCTGGTACGGCGTCGAGCCGGACGCCGAGCAGACCTTCCTGCCGTCCAGGTCCTGCGGGCCGTGGATGGTGGTGTTGTTCTTGCGCACCAGCAGCGACTGTCCGGCGATGAAGTACGGGCCGGCGAAGCCGACCAGCTTCTTCCGGTTGTCGTTGATGGTGTAGGTGCCGACGTAGTAGTCCACCTGGCCGTTCTGCAGCGCGGTCTCGCGGTTGGCCGAGGCGATGGTCTTGAACTGGATCCGGTCCGCCGGGAAGCCCAGGGACGCGCCGACCATCCTGGCGATCTCGATGTCGAAGCCGGAGTACTCGCCGGTGGCCGGGTTCTTCTGGCCGAGGTACGGCTGGTCCTCCTTGGCGCCGACCACCAGGTGGCCCCGCCTGCGGGCGGTGTCCAGGGTCGGCGAGCCGGTGATCGCGGAGGCGTCCCGCACCTGGTAGGTGGGCAGCGCGCCGGCCTGGGGGCCCTTGGGCGGCGGGGTGCCGGGCTTGCCGCACCCCGCCGCCAGCGCGGTGAGCAGCAGGAGGGCGGCGAGCACGCGGCTGCCCGCCCGCGCGACGCCGGATGTCGCGGCGGGCGTCGTCTCACGGTTCACGGGGCCGCCTCAGTGCTTCAGGATCTTGGACAGGAAGTCCCGGGCGCGCTCGCTCTCCGGGGCGCTGAAGAAGTCCTCCGGGGCCCGGTCCTCGACGATCCGGCCGTCGGCCATGAACACCACCCGGTTCGCGGAGGCCCTGGCGAAGCCCATCTCGTGGGTCACCACGACCATCGTCATGCCCTCGCTCGCGAGCTGGCGCATGACGTCCAGCACCTCGTTGATCATCTCGGGGTCGAGCGCCGAGGTGGGCTCGTCGAAGAGCAGGGCCTTGGGTTCCATGGCCAGCGCGCGGGCGATCGCCACCCGCTGCTGCTGGCCGCCGGAGAGCTGGGCCGGGTACTTGTCGGCGTGCGCCGAGAGTCCCACCCGCTCCAGCAGCGCCCGGGACTTGGTGTCCGCCTCTTCCTTGGGCCTGCCGCGGACCTTGATCTGTGCGAGCGAGACGTTCTGGAGCACCGTCTTGTGCGCGAACAGGTTGAAGGACTGGAAGACCATGCCGACCTCGGCACGCAGCCGGGCCAGGCCCCGGCCCTCCTCGGGCAGCGGCCGGCCGTCGATCAGGATGGTGCCGTTCTCGATCGGCTCCAGCCGGTTGATCGCCCGGCAGAGGGTGGACTTGCCGGAGCCGGACGGGCCGATGACCACGACGACCTCGCCGCGTCCGACCACCAGGTCGATGTCCTGCAGCACGTGCAGGTCCCCGAAGTGCTTGTTGACCCCGCGCAGTTCGATCAGCGGGGTCAGGACCGAGGCGCCGGCCGGGGCCGGCCCGGGAGCGGCGGTCACTTGCCGCGCCGTCCCTTCAGCAGCCAGCCCAGGACGACGCCCGCGATCAGCGTGGCCAGGAGTGCGATCCAGAGCGGCGCGGTGACGGTGAAGACCCAGAACTGGATCCTGACCTTGTCGAGGTTGGCGAAGAGGAACCACACGGCGAGGACGACGATGGCGCCGATCCCGATGTACCGCGTGGGAATGCCGCCGATCTCACTGCGCGAGGAGCGGGTCGAGCCGTCTGAAATCTTGGTCACCGGAGCAGTCTGCGGTCCGGGCGGCCGATTTGCCCGGTTTACACGCCCTTCCGGGCGAGGGAGTAACCCGTATGGGTCAATCCATCCCATATGGGTTTGAAACCCCTCCTTCCCCCGGTCAGCCGACCGTGGCCGCCTCTACCCCTCCTCTACCGCCTCGCCCACCGCTCCCTTACCGTCGCTCCACCGGCTCCCGACCGCTGGTCCTACCCCTCGTCCCGCCAGGACCGCCAGAGCTCCGCGTAGGTGCCCCCGGCGGCGACCAGGTCCGGGTGGCTGCCGTACTCGCTGATCCGCCCGCCCTCGACCACGGCGATCACGTCCGCGTCGTGCGCGGTGTGCAGCCGGTGCGCGATGGCGATGACCGTCCGGCCCTCCAGCACCCGGGAGAGCGAGCGCTCCAGGTGGCGGGCGGCCCGCGGGTCCAGCAGGGAGGTGGCCTCGTCCAGCACCAGGGTGTGCGGGTCGGCCAGCACCAGCCGGGCCAGGGCCAGTTGCTGGGCCTGCGGCGGGGTCAGCGAGGCGCCGCCGGAGCCGACCTCGGTGTCCAGGCCCTCCGGCAGGGCGTCCACCCAGTCCCCGGCCGCCACCGCGTCCAGCGCGGCCCTCAGCTCGGCGTCGTCCGCGTCGGGCGCGGCCAGCCTCAGGTTGTCCCGCAGGGTGCCCACGAAGACGTGGTGCTCCTGGTTCACCAGGGCGACCTCCCTGCGCACCCGCTCGACCGGCATCCGGGCCAGCTCCGCGCCGCCGAGGGTGACGCTGCCCCGGCCGGGGGCGTAGATCCCGGCCAGCAGCCGGCCGAGGGTGGACTTGCCCGCGCCGGACGGCCCGACCAGCGCCACCCTGCTGCCCGGAGCGACGTCCAGGGTGATCCCGTGCAGGACGTCCGCGCCCTCGCGGTAGCCGAACCGGACGTCCTTCGCCTCGACCCACCGGCCGTCCGGCCGCAGGGACTCGTCCCCCTGGTGCTCGGGCACCTCGTGCACGCCGACCAGCCGGGCCAGCGAGGCCTGGCCGATCTGCAGTTCGTCGTACCAGCGCAGGATCAGGTCCACCGGGCCGGTCAGCATCTGCGCGTAGAGCACGCCGGTGGTCAGCTGGCCCACCGTGATCCAGCCCCGGAGGACGAACAGCCCGCCGAGCACCATGGTGGCGAGCACCGCCATGGTGTAGACGGCGTCGATGGTCGGGAACCAGAGCGAGCGCAGCCACAGGGTGTACCGGTACCAGTCCAGCCAGGCGCCCAGCTTGCGGTCGGTCAGCCGCACCCGCCGGTCGCCCAGCCGCAGCGCCTCGACGGTGTGCGCCGCGTCCACCGTCTCGGCCAGCACGTTGGTCACCGCCGCGTGCGCGGCCGACTCGCTGCGGTAGGCCTGCGGCGCGCGCCGGAAGTACCAGCGGGAGGTGACCAGCAGCAGCGGCAGGCCGATCAGCGAGGTCAGCGCGAGCAGCGGGGAGGTGACCAGCAGCGCGCCGACCACCAGCAGCAACGACAGGACGGCGACGACGAGTTCGGGCACCGCCTCGCGCACCGACTTGTCCAGCCGGTCGATGTCGGTGGTGCCCCGGGATACCAGGTCCCCGGTGCCCGCCCGCTCCAGGACGCCCGCCGGCAGGGCCACCGACCGGACCAGGAAGTCCTCGCGCAGATCGGCCAGCACTCTCTCGCCGAGCACCGCGCTGCGCAGCCGCGACCAGCCGGTGAACGCGGCCTGCGCCACCAGCGCCAGCAGGTACCAGGAGACCGCCACCGCGACGGCGGACTCCGTGGTGCCGGTGGCCAGCGACTCGACCAGTCCGCCGAGCACCCAGGGCCCGACCAGCCCGGCCACCATGGCGATCGTGTTCAGGACCACCACCGCGGAGAACGCGGCGCGGTGCCGCCGCGCGAGCAGCAGCAGGTACCGGCGCACGGCGGCCGGGGAGCCGACCGGCAGGGCGACGGCCGGCCCCTGCTCCTCCTGGACGGGGGGCTTCATGACGTACTCCTCGCTTGCCTGGCAGGGAAGTTGACGGCGTCGCTCATCACGGCACCACTCATCACGGCATCGCTCATCACGGCATCGCTCATCACGGCATCGGGCCGCTCGTCGCGGCGCCGCTCGGTACGGCGGTACTCGCGCCGGCCGTTCTCATACCGCCCCGCCCACCGGCTGGGCCGCCTCCTCGTCGCGGGTGACCACGGCCCGGTAGGCCGGGTCGGTCCGCATCAGCTCCCGGTGCGGACCGACCGCGGCGACCTTGCCCTCCCGCAGCAGCACCACCCGGTCGGCCTGGTCGAGCAGCAGCGGGCTGGTCGCGAACACCACCGTGGTGCGGCCGGCCCTGGTCGCCCGCAGCCCGGCGGCGATCCGCGACTCGGTGTGCGCGTCCACCGCGCTGGTGGGCTCGTCCAGCACCAGCACGGGCGGATCCACCAGCAGGGAGCGGGCCAGCGCGAGCCGCTGGCGCTGGCCGCCGGAGAGGGAGCGTCCGCGCTCGGTGATCCGGGCCCGCATCCGGTCTCCCCCGCTCTCCGGCGAGCCGTCCGCGAGGGACTTCAGCACGTCGTCGGACCGGGCCGCCGACAGCGCCTGCGCGACCGTGACCCGCCCCGAGGACGGGACGTCGAACAGCTCGGCCACCGTGCCGGAGAGCAGCACCGGCTCCTTGTTCTGGACCAGCACCGCCTCCCTGGCCTCGGCCTGCGGCACCGCGTCCAGCTCCGTACCGCCGAGCCGTACCGAGGCCTGCGCCCGCTCGCCCTCGGCCGACGGGACGTGGCCGCCGAGCCGCTCGGCCATCGCCCCGGCGACGTCCGGGTCCCCGCAGACCACCGCGGTCAACTCACCGGCCCGCGCAGTCAGTCCGCTCGCCGGGTCGTACAGGTCGCCCTTCTCCGGCCGCACCAGCGAGGCCTCGGTCGCGGCTCCGCCGCGGGTCAGCGAGAGCACCCGCACGGTCCGCGCGGCGGAGACCCGTGCGACGCTCCGGGCCTGCGCCGCCTCGCCCAGCACGCGCAGCGGTGCGACCAGGAAGGCGGTCGCCCCGTACACCGTGACCAGGGTGCCGACGGAGATCTCGCCGGAGATCGCCAACCGGGCGCCGTACCAGGTGACGCAGACCACGAACACGCCCGGCAGCAGCACCTGCTGAGCCTGCATCAGCGCCCACACCCGGGCCGAGCGGACGGCCGCCGAGCGGACCTTCTGGGAGGCCGCCCGGTACCGCTCCAGGAACAGCTCCTCACCACCGATGCCGCGCAGCACCCGCAGCCCCGCCACCGTGTCGGCGGCCAGCTCGGCCGCCCTGCCACCGAGGGCGCGCTGTTCGTCGAAGCGCCGCTCGAACGGCCCGACCAGCGGCAGGACGGAGAACGACAGCATCGGGACGCCGAGCAGCACCCCGGCGCCCAGCACCGGATCGACCGCCACCACCATCGCGCCCACGGTCAGCCAGACGATCACCGCGGACCACACCCGGGCGATCAACTCGATGTACCAGCTGATCCGTTCGACGTCTCCGCCGCCGACCGCGACCACCTCACCGGTGGCGATCCGGCGAGGCAGCCCGGCCCCTATGTGCGACGTCTTGCGGGCCACCAGCTGCCTCACCTGGATGGCCGTGTGTATCCAGTTCCACATTGCCTGACGGTGCATCAAAACGGTCCCGGCGGCGGCGCCGACGCCCAGCAGCAACAGGAGTCCACCGGCCCGCCAGATCCCGCCGGAGTCACCGTCCACAGCGGCCTGCACGCCGAAGCCCAGCGGCACCGGCAACGCGGCCCGGCACCCCATTTCGAGCAACGTCCAGCAGGTGGCGAGTAGTTGGCCGCGGCGCTGACTGCGCTGCAACCAGCGCAGGAAGGCCCGGGCCGAGGATAGATCGGGACTGCCGGGATCGGCCAACGGCAGAGGGATGAGCAGCATGACACTCCGATACGAACGGTACGAGGGTACGAGGGTGCAAAGGTGCGGGAGCACGGGAGCACAGCAGTACGGAGGTATGGAGAACGGGGCGCGCGAAACGCCTCGGTGACGCGTGCGAAGCACGGGCGCGCGGCGCCGCGACACGGTGGCGGCACGGCACAGCGGCATCGTCGAAACATCCGGTGCAGATAGCCGGACGACGACAGGACGGGCACGAACGGCCCGGAAGTCAGGAGATCATGGCCGCGAGCGTGCCAAGCTCCTCACGATCGACGCAACAGGTTTTTCTCATCGCGGTCCACCCCCGCTCGCCCACCGGATTCGCACGCCCCCGCGCAACGAATCCGCACGTCCCCGGCGCAAGCCCGCACCCGTCCTCACCAGGACGGTCTCCACCCCGGGCAAGCCCCCGCAAAGCCTGGGCCAAGATTAACCCGATCGGCGGGAACAATCACACCCGAGCGCCGGTTGCCTCCACTGGAACACCGGACGACCAGGAGGACATTCCTTCCGTGAGCAACATCCCCACCGTCACCCTCAACGACGGCGCGCAGATCCCGCAGCTCGGTTTCGGGGTGTGGCAGGTGCCTGACGCCGAGGCGACCCCCGCCGTCCGCGCCGCGATCGAGGCGGGCTACCGCTCCATTGACACCGCGGCCGTCTACGAGAACGAGGCCGGCACCGGTGCGGCGATCGCCGAGGCGCTGGCCGGCGGCGTGGCCCGCGAGGACCTCTACATCACCACCAAGCTGTGGAACTCCGGCACCCGCGACTGGTCCGGCGCGCAGGGCCGCGACGCGGTGCTGCGCGAGTTCGACGCCTCGCTGGCCAGGCTCGGCCTCGACTACCTCGACCTCTACCTGATCCACTGGCCGCGCCCGATGCACGGCAGCTACCCGAACGTCTGGAAGGCCTTCGAGCAGCTGAAGGCGGACGGCCGGGTCAAGTCGATCGGCGTCTCCAACTTCGGCGCCGAGCAGCTCACCCGCCTGCTGGACGAGGCCTCGGTCGCCCCGGCGCTGAACCAGGTCGAGCTGCACCCGTACTTCCCCCAGACGGAGCTGCGGGCCTTCCACGCCCAGCACGGCATCGCCACCGAGGCGTGGAGCCCGCTGGGCCAGGGCAAGGAGCTGCTCTCCGAGCCCGCGCTGGCGGAGGTCGCCCGCAAGCACGGCCGCACGGTCGCCCAGGTGGTGCTGCGCTGGCACCTCCAGAGCGGAGTGATCGCCATCCCGAAGTCGGTCACCCCGTCCCGGATCCGCGAGAACCTGGACGTCACCGGCTTCGAGCTGGACGCCGAGGACCTCGCGGCGATCGCCGCCGTGGCCACCGGCAAGCGGATCGGCCCGGACCCGCAGCACTTCGACTGGAACTGAGGCCCGGCCTCGGGGCACCCCTCGACACGCCTGACGACTGGTCAGCGGAAGGCCGCCCACTCCCCTCCGGGAGCGGGCGGCCTTCGGCTTGTTCCGACCCGCCGACGCCAACGGCCAAGGGCCCCGGGCATTTTGGCGAATCGTTTTGGCTACTGTGACGAAGGTTTGACCTAGAGCCTGGCCGCCTTCGCGATGAGCGCGAGCGCGGCCTCGTGCTCACCCTCCTCCAGCGGAGCCAGCAGCAGCC
Source organism: Kitasatospora sp. NPDC034533 (assembly GCF_055575155.1). NCBI lineage: Bacteria > Bacillati > Actinomycetota > Actinomycetes > Kitasatosporales > Streptomycetaceae > Kitasatospora > Kitasatospora sp. NPDC034533. Next base: position 52,499 of record NZ_JBVITE010000043.1, read on the forward strand.
GCTGGACCTCGGCCACCCCGGCGGCCGAGCGGTGCAGCAGGTCCTGTCCCGCCGGCGAGAGCGAGAGCAGGTTGCGCCGCCCGTCCGAGGGGTCACGCCGGCGCTGCACCAGACCGCGGCGCACCAGCCGGCTCACCATCTCCGCCATCGTGGCCTTGTCCAGCGAGGCCAGCTCGCCGACCGTGCGCTGGTCGGCGCCCGGTTCCAGCTCCAGCGCGTCCAGCACCGCGTACTGCGGAGCCGTCAGCTCGGCGCCGACGTGCTCCGACCAGAGCTTGGTGTGCACCTGCTGGCTCACCCTGATCAGGTAACCGATCGCCCGCTGGGCGTCCAGTATCGGCCGCGCGTCGGTGATGACGGCGACCGCCGCGGGCTCCAGCCTGGCTATCTTGGCCATCACCCGGACGATCTCGACCTGCTCCTCCGCGGTGAGCGGCTCGAACAGGACGCGCTGCACGCGGACCACACCGCCGGTGGCCTCGCGCACCGCCTGGGCGCCGCTCTGCGAGAGGGCCAGCAGCTTGCGCCGGCCGTCGGCCGGATCGCGCCGGCGCAGCACCAGGCCGCGGCGGACCAGCCGCGCGACCATCTCCGCCATCGTGGCCTTGTCCAGCGAGGCGCGTTCGCCGACCGTCCGCTGGTCCGCACCCGGCTCCAAGGCCAGGACCAGCAGTACGGCGAACTGCGGAGCCGTGAGATCGGCTCCGACGTGTTCGGACCACAAGCGGGTGTGAACCTGCTGTGCGACACGAATGAGGTGTCCGGGCGACTGTTGCAGTCGCGCGGACACGCGGGTTGTCGGGATCTCCCCCAGCACCATGTATCCGTCCCGATGTCACACCCGGTGTGTGTGGGACACCCGGGTGGGGCAGTAACGGCGAGTGGGCGTCCAGCTATGAGGGAGGGCGCTCCAGCCGCGCAGCCGGTGGCTGCTGGCGGACACTATACAAACGGCGGGCCCTTGCTGGCAGGCAGGGGCGGATAGTAGACGCAGGTTCGGCAACATTGGCATATTTACGCGCTGCGAAGCCCTCGCAGTAACCCGTTCTCAGCAGAAAGCCGACCGGTCGGTCCTTACCCACCGTCACCTGCGCCTCTCCACTCTGGCCGCCCTTCCTACTCGCCGGTAGGGTGTGGCCACCCTCTCCGGGGGCTCTCCCCGGGGAGGCATCCCGACAGAGACGAGAGCGAGCATGACCGAGCACCGCACCACCCCCCGGGTCGCCGTCGTGACGGGCGCCGCCCGCGGCCTGGGAGCCGCCACCGCCGTCCGGCTGGCCGCCGACGGCCACGCGGTCGCCGTCCTGGACCTGGACGAGGCGGCCGGGCGGGAGACCGTCGAGCGGATCACCGCCGCCGGCGGCACGGCCCTGGCCGTCGGCGCCGACGTCTCGGACGCCGAGCAGGTCCGCGCCGCCGTCGACCGCGTCGCCGAGGAGCTCGGCGCCCCCGTCGTCCTGGTGAACAACGCGGGCGTGCTCCGCGACAACCTGCTCTTCAAGATGTCCGAGTCCGACTGGGACACGGTCATGAACGTTCACCTCCGCGGCGCCTTCCTGATGACCCGCGAGGTGCAGAAGCACATGGTCAACGCCGGTTTCGGCCGCATCGTCAACCTGTCCTCCTCCTCGGCCCAGGGCAACCGCGGCCAGGCCAACTACTCGGCCGCCAAGGCCGGTCTCCAGGGCTTCACCAAGACTTTGGCCATCGAGCTGGGCAAGTTCGGCATCACCGCCAACGCGGTGGCCCCCGGCTTCATCGCCACGGACATGACAGCGGCCACCGCCGCCCGGGTCGGCATGGACTTCGAAGACTTCAAGCGGGCCGCGGCCTCTCAGATCCCGGTCCAGCGGGTCGGCGAGCCCGAGGACGTCGCCCACACCATCTCGTTCCTCGCGAGCGAGGGCGCCGGCTTCGTCTCCGGCCAGGTGATCTACGTCGCGGGCGGCCCCCTCGACTGAGCACGGAACCTACACAGGGTTACCACGGAGTGGGAAGCCGGGCACACCGGCCGCCCACTCCGTTTCCTTTACCGGGGCTTTTGCAGAATCATTCGACGACCACACTGACTTTCGATCCAGGAATACCGGAAATCACTCCCCGGACCATCCGGGGCCGACCCAATTGTCGATTTCCCGGGAAAATGACAATTACCCCCGGAATGGCCCTGCCCGGCTGGGTAAGGTCACCCCGTGCAATCCAGAGTTACCCCCGCCCCCTTTCCGCGCCAGGGGCCGGAGCATCGCACCGTCGAGACCGGCCACCGGGAACGCCGCGCGACGCCCGCGGCCCCCCTCGCCCCGGTCGGCCCCGACCGCCGCGAACCCGGGTGGCCGCCGATGGGCCGGCGGCAGGCCGCCCTGCTCGCCGTCACCCTCGTCGGCTACCTGCTGGTGCTGGCCGGGGTGCTGCTGAACACCTCACTGGTCGACCTCGACTGGTCGGTCCGCCTGCTGCGCCCCTACGAGCGCTGGCCCCGGCTGGAGCCGCTGCTCGACACCTGGGTGGTGGCCGGACAGCGCGGCCCCTCGGCGATCGCCGCCTTCCTCTGGCTCGGCTGGCGGGCCCACCGCCTGCGCCGCCTGCGCCCGCTGCTGGTCATGGGCATCGCGCTGTTGTTGCTCAACGTCACCGTCGGCGCGGTCAAGATCGTCACCGGCCGGCTCGGCCCGCACTACGCCCAGTACGTCGGCTCGCCCGAGCTCTTCTCCGGCGGCACCATCTTTCCCTCCGGCCACACCGCCAACGCGGTGGTCACGTGGGGCGTCCTCGCCTACCTCGCCGTCCGCTGGCGGCGCACCGGCGCGCTGATCGCCGCCGCCACCGCCTGCTCGATCGGCCTGACCACGGTCTACCTGGGCACCCACTGGGTCACCGACGTCCTGGCCGGCTGGGCCGCCGGACTGCTCGTGCTGCTCGTGCTCCCGCTGCTGGAGCCCCTGGTCGCCACCGCCGAGCAGCGGCTCCACCGGCGCTTCGCCCGCCACCAGCCCTACTGACCCGCATCAGGCCCGGGCCGCCCGGGCGCGGATCGGGCTGGCGGGCCGGGCGCCCTACCCCTCCCAGCTGCGCTCGACCACGCCGCCGCGCACCGCGAGGTTGAGCCTTCCCTGCCGGTACTCCATGGTCATCAGCTCCCCCGGCTCCAGCACCCGGACCGAGGCCCAGCCGTGCCTGCGGGCCAGCTCCCGGGCCCGCTCGATCCGCAGCCCCGCGTAGCCCTCGGCGTCCTCGCCGCCCGCACCGGCACCGGTGGCACCGGAACCCGGACCCCGGCCGGAACCCGAACCCGAACCCGCCCCCACCTCGCCCGTGCCCGACATCGCGCCTCCCCCGTCAGTCCCTCGGACGTACGCTGGAATGGTAGCCCGCCCCCCGCGGTCCGGAGGTGAACGCCATGCGCACCACGACCCCGCGACGCTGGCGCAGCGGCACCGAGCCGGCCACCGCCCGCAGCGACCTCAAGCTCCGCTACCTGCTCTCGCTCACCTTCACGCCGCTGTTCGCGCTGGCCACCGCGGGCTTCGCCCTCTGGGCGGCCCTGTCACCCGGCGACGGCGCCCCCAGCCGGGGCACGCTCACCGGCTTCGCCGTGGCCTGCGGCCTGCTCACCCTGTTCGCCGCCGTCGATCTCGTGGTGGTCGTCCGGCGCCGCCGGACCGAGCTCTGACGCGGTGTCTCCCACGGAGTGGGAAGTCGGCCGGGCCGGCTTCCCACTCCGCGCCTCCCGGGGCCCGCCTCAGCGGCTGCCGACCGCCTGTTTCACCAGTGTTCGCCCGAAGTCCCACATCAGGCCGCTCCCCCGGTGGGCCTCGTCCATGATGTCGGTGAAGGCGTCCACGAACCGGTCCACGTCCCGCTCGGTGATGATCAGCGGTGGAATCAGCTTGATCACCTCCAGGTGGTCCCCGGACACCTGGGTCAGGATGCGGTGCCGTTGCAGCAGCGGCACCACGACCATCTGCGCGAACAGGCCCTTGCGCGCCGCCTGGAGCGCGGCCCAACCGGTGCGCAGCTTGAACGACTTGGGGCGGCCGAACTCGATCCCGATCATCAGCCCGCGCCCGCGCACCTCGGCGAGCAGCTCGTACTCGTCGACCAGTGCGGACAGCCGCTCACGGAAGTGGTCACCCACCTTGCGGGCGTTGTCCACCACCTGTTCCTCGCGCAGCACCTCCAGGGTCGCCAGCCCGGCGGCCATCGCCTGGGCGTTGGACCCGAAGCTGGCCGAGTGCACCAGCACCCGGTCCATCGAGGAGTACACCTTCTCGAAGATCCAGCTCTTGCCGAGCGTCGCCCCGATCGGCACGTACCCGCCGGACAGCGCCTTGGCCGCGCAGACCAGGTCGGGCAGCACGCCCTCCTCGTGCTGGTAGGCGAAGAACTCGCCGGTGCGCCCGATGCCGGTCTGCACCTCGTCGCAGATCAGCAGCGCCCTGTGCTCGTGGAGCACCGTCTGGGCGGCCCGCAGCCAGCCGGGCGGCGGCGCGTGGACGCCCTTGCCCTGGATCGGTTCGACGATCAGGCCCGCGACGTCGCCGCGCTTCAACTCCCGGGTCAGCGCGCCGAGATCGCCGAGCGGGATGGCGGTGTCCGGTAGCAGCGGGTCGAAGCCCTTGCGGAATCCGCTCTCCCCGTTGACCGAGAGCGAGCCGGCGGTGAGCCCGTGGAAGGCGTGGTCGGCGTAGAGGATCCGCCGTCGGCCGGTGGCGTACCGGGCGAACTTGAGCGCCGTCTCCACCGCCTCGGTGCCGCTGTTGCCGAAGAACACCCGGTCCAGTCCGGGCGCTTGGGCGAGCAGCCGCTCGGCCAGCAGGCCGGGCAGCGGCGAGCAGTCGAAGCGGAGCAGGTCCGGCAGGTCGAGGTCCATCACCTGCCGGACGGCCGAGCGCACCGTCGGGTGGTGGCGGCCGAGCGCGAAGATGCCGAAGCCGGCCAGCATGTCGAGGTACTCGTTGCCCTCGGCGTCGTAGAAGTACTGGCCCTGGGCGCGCTCGTAGTACTTGTCGAAGCCGAGGGTGCGCAGCATCCGCGGCAGCTGCGGGTTGAGGTAGCGGCTGTTCAACTCGTAGCGCTCGCCGCCGCGTTCGGCGATCAGCGCGGCGAGGTCGAAGGCGGGGCGGTCTGGATCAGCCGGCATGGCGCGGGTTCGCTCCTCGGGTCGGTAGCAGGTTCTTGGCGAAGACGGCGGTCTGGGCGGCGACCCCGGTCCCGGTGAGTCCGGCCTCCTCCAGGATCTCCCCGCGCGAGGCGTGGCCGAGGAACTCCTGGGGCAGGCCGAGCACCCGCACCGGTACGTCCACGTCGGCGTCGCGCAGGGCCTGGCTGACGGCCGAGCCGACGCCGCCGATCCGGCCGTTGTCCTCGACGGTGACCACCAGCCGGTGGGCGGCGGCCAGTTCGGGCAGCGCCGGGTCGACCGGCTTGACCCAGCGCGGGTCGACCACGGTCGCGGTGAAGCCCTCGGCGAGCAGCAGGCGGGCCGCGTCCAGGCAGGCGCAGGCGGTGGCGCCGACCGCGACGAGCAGGATCTCCGGTGCCGGCCCGGTGCGCAGCAGGACGTCCACCCCGCCGATCCGCTCGACGGCCGGCACCGCGGGGCCGACGTTCCCCTTGGGGAAGCGCACCACGGTCGGCGCGTCGTCGACCTCGACGGCCTCGCGCAGCTGGGCCCGCAACTGCTCGGCGTCGCGTGGCGCGGCGAGCCGCAGACCGGGGACGACCTGGAGGATCGACATGTCCCACATGCCGTTGTGCGAGGCGCCGTCCGGCCCGGTGACCCCGGCGCGGTCGAGCACGAAGGTGACGCCGAGCTTGTGCAGGGCGACGTCCATCAGCACCTGGTCGAAGGCCCGGTTGAGGAAGGTGGCGTACACCGCGACCACCGGGTGCAGCCCGCCGGTGGCCAGCCCGGCCGCGCTGGTGACGGCGTGCTGCTCGGCGATCCCGACGTCGAAGGTGCGGCTCGGGTAGGCCTTGGCGAACGGGGCCAGGCCCACCGGCTGGAGCATCGCCGCGGTGATCGCCACCAGGTCCGGCCGCTCGGCGCCGAGGCCGACCAGCTCGTCCCCGAAGACCGAGGTCCAGGAGACCCCGCCGCTGGGCGAGATCGGCAGGCAGGTGTACGGGTCGATCGGGTTGACGGCGTGGAAGCGGTCGGCCTCGTCCTGCTCGGCCGGCCGGTAGCCGCGCCCCTTGACGGTCAGGCAGTGCACGATGACCGGCCCGCCGAAGTTGCGGGCCTGCCTCAGCGCCTGTTCGACCTGGCCCAGGTCGTGGCCGTCGATCGGCCCCAGGTACTTGAGGCCGAGGTCCTCGAACATGCCCTGCGGGGCGAAGGCGTCCTTGAAGCCCTTCTTGGCGCCGTGCAGCGCGTCGAAGATCGGCTGGCCGACCAGCGGGGTGCGTTGCAGGGCCTCCTTGCCGAGGGCGAGGAAGCGCTCGTAGCCCTGGGTGGTGCGCAGGGTGGCCAGGTGGTTGGCGAGGCCGCCGATGGTCCGGGCGTAGGAGCGCTCGTTGTCGTTGACGACGATGACCAGCGGACGGTCGCGCGCCTCGGCGATGTTGTTGAGCGCCTCCCAGGCGAGCCCGCCGGTGAGCGCGCCGTCGCCGATCACCGCGACGGTGTGCCGGTCGTGCTGGCCGAGCAGCCGGGCGGCCTTGGCCAGGCCGTCGGCGTAGGAGAGCGCGGTGGAGGCGTGCGAGTTCTCGACCAGGTCGTGGGGGGACTCGTCCCGCGAGGGGTACCCGGAGAGCCCGCCGCGCATCCGCAGCCGGGTGAAGTCCTGGCGGCCGGTGAGCAGTTTGTGGACGTAGCTCTGGTGGCCGGTGTCGAAGACGATCCGGTCGTACGGTGAATCGAAGACCCGGTGCAGCGCGATGGTCAGCTCCACCACGCCGAGGTTGGGTCCGAGGTGGCCGCCGGTGCGGGTCACGGCGTCGATCAGGAACTCGCGGATCTCCTCGGCGAGCAAAGGCAGTTCGCCCGCCGGGAGCTTGCGGAGCTCGGCCGGGGACGTGACGCGGGAGAGCAGTGACACGGGTACACCTCACGACTCGAAGCGGTACGACGGTGCCTGTGGGCCGGCCCGGGGGCCCCGGCCCGGACGCGGGGCCCGGGCCGGGGTGCCGGCCGGTGCCGGCGGGGGTCGACTCCCCGCTCAGCGGCCCTGGTTGCCGCTGACGGTCTCGGTGATGGCGCGCAGCGACTGCTGGAGCGAGCCCATGGTCGCGAGGACGGCGGTCGGCTCGTAGCCGCAGTGGGCCATGCAGTTGGCGCAGCGCGGGTCCTTGCCGCGCCCGTACTTGCTCCAGTCGGTCTTCTCGACCAGCTCCCGGTAGGTGGGCACGTAGCCGTCGGCCATCAGGTAGCAGGGCCGCTGCCAGCCGAACAACGAGTAGTTGGGGATGCCCCAGGGGGTGCACTCGAAGTCGGCCTTGCCCTCCAGGAAGTCCAGGAAGAGCGGACTGTGGTTGAGCCGCCAGCGCTTGCGGTTGCCGCCGGCGAAGGCCTTGCGGAAGAGCTCCCGGGTCTGCTCGACGCCGAGGAAGTGCTCCTGGTCGGGGGCCTTCTCGTAGGCGTAGGCGGGCGAGATCATCATCTCGTCCACCTTGAGCTCGTCGTTGAGGAAGTCCAGCACCTCGACGACGGTCTGCGGGGTGTCGGTGTTGAAGAAGGTGCTGTTGGTGGTGACCCGGAAGCCGCGCCGCTTGGCCTCCTTGATCGCGGCCACCGCCTCGTCGAAGGTGCCCTCCTTGGCCACCGACTGGTCGTGCCGCTCGCGCATGCCGTCGATGTGCACCGCGAAGGTGAAGTACGGCGAGGGCTTGAACTTGTCCATCTTCTTGCGCATCAGCAACGCGTTGGTGCAGAGGAACACGTACTTGCGGCGGGCGACCAGCTGCCGGACGATCTCGTCGATCTGCGGGTGCATCAGCGGCTCGCCGCCGGCGATGGAGACCATCGGGGCGCCGGACTCCAGGACCGCGCCGACCGCCTGGGCGACGGGCATCCGCTGCTTCAGGACGCCCGCCGGGTGCTGGATCTTGCCGCAGCCCTCGCAGGCGAGGTTGCAGGCGAACAGCGGCTCCAGCTCCACGATCAGCGGGAACTTGTCCCGCCGCTTGAGCAGCTTCTGCTGCATGAGGTAGGTGCCGACCCGCATGGTCTGGCGCAATGGCATGGCCATGACTTAGCTCGCCTCCTGGGGGAGCGTCGAGGATGTGGGGTGGTTCAGGTCTGCGGAGCCGGGCGCGCGCTCCTGCCGGTACCAGTCGACCAGGGCGGGTACCGTCGCCCGCAGGGTCCGCCAGGCGCGCACCCCGGCCGGGAGGGTACCGAACCGCAGCAGCTCGTGCTCGGGGGTGTCCACCACCACCCGCAGGACGGCCGCCGGCAGGACGGGCCGCACCTCGCGCAGCGCGGCCAGTACGGCGGCGGCCTCCATGTCGACGGCGAGCGCGCCCTGGAGGTGCAGCGCCCGCCGCTCGATGCCGCGCACCACGTGGTCGGCGGTGTGGTGCACTCCGGTGTGCACGGTCAGGCCGCGCTCCTTCAGCGCCGCGGTGAGCTCCGCCCCGGAGTCGAGCGGGTACAGGTGGCCCTCCGCGTCCCGCACCCCGTCGGCGGCGACCACGTCGCCGGGCAGGACGCCCGGCCCGAGGGCGGCGCCGAACCCGGCCACCACCACGGCGCCGTAGCTGCCGGGCGCGGAGCCGAGCAGCCGTCGCACGGCCAGGGCGGCGCGCCGCCGGCCGACCCCGGTGCGCACCAGCACCGGGGACCCGCCGGGCGCGCCGCGCCAGTCGCCGCCGCGCAGGGCCCAGACCTCGGGGCCCAGGGCGCAGAACACCAGGAGGGGGGCGGTGGTCACCGCGCCGCCCCGATCGCCGGAGCCCCGTCGGCCCGGCTCGTGCCGGGGGCGCCGTGGAGGTAGCGGCCGAGCGCGGTGATCGGGAAGACCAGCCGGTACAGGTGGTAGTTGATGGAGAAGTCCCACGGGAACCCGGTGCCGGTGAACTGCGGCTCGTCCCAGGTGCCCTCGGGCAGCTGGGTGCGCACCAGCCACTCCACTCCGCGCTCCACCGCCGGGTTCGCCCGGCCCTGCGGCCCCTCGCCCGCCGCGAGCAGCGCCATCAGCGCCCACGCGGTCTGCGAGGCGGTGGAGTCGCCCCGCCCGGCCCAGCGCGCCGGGTCCTCGTAGGAGCGCATGTCCTCGCCCCAGCCTCCGTCGGTGTTCTGCCGGTCCTCCAGCCAGCGCACCGCCCGGCGGATCGCCGGGTGCTCGTCCGGGACGCCGGCCGCCACCAGGGCGGGCAGCACCGAGCCGGTGCCGTAGATGTAGTTGGTGCCCCACCGGCCGAACCAGGAGCCGTCGGCCTCCTGGTTGCGCAGCAGCCATTCGATCCCGCGACGGGTCCGGGGGTCGCGGGCGCGGCCGGTCTCGGCGAGCATCTCCACCACGTGGGCGGTGACGTCGGCGGACGGCGGGTCGACCACCTCGCCGAAGTCGCAGAACGGCAGCTTGTTGGGCAGCGTGCTGGTGTTGTCGACGTCGAAGGCGCCCCAGGCGCCGTTCTTGGACTGCATGCCGAGGTTCCACCGCACGCCCCGCTCCACCGCCGCGGCGACCCTGGCCGGATCGGGGTGGTCCACCCTGCGCAGCGCGAGCACCACCTCGGCGGTGTCGTCGATGTCGGGGTAGGTGTCGTTCTCGAACTCGAAGGCCCAGCCGCCGGGGGCGAGTCCGGGCCGCTGCACGGACCAGTCGCCGCTCTTGCGGATCTCCTCGCCGAGCATCCAGTCGGCCGCGGAGACCAGCGCCGGGTGGTCGGTCGGCACCCCGGCGTCGGCGAGCGCGATGGTGGCCAGGCAGGTGTCCCAGACCGGGGACTGGCAGGCCTCCATCCAGCGCATGCCGTCCTCGGTGTGCACGGTGAAGCCGTCGAAGGAGGCGAGCCCGGCCTTCATCACCGGGTGCTCCAGTTCGTAGCCCTCCAGGTGCAGGGCGATCAGCGAGTAGACGGCCGGGGGCTGGATGCCGCCCCAGCAGCCGTCGGCCTCCTGCCGTTCGACGATCCAGCGGCAGGCCTGCGAGAGGGCCAGCCGGCGCAGCGGGCGCAGGGCCCGGCGGTGGTAGGCGTGCAGCACCTTGTCGAGGCGTTCGAAGAGGCCGTCCCAGGAGGCGGCTCGGGCGAGCGGCCGGTGGGGGTACGGGTCGTCCGGGTCGGTGTGCAGCTCGGTGAGCGCGAAGGGGGCCGGACGGACCGGGCGGTGCGCCGAGACGACGGTCAGCGGGACGATGGTCTGGCGGGCCCAGCAGCCGAACGCGTAGATGTTCAGCGGCAGCCACTTGGGCAGGAACATGATCTCGGGCGGCATCTCGGGCAGCCGTTCCCAGGGCCACCAGCCGAACAGCGCGAGCCAGATCCGGGTGAACACCCGGGCGGCCGCGATTCCCCCGGCGGAGCGGACGTAGCGCGCGGCGGCCTGCATGTGCGGGGCGTCCGGGTCGTCGCCGGCCAGTTTGAGGGCGACGTACGCCTCCACGGTGGTGGACAGCTCGGGCGGTCCGCCGTGGAAGGTGGACCAGGTGCCGTCCTCGCGCTGCTGCGAGCGGATCCACCTCGCGGTGGCGCGGGTCTGCTCCTCGGTGCGGATTCCCAGGAACTGGCGGAGCAGTAAGTCCTCGGCGTCCATGGTGACGTTGGTCTCCAGGTCGCCCTTCCACCAGCCCTCGGAGGATTGCAGGGAGAGCAGGTGGGTGGTGGCGCGGGCCAGGGCCTCCCGCGCGTCGGCCGGCCGCAGGACCGCCTCACCGGCCGGCCGGAGCCGGTCGGTGTCCTCGGGCTGCCGCCGGCCCGGTCCCAGCAGGGCCGGGGGGCGGTCGCCCACCGCGACCGGCTCGGGATCGTACTCAGGGTCGAGCCGGCCGTCCGCGGTTGCTGTCAACGTAACGTCACCTCTCTCGTACCACCACGAATTCGGCGAGCGCGACGAAGTGCTCGCGCACGTCGTCGCTCATGGGCACCTCGTCCAGGGCGGCGAGGGCAGTCGTGTGCTGGCGGCGGGCCTCCTCCTGGGTCCAGGCCCGACCGCCGGCCTCCTCGATCAGCGCGGCGCGGGCGGCGAGCTCGGGCTCGCTCTCCTCTCCGCGTCCCTTCGGGTCGGCCAGTTCCTCGGCGAGCCGGCGCGAGGCCGCTCCGCCCTCGGCCAGCGCGGCGGCCACCGGCAGGGACTTCTTGCGCTGGCGCAGGTCCCCCCAGTGCGGCTTGCCGGTGACCTCGGTGGCGCCCCAGATGCCGAGCAGGTCGTCCACCGCCTGGAAGGCCAGGCCCAGGTGGTGGCCGTAGCGCTGGAGGGCGTCGGAGACCTTGTCGTCGGCGCCGGCCAGGACGGCGCCGATCGCCGAGGCGGCGGCCAGCAGCGCCGCCGTCTTGCCGCCCTCCATCTCCAGGCACTCCGCGACGGTGACGCTGTCGCGCTGCTCGAAGGCGACGTCCATGGCCTGGCCGTCGATCAGCCGGCGGGTCGCCGTGGTGAGCAGCCTCACGGCCCGAGCCGCGTCGGTGGCGCTGGTGCCGCCGGTCACCGCGGCGTCGAGCAGCACCTCCGTGCCCAGCGTCGCCAGGGCGTCGCCGACCAGGATCGCCTGGGCCGGCCCGAAGACCGTCCAGGCGGTGGCCCGGTGCCGCCGGGTCTCGTCACCGTCCATCAGATCATCATGGAGGAGGGAGAAGTTGTGCACCAGTTCAACCGCGACACCGCCGGGCACCCCCACCTCCTCCGCCGCGCCGTGCGCCCGGGCCGACAGCAGCGCCAGCGCCGGGCGCACGGCCTTGCCGCCGTCGCCCGTCACCGGAGTGCCGTCCCGGTCGATCCAGCCGAAGTGGTAGGCGGCGACGGTGTCCATGGGTGCGGCCAGACGGGCGACGGCGGCCCGTAGCGGCGGGGTGCAGAGCGTACGGCTGCGGGCGAGCAGCTCCGGCACCGAGACCGGTTCGGCGTGCGCCGTGCCTCCGACGGCGAAGCCGGTGCGTGACTCCACGTGCGTTCCCTCTCCCTCGTGGTGCCGGACCGCGCTGGGCGGCCGGGTGCTGTCGGTGCGGCTGGTGCCTGATCGAGTGCCTGGGCCGATGGTGCCGGTGCGGCCGGTGGGGCCGTTGCCGGTGGTTGCGACGGTACGCCCGTCGGCTCTGGCGGGCTCTCCGGCGGCGAGGCCCGCCGTCACCTGGGCCACCTCCCGTCGCCCCGGTCCACCGGCGCCCTGGTGCCGGCCGCGGCGAGCACGGCGTCGGCCGCCGCGTGGCCGCTGCGCACGGCCCCTTCCATGGTCGCGGGCCAGCCGGTGGCCGTCCACGAGCCGGCCAGCAGCAGTCCGGGGACCTCGGTGCGGGCCGAGGGACGCAGCGCCCCGTTGCCCGGAGCCGGGTCGAAGGTCGCGGTGCGCTCCCGGGTGACGAAGAAGTCCAGCACCTCGGCCCGGGCCGCGGCCGGCAGCAGCCGGCCCAGCTCGGGCAGGTAGCGGCCGCGCAGCTCGGCGACCGGCAGGTCGATCTCGTCCTGCGCCGCGGACTGCGACAGCGCCAGGTACTGGGCGCCCGGGTGGGCCCGGCCCAGCGACGTGGCGGCCAGGCCGGAGTGCGCGGTGCGGTCGAAGACCCACTGGACCGGGGAGCCCAGCGCGGCGAAGAACGGCCGGCGCAGCACCTTGCGGTCGTAGATCACGTGGACGTTGAGGATCGGGGCGGTGCCGAAGCCGGCCAGTCGCTCCTGCCCGGGGACGGCGTTCGGGGGCAACAGGGCGGCCGCGCTGTCCTGGGCGCCGGCCAGCACGACGGTGTCGGCGGTGAGCAGTTCCCCGCCCTCCAGCCGGACGGCGTGCTGCGGCGAGGCCGGCTTCAGCTCGGTGGCCTTGGCGCGCAGCAGCACCCTGACGCCGGCCCGCTCCAGCTCGGCGAGCGCCCGGTCGTGGTGGATCGTGCCGAGCGGGACGGCGGCGACGCCGATGTCCGAGGCGCCCGGGTCGGAGAGCAGGCCTGTCTTGAAGACCATTCCGGCGAGCGCCATCGACACCTGGTCGGCCCGGGCGTTCAGGGTCGCGACGCCGACCAGGTCCCACAGGGCGGCCCGGGTGGCGGCGTTCTGCCCGTTGCGGCGCAGCCACTCGCCGAAGGAGGTCCGGTCCAGCGCCGGGTCGGCGAGGTCCAGGGCCCGCAGGGCGAGGGCGCCGCGGACCACCCGGGCGCGGTCGGCCGGGCTCAGGTGCGGGTAGCGGGCCAGGCTGCCGGCCAGGTGCAGGGGCACGGGCAGGCCGGTCCGGCGCAGCCGTCCGAGGGTGCGCTCGGGCGCGGTCCCGGGGCCGGTCACGGAGAGCACCGGGATGTCGAGACGGTCCTGGAGGTGGGACAGCCGGGTGGCGCCGAGGCGGTCCAGCAGGCCGCGGTAGGCGGTGCAGCAGCGCAGGTAGACGTGCTGGCCGTTGTCGACGGTCAGCTCGCCGCGCTGGAAGGAGAAGGCCAGGCCGCCGAGCCGGGGCCGGCCCTCCGCGAGGGTGACCCGGTGGCCCGCCTCGGCGAGGCGCAGCGCGGCGGTGATGCCGGCCAGGCCCCCGCCGACCACGACCGCGGCCGGGCGCGCGGCATCGGCTCGCCCGGTCATCGGTCATCCCCCTCGCACTCGGTGGACCGCTCACAGGCGGTCGCGGTGGCCGGCCCCCGCCCGGTCGGCACGGGACCGCCCGCACGTGATTCGATGCCGACACAGCGTGACAGAACTCTCGCGAGAATCAAGAACGCCCCCCGGCGAGCCCGGAAAGCGCCACGTACGCCTTCTCCCAGCCCGGCAGCGAGACCCGGCCGCGGAGCACCGACTCCGGGTCGGCGGCGATCCGGCCGAGCAGCCGGTGGTAGATCCCGGCCATGGCGGCGGTGCAGGCGCGGCTGCGGCGGTCGAGCATCGGCAGCAGCCGCAGGCCCTCCTCGAAGGCGGCCTGGGCGCGGGCGGCCTCGAAGGCCACCAGGCCGGTGAAGTCCGCGCCGAGCGGCGGCTTGGGCAGCGCGAAGCCCTGCTCGCAGCCGAACCGGACCAGGTCCTCGGCAGGCAGGTAGGTACGGCCGTTCAGGGCGTCCTCGCGCAGGTCGCGCAGGATGTTGGTGAGCTGGAGGGCCAGGCCCAGGGTGTCCGCGTACCGCGCCCCGCGCTCGGGGTCGTCGCAGCCGTAGACGCCCAGCGAGAGCCGGCCGATCGCGCCGGCGACGCAGCGGCAGTAGACCTTCAGCTCCTCGTAGGTCTGGTACTCGGCGCCCTTGAGGTCCATCTCGACGCCGTCGATCAGCTCGTCGAAGCCACCGAGCGGGATCGGGAAGCGCCGGGCCGCGTCGGCCAAGGCGACCTTGATCGGATCGGTGTCGTCCTCGGCGACCCTCCCGGAGCGGACCTCGTCCACCAGTTCCCGGGTGCGCAGCAGGGCCTCGGCCTTGCGGTCGTCCGGAAGGTCGCCGTCGCCGATGTCGTCCACCCGGCGGGCCAGCGCGTACAGGGCCGACATGGCCAGCCGCTTGGGCTCGGGCAGCAACCGGATGCCGTAGCTGAAGTTGCGCGCCTGAAGCCCGGTGACTGCCTCGCAGTACCGGTACGCCGCCATGACCGGGGCCGACGCCAGTGGTGATGCCGCCACTCGGGCGTTCACCTTCCCTTCGCGAAGATGGACGCCGCCTTCGCTGCGAGGCGGCGCTTGTCCGGCTTCGCCTGCCGTGCGAGCACGTCGTACCCGGCGTCCTCGACGGCCGCCAGGGCCGCGTAGCCGCCCGCGGTGAATCCCGCCAGGAGCAGTCGAAGCCTCCCCCGAACCGTACCTACCAATGGTGCGCCGCGGTCCAGCAGGGTGCGGGCACGCTCGACCTCGAAGGCGATCAGCTCGCGGACCGCGCCGTTGGCGGACGGGGCGGCGAGGTCGTCCTCGGTGACGCCGAAGCGTTCGAGGTCCTCGGTGGGCAGGTAGATCCGGCCGCGGGACAGGTCCTCGGCCACGTCCTGGAGGTGTTCGACCACCTGGAGGGCGCTGCAGACGGCGTCGGAGAGCTCGATCCGCTCGGGGGTGGAGACGCCGGCGATGGACAGCACCAGACGGCCGACCGGGTCGGCGGAGAGGGTGCAGTAGCCGATCAGGTCGTCGTAGGTCGCGTAGCGGGCGGTGGTCTGGTCCACCCGGTTGGCTTCGATCAGACGGCGGAACGGCTCGGGGGTCAGACCGCGGCGGTCGACCAGCGGGACGAGCGCGCTCATCAGCGGGTGGCGGGGGCGGTCGGCCCCGGCCGCGGAGCCGCCCGCGGTGCGCAGCGCGGTCTCGAAGACCCGGTCGAGGTCCCGCTCCAGCCCGTCGAGCAGGGCGAGCCGGAAGGCGGTCTCCTCGGCGGCCGGCGGGCCGCACTGGGCCGAAGGGGTGGCGGGGGGCGTCTGCGCGACCCCGAGCAGGCGGGCGGTGGCGGCCGGGTCGGCCAGGTCGCCGTCGCCCGCGTCGTCGACCAGGCGGGCGAAGCCGTACACCGCCATCAGGTCGCCGCGCCAGGCCGCGGGCAGGAAGAACGGGGCCACGGGGAAGTTCTCCGCCCCCGCCTTGTCCAGGGTCTGTCCTGCGGAACCGTTCACCGGCGTATCTCTGGGCTGGGCCGAAGCCGACACTGCTGTCACTCCCCCGTTCTACACCGCTTGGCAGGACCAGCCGGACTCGGACACGCGTCCGAGCGCGGGCGTCACGCGCGGCACACCGCCCCCGCGGACACCAGGCTTTCACGCCCGGGCGCCGGGTGAGAAGAGGGCCTGACCAGGCCTTGAGCCGCGGCGTCCCGGGCAACGCGCAGGGCCGGTCCCGGAGATCCGGAACCGGCCCTGGTGGGCGCGGACGCCTACGGGCGCTCGCCGCGCTCGTAGCGGCGGACGACCTCGTCGGTGGGACCGTCCATGACCAGCTCGCCGGCCTCGATCCAGATGGTCCGCTCGCAGACCTCGCGGATCGAGTTGTTGTCGTGGCTGACCAGGAAGACCGTGCCGGCGGACTTGCGCAGCTCGTCGATCCGCCGCTTGCTGCGCTGCTGGAAGGCCTGGTCGCCGGTGGCGAGGGCCTCGTCGATCAGCAGCACGTCGTGGGTCTTGGCGGCCGCGATCGAGAAGCGCAGCCGGGCGCCCATGCCGGAGGAGTAGGTGCGCATCGGCAGGGAGATGAAGTCGCCCTTGTCGTTGATGCCGGAGAAGTCGACGATCTCCTGGTAGCGCGCCCGCACCTGGGCCGGGGTCATGCCCATCGCCAGGCAGCCGAGGATGACGTTGCGCTCGCCGGTGAGCTCGTTCATCAGGGCGGCGTTGACGCCCAGCAGGGAGGGCTGGCCGTTGGTGTAGATGCCGCCCTTCTCGGTCGGCAGCAGGCCGGCGATGGCCGCCAGCATGGTCGACTTCCCGGAGCCGTTGGAGCCGATCAGGCCGATCGCCTCGCCCTTGTACGCGGTGAAGCTGATGCCCTTGACCGCGTGCACCTCGCGCACGCCGGCGGCGCGCTTGCGGCTGATGATGCGGCTCAGCGCCGAGGTGGCGCTGCCCTTGCCGGAGCCGGCGCCGTGCACCTTGTAGACGATGTGCACGTCGTCGACGACGACGGTGGGCTCGCGGGCCACGTCCGTGTCCCGGACGGTGCCGCTCGTGCTCAGGTCGATGTCAGCCACGGCCGTACTCCTCCTCGGCCTTCCAGAAGAAGACGTATCCGACGACGAACATGCCGATGCCCCAGGCCACGCCGTACGTCCACTGGTGCGGCGGCAGCTTCTGGAACACCGGCTGGTGCGGGTTGTAGATGACCGGCGCGAAGGCGTGCCGGAGCAGGTCCATGTAGACCGACGCCGGGTTGAGCTCCATCAGCGTCCGGACGACGGGCGGCCAGTGGGTGATCTTGTCCTGGATGCTGAACATCACGCCGGACAGGAACATCCAGGCGCGCATCACGAACGGGATCAGCTGGGAGATGTCGCTGGTCCGGGCGCCGATGCGGGCCATCACCAGCGAGATGCCGGTGTTGAAGAGCGTCTGCAGCAGCAGCGCCGGGATGATCAGCAGCCAGGTCCGGCCCGGGGTGATGCCGGCGGCGAGCACGGTGACGACCAGGACCACCATGGAGATCAGCAGCTGCTGGAGCTGGATCACGGTGAAGGCGATGGGGAGGCTGGCCCGGGGGAAGTGCAGCGCCCGGATCAGCCCGAGGTTGTCGGAGATCGCCCGGGTGCCGGCCTGCACCGCGTTCTGGGTGAACTGGAAGACGAAGACGCCGATGCAGAGCCAGGCGATGTAGGTGTTCTCCGGGAAGCCCTGCTTGCTCGACAGGATCACGCCGAAGACCAGGTAGAACACCGCGCAGTTGAGCAGCGGGGTCACCACCTGCCACAGCTGGCCGAGCTTGGCGTTGGTGTACTGGGCCACCAGGCGGGCGGTGGCGAAGGCCCAGATGAAGTGGCGCCGGGCCCAGAGCTGCTTGGAGTAGGCGAACAGGCCGGGACGGGCGCCGCTCACCGCCAGACCGTACTTGTCCGCCAGCTGCTTGGGGGTCAGGCCCGCGTCCGCCCCCCTGGGGGCCGAGAGGCTGACGGGTTCACTCACTGTCGACACATTCGTCCTTCACGCGGGATCGGTCGGAGCGGCCGGTCGGCGGGGTCCGCCGGTCGTGCGCCGATGGGGATCCACTGGGATCTCGGGGGAGCCGGCCGGTGTGTGGGCACCGGCCGAAGCGATCGATCATCCGATCGGATGCGATCAGATGATCGGTGGTCGGCCCAGCCTGGTCAGTCGCCAGACGGTACGCCACCGCATGGGCCGCCGCGGACCGCAGGGTTCGCGCCAGCCCGCCCGGAATCCGCCCCACCAGGCCTTCAGCGCCTCCGGGGAGGGGCGGCGGGCCAGGGTCAGCAGGAACCAGGTTCCCAGATAGAGAGGCACCAACGGGGCCGGAAGGTTCCGCCTCGCGAGCCAGACCCGGTTGCGGGCCACGTTGTGGAAGTAGGTCGCGTGGCGGGCGGGCGAGGTCGTGGGGTGGTGCAGCACCACGTCCGCCCGGTAGTCGATGGCCCAGCCGGCGTCCAGCGCGCGCCAGGCGAGGTCGGTCTCCTCGTGGGCGTAGAAGAACTCGGCGGGCAGCTGGCCGGCCTGCTCGAACACCTTGCAGCGCACCGCGCTCGCGCCGCCCAGGAAGGTGGTCACCCGGGACGAGCGCAGCGGGTCGCTGGCGCGCAGCCGGGGGACGTGCCGGCGCTGGGTGGCCCCGGTCTGCGGGTCGGCGATCCGGAAGGAGACGATGCCCAGCTCCGGGTCGGCGGTGAAGGCCTCGCGCAGCAGCCGGGCCGAGTCGGTGCGCGGCAGGTTCCCGTCGTCGTCCAGGAAGAGGACGGCGTCGACCTCCGCGCCGTCCGGGCCGAACAGCTCGATGCCGACGTTGCGGCCGCCCGGGATGCCGAGGTTCTCCGGCAGCTCGACGCTGCGCACGCCCGCCGGCAGCGGGGGCAGCGGCGCGCCCTGGCCGACCACGGCCAGCTCGACCGCGGGGCCCTCCTGGGCGCGGACGGCCTCGATCAGGGTGTTGAGCTCGGCGGGCCGGTTGCCCATCGTGATGATCACGGCGCCGAGGCGGAAGTCGTCCGCGTTCCTCGCCGTACTCATCGCAGCCTGCTCGACAGGACGATGCTCAGCAGGTGCAGCACGGTCTGGAGCATCGCGATCGCCGCCAGGACGACCACCGCGAGCCGGGTGAACAGGAGCCCGCCGTGCACGGTGTCGGCGATCCCCGCGGCCAGGATGAACAGCGAGGCCTCGACCGCGCCGACCAGGCGGTGGAACTTCAGCAGCGAGGCCGCCCGGCGGGCCTTGGCGACGGCGGCCGAGCGCGGCACCGAGGCGCTGTCCTCGACGGCGGTCAGTCCGCTGCGGGCCCGGGCCACGTCCACCAGGTCGGTCTCGGACTTGATCAGGATCGCGCCGAGCGCGGCCAGGGTGCCGAGGAAGGCCCACTCCCAGTGCGAGCCGCCGCCCTCGCGGTGCGCCAGGTCGGTGGCGCGCAGACCGAGGCCGGTCAGCAGGGCGGCCTCGGACATGTAGTGGCCGACCCGGTCCAGGTAGACGCCGGTGAGCGAGGTCTGCCGGCGCCAGCGGGCCACCTCGCCGTCCACGCAGTCCAGCAGCAGGTAGACCTGGATCAGCAGGGCGCCCAGGACGGCGCCCGCGATGCCCGGCACGACCAGCGCGGCGCCGGCCAGGATGCCGGTGAACATCATCAGGTACGTCAGGCCGTTGGGCGTGATCGCCGTCATGGTGGAGAGCACGCGGGTGATCCGCAGCGAGATCTTCCGCATGTACAGGCGCCCGGCCCAGTGCTCGGCGCTGCGGCGCTGGAGCATCCCCTCGGGGTGGATCACCGCCCGCAGTTCCTCGATCGAGGGCCGGCGGGTCAGGTCCACCGGGGGACGCCCGGCGCCCGCGGTGGAGGGGTCAGCTGTTGACGGCTTGGACATAGTCGGCGTACGCGTCCCTGATTGCGGAAGGGGAGAGGTCGAGGTGTTCGAGGATGGTGAAGCGCCCCGGTCGGGTGTTCGGAGCGTAGTGCACCGCTTCGGTGAACTCCGCCTCGGTGAAGCCGATCTGAGCGGCGGTCACCGGCAGTCCGTGGCTCGCCAGGCGCTCCACGATCTGACCGGTCAGCTCACGCTCGCCCCGCAGGAAGCTGGCGAAGGCGGCGCCGAGGCCGACCTGTTCGCCGTGCTGGGCGGACCGCTTGGGATACAGCACGTCCAGGGCATGCGAGATCTCGTGGCAGGCGCCCGACGAGGGCCGGGTGCTGCCCGCGATGTTCATCGCGATGCCGGACAGTACCAGGGCCTCGGCGAGCGCCGTCAGGAGGTCCTGGTCCTCGATGCTCCCCGGGTGCCGCAGCAGGTTCTCCCCCGCCGAGCGGGCCATCGCGACGGCCAGGCCGTCCACCGGCTCGCCGGTCACCGCGTGCGACAGCTCCCAGTCCGCGCACGCGGAGATGTTGGAGACGACGTCGCCCACGCCGGCCGCCACGAAGCGCGGCGGGGCCTGCCGGATGACGTCCAGGTCGACCACGATGCCGATGGGGCTGGGCACCCCGTAGGAGCCGCGGCCGGCGTCGTTGTCCAGGGTGGAGACCGGCGAGCAGATGCCGTCGTGGGCCAGGTTGGTGGCCACCGCGACCAGCGGCAGGCCGACCCGGGCCGCGGCGTACTTGGCGGCGTCGATGATCTTGCCGCCGCCGAGTCCGACCATCGCGTCGTAGTGGCCGCCGCGCATCGACTCGGCCAGCCGCACCGCGCTGTCCAGGCTGCCGTCGTCCACGTTGTACCAGTCGGCTCCCGGCAGGGCCGGCTCCAGGCGGCGGCGCATGGCCGCGCCGGAGCCGTTGCTGATCGCCACCGCGATCCGGCCCGAGGCCGACAGCCGCTGGTCCGCGAGGATGCCGCCGAGCGCGTCCAGGGCGCCCGGGCGGATCTCGACGAACAGCGGCGACGGGACCAGTCGGGTCAGTACCGGCACGCGATCTCCCGCGCCTTCGCCAGGTCGTCGTGGTTGTCGACCTCGACCCAGGAGACCTCGCCGATCGGCTGCACGTCGATCCGCAGCCCGCGGTCCACCATCTCCTGGTAGCCGTCCTCGTAGTACAGCTGGGGGTCGCGCTCGTAGGTGGCGCGCAGCGCGTCGGTCAGGTCGGCGGCGGCGGACGGGTTGATCACGGTGACGCCGATGTACTCGCCGCTGGCCTCGGAGGGGTCCATCAGCTTGGTGATGCGGCGCATGCCGGCGGCCGGGTCGACGACGACCTTCATCTCCTCGTCGGCGAGCTTCTTCACCGTGTCGAGGGCGAGCAGGATGCCGGGGGCGGCGCCGCCGTCGACCAGGTTCCGGTTGCCCTCCAGCATGGTGCGCTGGACGGAGGCCGGGTGGACGGTGTCGCCGTTGGCGAGCAGCAGGCCCTCGGCGAACAGGTCACGGGCGCACCACAGCGAGTAGGCGTTGTTCCACTCCTCGGCCTTGTCGTTCTCGACCAGGTGGAGCTTGACGCCGTACTTGCTCTCCAGGGCGTCCTTGCGGTCGTACACCGCCTCCTTGCGGTAGCCCACGACGATCGCGGCCTCGCGCAGTCCGACCTCGGCGAAGTTGCCGAGGGTGAGGTCCAGGACGGTCCGCTCCCCGTCGACCGGCACCAGCGCCTTGGGCAGGGTGTCGGTGTACGGGCGCAGCCGGCGGCCGGCGCCGGCTGCCAGAACGAGGCCGATCATGCGGGTCTCCTGATCCGTCGTGCTGTGCGCGCGGGCCGTGCCGGGGCGGCGCCACCGGCTCACCCGGGCGGTGTTCGACCGGGTCGGGCGGCGGCGCGCCGGTGCCGGCACAGATCCGGGCACCGTGTCGTATGTGATGGTAGGCGACCCGCGCGACCGGCCCGAACGCGCCCGCAGGCCGGGGGACGGGGCGGGGGCGCTGCGAGGCCGTGGCCGGAAGGCGGCCGGACGGCGGCTGGAAGGCACTCGGGCAACGATCGGACGGCGGTCGGGCGGCGGTCAGGCGATGGTCGGGTGGCGGTCGGGCGGCCCTGGATCGGAGGCGGGTTCCGTCGGTGCCCCGCCCGCCGGGGACACCGGACCGGTCGAACGGGACCCGAACGACCGCCGAACGGTTCTGCGAGTTCATGACCCTTTCAGAAGCTTCCCGGAGCCATCTCCGCCCGGTTTCCGACTTCTCCGGGTCGTGATCCGCCCGGTTGTGCGTGGGACCCCTGTCGAGTGCCGCCCATACGGCAGACTGGACCCGACGCCGGCGCAGGTGCTCCCGCTGTGTCCGCCGCACTCCGCCCGGTGCGCCGGAGACACCCGATGCTCCGTTGCTCCCGCTCCCGAAAGAGGCCTCATGCCCCAGAGTCTGCCGACCGACCCGACGCACTTCGCCGCCGAGATCGACACCGGTCTCGATGTGGAGACCGATGTGACGGCCGACCCCCGGGCCACGGGGTCCGCGCCCACCGGGGCCGAGATCCTGCTGGAACTGGTCGACGACGAGGGCGTCACGATCGGCACCGGCGAGAAGCTCTGGGCCCACCAGCAGCCCGGCCGGCTGCACCGGGCCTTCTCGGTCTTCCTCTTCGACCGCCAGGGCCGGCTGCTGCTCCAGCGCCGGGCGCTCGGCAAGTACCACTCCCCCGGTGTCTGGTCGAACACCTGCTGCGGCCACCCGTACCCGGACGAGCCGCCGTTCGTCGCCGCGGCCCGGCGCACCGCCGAGGAGCTGGGCGTCGCACCGGCGCTGCTCTGCGAGGCGGGCACCGTCCGCTACGACCTGCCGGACGAGGCCTCCGGGCTGATCGAGCGGGAGTGGAACCACCTGTTCGTGGGACTGGTCACCGCGCCGGTCGAGCCGGATCCGGACGAGGTGGACGACTTCGCCTTCGTGACCGCGCAGGAGCTGCGGGAGCTGCGGGCGGAGCGGCCGTTCTCGGTCTGGTTCGAGACGGTCTTCGAGGCCGCGCTGCCGGGCATCCGGGAGATCGCTGGGCGGGACTGGTAGTCGGGCCGGGGTGGCTCGGGGTCAGGCTTCCGGTCCAGCTTCCAGTCCGGCTTCCGGTGCGACTTCGGGTCTGGCTGGTCCGGCTCCCGGCCGGGGCGCCCGTGTTCCCGTGTGTTCCCTGTTCCCGCCCTCGGCCGGGGCGCCCGGGCCGGCGGTCCGGGCGTTCCGACGTGGGCCGGTCAGCGGGCCGGCTCTGGTGGGACGGGCAGCGAGGCCCAGATGACCTTGCCGCCCTCCCCCCTGCGTTCGACGTCACACACCCCGCCGGCCTGCGCCGTGACGCTCTTCACCAGCAGCAGGCCGCGCCCGCCGGTGCGGCCGGTGTCGTTCTCCAGCGCCTTCGGCCGGTACGGGTCGCCGTCCTCGACGGACACCCGCACCCAGCCCGGGCCCACCGACAGCTCGGTGACCACCTCGGGCGACAGCTCGGCGGCGTGCGTCACCGCGTTGCCCACCAGCTCCGAGACGATCAGCAGCAGGTCGTCCACCAGTTCCTGGTAGCGCACCCCGGTCAGGCCCTGGGCCAGCAGCCGGTCGCGCACCGCGTGCCGGGTGAGCGGCACCGAGGCCTCGGTGGCGGGCACCGGGAAGCGCCACACCCCTTCGGCCGGGCCCGCGCCGGCCGGCGAGCCGCCCGGCCCCGTCCTGCGCCCCCCGAGTCCCGGCTCGGCCTTCGCCGTTCCGCTGATCTGCTCCACGTCCAGCCGCCCTTCGTCCGCGACCCGGGGAATCAGGCGATCCGCTGCATGGCGCCCTCGGTCCACAGAGGCTAGGAGAGCCGCCGCGACAGCCGTGCCACCGTCGACAAGTTGCCCGTGTCGGACCGCTTCCGGCCGGAACAGACCACGGGCGGCGTGGGAGTCGACCGCTTCCTTCGCGGACGCCACCGGTTGGGGCGGGATTCGAGCGCGTTCGCCAGCCGTACCAACCTGTGCGGACGGGGCGCCGCGGGCCCACGGGGCGCCGCGGGCCCACGGGGCCCGGAGACCCCCGATCGGCGGCCTCCAGTCGCGTGACTCCGAGGAAGCGCAGGTGAGAAGCACTCCAGAACCCTGGTAATGTTCTCTCTGTCGCCGAGGGGGCGAGAAAAACCCCCGAAGCACACACCCGGTCCGGGTGGCGGAATGGCAGACGCGCTAGCTTGAGGTGCTAGTGCCCTTTATCGGGCGTGGGGGTTCAAGTCCCCCCTCGGACACAGAGAATTCCCCGTGGGAGCCGAAAGGAACCCGCGGGGAATTTCCGTTTTGCGGGCCGCCGCCATTTCCGGGCCGGGCCCGATCGCCGTCACCGGCGGCCATCGCCGACCGCCGCCCCTGCCGGGCGGTGTGGCGACCGCCTCCCCTCCGGTCCGCACCGGTCCGGAAGCCGGACACGAGATGGCAACAATCGGATGATTTGAGCTCCCTCTGAGGTTTACGTCCGCTTTTGGACCATAGGCTGCTCTCCGTTTGTCCGAAATAACGATCCAAAATCACAAAAGCACCGACACCACCCGATGAACCACGAGCGAGAGGACCGATACGTTGAGTGAGCCCGAATCGTCGACGGCATCACACCAGAACTACCGCCGATCGCTCGGCACCGTCAGCCTGACCGCGGTCGGGCTGGGGTCGATCATCGGATCCGGATGGTTGTTCGGTGCCGAGCGGGCCGCCAAGCTCGCCGGACCCGCCTCGATCCTCGCCTGGGTGATCGGCGCCGCGGTGGCGCTGACCATCGCGCTCACCTACAGCGAGCTGGGCTCGATGTTCCCCAAGGCCGGCGGCATGGTCCGGTACGGCCAGTACTCGCACGGGTCGCTGGCCGGCTACCTGGCCGCCTGGGCCAACTGGATCGCCATCGTCTCGGTCATCCCGGGTGAGGCCACCGCCTCCGTGCAGTACATGAGCTCCTGGCACTTCGGCTGGGCACAGGGCCTGTACGACGGCAAGGAGCTGACCGTCAGCGGCGTGGCACTCGCCAGCGTGCTGCTGCTCGTCTACTTCGCGCTGAACTGGTTCGCGATCACGCTGTTCGCCAAGACCAACACCGCGATCACCGTCTTCAAGGTCGTCGTGCCGACGCTGACCGCCGGCGCGCTGCTCTTCGCGCACTTCGACTCCTCGCACTTCACCGACCACGGCGGCTTCGCGCCGAACGGCTGGAGCTCGGTGTTCACCGCCGTCGCGGTCTCCGGCATCGTCTGGGCCTTCAACGGCTTCCAGTCCCCGCTCAACCTGGCCGGTGAGGCCCGCAACCCCGGCAAGTCGCTGCCGAAGGCCGTCATCGGCTCGATCCTGATCGCCCTGGTGATCTACGTCGCGCTCCAGATCGCCTTCCTCGGCGCCATCCCCGGCGGCGACCTGGCGAACGGCTGGAGCAACCTCTCGTACACCTCGCCGCTGGCCGACCTGGCCATCGCCTGGGGCCTCAACTGGCTGGCGGTCGTCCTGTACGCGGACGCCTTCATCTCGCCGTCCGGCACCGGCATGATCTACGCCGCCACCACCTCGCGCATGATCCACGGCGTGCAGGAGAACGGCCACCTGCCGAAGGTCTTCGGCCGGGTCGACGCCAAGACCGGCATCCCGCGCCCGGCGCTGGTGCTCAACCTGGTGGTCGCCTTCCTCTTCCTGGCGGTCTTCCGCGGCTGGGGCTCGCTGGCCGAGATCGTCTCGGTGGCCACCGTGATCTCGTACATCACCGGCCCGGTCGCCGTGATGGCGCTGCGCCGCCTGGCCCCCGAGCTGCCGCGGCCGGTCCGGCTGCGCGCCATGCCGGTGATCGCCCCGATCGCGATGGTCTTCGGCTCGCTCGTCCTCTACTGGGCCCGCTGGCCGCTCACCGGCAAGGTGATCCTGCTGATGGCCGCCGGTCTGCCGATCTGGGCCTGGTACGAGCTGCGCAAGCCGTTCGCCGAGCTGAAGCCGCACCTGAAGGCGGGCGCCTGGATGGTCGCCTACCTGTTCGTGATGGCCGGCGTCTCCTGGGCGGGCAGCAGCGACTTCGGCGGGCACGGGTACCTGCCGGAGGGCTGGGACCTGCTGATCGTCGCCGTGATCGGGCTCGCGTTCTACCGCTGGGGCGTCGCCAGCGCCTGGGCCAACCCCTCGCTGGAGGAGGTCCGCGAGGAGATGGTGGGCACCGAGGGCGCGGCGGCGGCCGGCGCCTCGGAGCCCGGTGCCCCGGAGGCCTCGCGGGTCTGAGGACTCGCGGGTTCGAGGGGGTTCGAGGACTCCCGGGTTCTCGGGTTCGAGCCGGGCCGGGCGCCTGGTGTCGGGTTCGTGTGACGTGTGAAGGGCCGATCGGAAACCGCCCACGGCGGTTTCTAGCGGTCGTTGCAACACGTGGTCGGTTGTCTAGGCCGCGAGGAGTTTAGCCAGACGCTCGGCTGGGGTTTCCCAGCCGAGCGTC
>NZ_JBVITE010000044.1:0-77948 GCF_055575155.1 Kitasatospora sp. NPDC034533
AGCTTCACAGGCCCCTGCGCCGTCCGGACCTTGCGAATCTCGAAGTCCAATGCATCCCCTGAACTGGGGTGTTGCAACGACTCCTAGAACCCAAGCCTCGGTGTCCGGGCCCTTCGCCGTCCGTGCGGCCGTCAGGAGGCCCGCATGGCCTCCAGGTCGGCCAGGTCCTCCTCGGTCAGCCGCAGGGCCGCCGCGGCGACGTTCTCCTCCAGGTGCCCCACCGACGACGTGCCCGGGATGCACACCAGGTTGGGGGAGCGGTGCAGCAGCCAGGCCAGGGCCACCTGGTAGGCGGTGACGCCGTGCCGCTCGGCCACCAGGTCGACGGGCTTCGCGTCCAACGGCACGTTCAGCGGGACCTTGGCGTCCTTGCCCGGGGTCTTCTCCGCGCCCAGCAGGGTGTAGGTGCCGAGCGGGAAGAAGGACATGTAGGCGATGCCGGCCTCCTCGCAGGCCCGCAGGGTGGCCTCGTCGTCCCGGCGCACGACGTTGTACTCGTTCTGCACGCAGACCACGGGGGCGATGGAGCGGGCCTCGGCGAACTGCGCCGGGGTGACGTTGCTGACGCCCAGGTGCCGCACCAGGCCCTGCTCCCGCAGCTCGGCGAGGGCGCCGAACGGCTCGGCGATCGACTCGTCCGGGCCGATGCCGCCGGCCTCGGCGACGATCCGGAGGTTGACCACGTCGAGGTGGTCGCGGCCGAGGTTGCGCAGGTTGGAGTGGACCGCCTCGCGCAGCTCCCGCGGGGACAGGGCGGCCGGCCACTCCATGTCCGGGGTGCGCTTGGCACCGATCTTGGTGACGATCACCAGGTCGTCGTCGTACGGGTGCAGGGCCTCGCGGATGAGCTCGTTGACCACGTGTGGGCCGTAGTAGTCGCTGGTGTCGATGTGGTTGACCCCGAGCTCGCGCGCCCGGCGCAGGACGGCGAGGGCGGTCTCGCGGTTCTTCGGGGGACCGTAGACGCCGGGGCCGGCCAGCTGCATCGCGCCGTATCCCATGCGGTTGATGGTCAGGTCACCGCCGAGGGTGATGGAGCCCGCGGCGGCGGCAGGGGCGGCGGATCGCGTGGTCATGGCTGAACTCTCCTTGTTGGAAACGAATGTGACGTTAGGTCGGTGGCGTTGTGTCGGTGACGGTGGATCGGTGAGGGGATCAGCGGCCGGCGCGGCGCAGGGCGCGGCCCAGGCAGATCCAGAGCAGCACGGCCGCCGCCACCACGACGACGGCGTCCACACCGAGGGCGAGCCGGACGCCGGAGAGCACGGCGTCGGCGTGCGAGCCGGCACCCTCCAGCGTGTGGATCCGGCTGCTGGCGACGGCGCTGAGCACCGGGGTGCCCATGGCGAGCGCCACCTGCTGGGTCATCGTGGCCAGACCGGTGGCCAGGCCCTGCTCGTCGTTCGGCAGGCCGGTCGTCGAGGTGACCATGTACGCCACCACGCCCATGACGTGGCCGAAGGCGCCCACGGTCATCACGGCCAGCACCAGGGCGATGCCGCCGCCGCTGCCGGTGACCAGGAACACGCCGAGCGGGCCGACGAGCTGGAACACCAGGCCGGCGACCAGCGTGGTCCGGTTGCCGTACCGGCCGATGATGCGGGGGGCGAAGGCGCCGCCCAGGAAGGCGGAGACGCCCAGCGCCGAGAAGGCGATCCCGGTGGCGAGCGCCGAGTAGCCGTGGACCTCCTGGAGGTACAGGGTGACCAGGAAGATCCCGGCGGTCTGCATGGTGATCAGGGCCATGCCGCCGAAGTTGCCCCAGCGGACGGTCGGACGGCGCAGGATGCCGACCGGCGCGAGGGGCGTCTCGGTGCGCAGCTCGATGCGGTAGAAGGCGACGAGCAGCGCGGCGCCGACGAGGACGCAGCCGAGCACCAGCGGGCTGCCCCAGCCCATGTCGGGGCTGCGGGAGACGCCGTAGACCAGCGCGACCAGGCCCGCGCTCACCGTGACGGCGCCGGGGACGTCCATCCGCGGGCGGTCGGCGGAGCGGCTCTCCTTCAGGAGCACCGGCGCGAAGGCCACGATGGCGAGCCCGACCGGCACGTTGAGCAGGAACGACCAGCGCCAGCTGAGCAGCCCGGTGAGCAGGCCGCCGGCCACCGCGCCGACAGTGAAGCCCAGCGAGATCATGG
This sequence comes from Kitasatospora sp. NPDC034533, assembly GCF_055575155.1. Taxonomy (NCBI): domain Bacteria; kingdom Bacillati; phylum Actinomycetota; class Actinomycetes; order Kitasatosporales; family Streptomycetaceae; genus Kitasatospora; species Kitasatospora sp. NPDC034533. The sequence continues at coordinate 2,139 of NZ_JBVITE010000044.1, forward strand.
TGCCGTTGACGCCCAGCGCCTTGGCCCGCAGCGGGCCGTCGGGGAAGGACGTGGTGAGCAGCGCCAGCGCGGACGGCGTGGCCATCGCGGTGGCGACGCCCTGGAGGACCCGGGCGGCGATCAGCACCGACGGGCTCTGCGCGACCGCGCCGAGGACGGAGGAGGCCACCAGCAGTCCGATGCCGGCCATGAACATCAGGCGCCGCCCGTAGAGGTCGGCCATCCGCCCGAAGAGCAGGGTGAAGCCGGCGGAGGTGAGCGCGAACGCGGTGGTGATCCAGTGCAGGTTCCCGACCGAGAAGCCGAGGCCCGAACCGATCACCGGGATCGCGACGTTCAGCAGCGGGAGGTCCGCCGCCAGCAGGAAGGTGGAGCTGAGCAGCAGGACGAGCACGGACCGCTGGTGCGGGGTCATTCTGGGCGGAGCCGCGGTGTCCACATCCACGGTGTGTTCGGCGTCCAGCACGGACATGGTGAAATCCCTTTCGCGCGAGTTTGAGTCATGTTCCGGGAGGATCCGAAGGGCTGTCGATCGGCGGCCTTTCACTTCGTCAGGTAGCCGAAATCCGTCTGACGAAGTGCGGGCTCCCTGACAAAGTCCTCCGCTCGCGCTGCGGACGCTCCCCCGGCGGTGGTCAGAATTCGGCCAGATCCGTTCCGCACGTGCAGCCCGGAGGTTCGCCGCCATGACCCAGCAGGCCGATCTGGAATCCCTCTACTCGTCAGACCCGGCCGTCGTGACCGTCTGGTCCGACATCGGCTGCCCCTGGGCGACCCTGGCCCTGCACACCCTGCACGCCGTGGCCCGGGAGCGGGGCTCGGAGGTGGTGGTCGACCACCGGGTCTTCCCGCTGGAGCTGTTCAACTCCGAGCCCACGCCCAAGCCGATCATCGACGCCGAGACGGTGGCGATCGGCGCGATGGTGCCCGAGCTGGGCTGGCGGATGTGGCCGGGACCGGACTGGCGCTACCCGGTCACCACCCTGCCGGCGATGGAGGCGGTGCAGGCCGCGAAGGCGGCGGCGGTGGGCGGGCTGCCGGCGAGCGACCAGCTGGACGCCGCGCTGCGCCAGGCCTTCTACGGCGGCGGCCGGTGCATCAGCGTCACCTCGGAGATCCTCGCCGTCGCCGCCGAGTGCTCGCTGGTCGACGAGGCGGCGCTGGCCGGGGCCCTGGAGCGCGGCACCGCGCGCCCGGCGATCCACCGCGACCTCGCGGTGGCCCGCGGGCCCCGGGTGCAGGGCAGCCCGCACCTGTTCACCGCCGCCGGCGCGGACGTGCACAACCCGGGAGCCACCTTCCGATGGACGGGAAACCCCTACGAGGGCGGATTCCCGCACTTCCTTTCCTATTCGCGGGACTGGGCCGGGGAACTCCTCGACAAGGTGGCGCCCGGAGCCCCGACCCAGGCCGGCTGATCAGTTTCCGCATTCCCTGAAGGGGGCCCGAACTTGTCCACCGCAGATCCGATTCTCGAACTTCCCTACGGCGCCACGCCCGACCCCGAGGAATTCCTCCGCGCCGCGATCCGCTGGCACTTCTCCGAGGAGACCGGAGCGCGGTTCTGGCTGGACCGCGCCGACCGGCTGGAATTCGATCCACTGACCGACGTCCGCACCTTCGACGACCTGAAGCTCTTCCCGAACTTCGCCAACGAGCTGCGCGACGTGCGCGCCGAGGACCTGATACCGCGCGGCTACGGCCCCCGCCCGAAGGTCGTCGGCGTCTTCGACAGCGGTGGCACCACCGGCGCGCCCAAGCGCGTGGTGATGCTCCAGGAGTGGCTCGACCTGCTGCTGGCCCACAGCAACGCCCAGCTCGACGCGCACGGCGTGCCGCGCGACGTGAACTGGCTGATGGCCATCCCCTCGGGGCCGCACATGGTCGGCGCCTCCTTCCAGCAGCTGGTGGCCGAGCGCGGCGGGCTCTCCTTCTCCGTCGACGTCGACCCGCGCTGGGTGAAGAAGATCATCGCCCGGGGCGAGCAGACCGAGGCCGACCTCTACACCGAGCACCTGATCGACCAGCTCCAGCACCCGCTGCGCTCCCAGGACATCGGCGTCCTGATGCTCACCCCGCCGGTCCTGGAGCGGCTGTGCCGCCGCGACGAACTGGTCGACCTGGTGCGCAAGAAGGTGAAGGCCATCATGTGGGTGGGCACCCAGCTCGACCCGGACACCCGCCACCTGTACCGCACCGAGCTGTTCCCGGACGCCGTGCTGTGCAGCGGCTTCGGCAACACCATGACGCTCGGCCACGTCAGCGAGCGCCCCGGCCTCACCGACGACGAGCCCTGCGTCTACGACCCCTTCTCGCCGTACATGACGTACAACGTCATCGACCTCGCCGAGCGCCGGCCGGTCGAGTACGGCGAGCGCGGCCGGGTCGTCATGCACTACGTCGGCAAGAGCCTGTTCCTGCCCAACAACCTGGAGCGGGACTTCGGCACCCGGATCCGCCCGCTGCCCGGCCAGGTCGGGGACTCGGTCGCCGACATCGCGCCGGTCGCCGAGTTCGACCAGGAGAAGGTCATCGAGGGGGTCTACTGATGGACGAGCCGCACCTGCTCGACGCGCTGGGCCCCTCCGGCCCGTACCGCGCCCGCAAGCGCGAGACCGTCACCGACACCGCCGGCCTGCCGGTCGCCGAACTCAGCCTCACCCCGAGGCTGTTCGTCACCCGCGCGCTGTCCGCCCTGCACCGGGCGACGCCGCTGCCCCTGGAGCGGCGCCTGGCCGCGCTCGTCGAGGCCGGGCGGATGTTCCGCGAGGACACCGTGGACGGCCTGTCGTACCGGGTGTACGAGCAGACGGTGGCCCGGGTCTCGGGCATCCCGCTGCCCGCCGTGCGGTCCGCCGCCGACGAGATCGCCGACTCCGCGCAGCGCGCGCTGGCCGGCGCGTACGGGGCGCTGCCCGGCGGCGCGGTGCTCGACTGGCGGGACCCGCGCACCCGCACCGGCGCCGCGGTGTGGACCCGGCGCGGCGACGTCCTCGCCGTCAACGCGGCCGGCAACCACCCGGCCCCGCACGCCCTGTGGCTGGAGGCCCTCGCCCTGGGCTACCGGGTCGCGGTCCGGCCCTCGCGGCGGGAGCCGTTCACCCCGCACCGCCTGGTGACGGCGCTGCGCGCGAGCGGCTTCGGCGACGACCAGGTCGCGCTGCTGCCGACCGACCACGCGACGGCCGACGAGGTGCTGCTGGGCGCCGACCTGGCGCTGGTGTACGGCGGCGACGACGTCGTGCGCAAGTACGCCGCCGACCCCACCGTCCTGGTGCAGGGCCCCGGCCGGACCAAGATCCTGGTCACCGAGGGCGCCGACTGGCGCGCCCGCCTGGACATGATCGTGGACTCGATCGCCCACCACGGCGGCGTCAAGTGCGTCGACGCCACCGCGGTCCTGGTCGAGGGGGACCCGGCGCCGCTGGCCCGCGCCCTCGCCGAGCGCCTCGGCGCGCTGCCCAGCCTGCCCGCCGAGGACGAGAAGTCCGCGCTGCCCGTCCAGCCGGTCGACCGGGCACGGGCGTTGGAGCGGCACCTGCTGGAGCGCGCCAGAGGCACGGTGGCCCACCTGGGCGGCGACGGCGTGGTGGAGGAACTCCCGGGCGGGGGAGCGGTGCTGCGCCCGGCGGTGTTCGAGGTGCCCGACCTGAAGGGCGGCTGGCACACCGCCGAACTGCCCTTCCCCTGCGTGTGGGTGGCCCCCTGGAGCCGCGCCGAGGGGACGGGCGAACTGCGCGACACCCTCGTCCTCGGCGTCCTCAGCGGCGACGAGGAGCGGGACGCCGACCTGGTCGACGAACTGGTCGACGACCCGACCGTCGCCAACGTGTACCTCGGCGACCACCCGACCCACTGGATGGACCGCGGCGTGCCGCACGACGGCTACCTCGGCGACTTCCTGATGCGGACCAAGACCGTCATACGCGGCTGAGCGAAAGGCCAGGCACCGTCATGACCGACCCACACCGACCGGAGGCCGACCCACGGCCCGCCGCCGCCCTCAAGGGCCTCGGCACCTTCCTGCCGCCGCGCGCGGTCACCAACCACGAGCTGTCCCAGCGGCTGGACACCAGCGACGAGTGGATCCGCACCCGTACCGGCATCCGCGAGCGGTACTGGGTGGAGCCCGGCACGGCCACCGGAGACCTCGCCGTCGAGGCGGGTGCCAGGGCATTGAAGTCGGCGGGCGTGGACACCGTGGACGCGGTCGTCCTCGCCACCACCACACCGGACCACCCCTGCCCGGCTACCGCGCCCTGGGTCGCCGCCCGGCTCGGCCTCGGCCGGGTGCCGGCCTACGACGTCGCCGCCGTGTGCGCCGGCTTCGTGTACGCCCTGGCCAACGCGGCGGGGCTGATCCTCACCGGAGTCGCGGACCGGGTGCTGGTGATCGGCGCGGAGACCTACTCCAGCATCCTCGACCCGGCCGACCGCAACACCGCGGTGATCTTCGGGGACGGCGCCGGCGCCGTGGTCCTGGAGGCCGGCCGCTCCGACGAGCCCGGCGCGCTGCTGGGCTTCGACCTGGGCAGCGACGGCGAGCAGCACGACCTGATCGCCATCCCGGGCGGCGGCTCCCGGCAGCGCTCCGGCGGCCTCCCCTCCGACCCGTCGCAGACCTACTTCACCATGCAGGGCAAGCGGGTGTTCAGCCAGGCGGTGACGCGGATGAGCGACTCGTCGCGGGCGCTCCTGGAGCGGCTCGACTGGCCCAGCGCCTCCGTCGACCGCCTCGTCGGCCACCAGGCCAACGTCCGCATCCTGCACGCGGTGGCCGACGACCTGGGCGTCGCCCGCGAGCGCGCGGTGGTGAACCTGGACCGCGTCGGCAACACCTCCGCCGCCTCCATCCCGCTGGCCCTCGCCGACGCGGCCGCCGCCGGCGACCTGAACCCGGGCGAGCGGGTGCTGCTGACCGCGTTCGGCGGCGGGCTGGCCTGGGGCTCCACGGCCCTGGTGTGGCCCGACGTCGCCCCGAACTGACGCGACCTGCGGGACCGCCGGGGCGCCGAAGCCGAGACGGCCGAAGCACCAACGGCACCGACAGCACCGACAGCACCAACAGCACGAACAGCACCGAAGCACCGAAGCACCGAAGCCGAGACGACCCGAAAGGTGGACCCCATGACCGCCCTCGCCGAGAGCACGCTCGCCGGGCACATCGCCACGATCATGGCCGAGAAGTTCGACATCCCGGTGTCCGAGATCGACATCACCGCCGGGTTCTCCACGATGGACCTGGACTCCCTCGACCTCGTCGAGCTCGCGGTGATCCTCAGCCGGCAGTACGGGATCGAGCTGGAGGAGCACGAGATCTCCGACGCCGGTTCCATCGAGGCGACCGTCGCGCTGATGCGGGACAAGGGCCTGGAGATCGCCTGAGCCCGATCCCGAGCCCGCTCCTGAGCCCGATCCTGAGTCGGAGCGGCGCCGCCGGGGCCCGGACGTACGCGTCCGGGCCCTTCCGCGTGCCCGCCGCTTCACCCGCTGTGCGGGCCGGGACGGTGCCCCGCACGATCCCGCGGCGCCCCGCACGCGCACCGGTGCTGACCCGCTCGCGCACCGGTGCCCCGCACGCGCACCAGTGCTGCCCCGCACACGCGACGGTGCCCCGGCCTCTGCCAGGCCGGGGCACCGCGGGGTCGTGCGGACGGCTCACACCGTCGTCTTGCGGTCCAGGACGAGGTCGTGGCCCACGATGTACGACGCGTCGTCGGACGCCAGCCAGAGCACGGTGTCGGCGATCTGCTCGACGCTCGCCCCGCGGCCCAGCGGGCAGGGGCTGATGGCGTTGATGCGGATGCCGCGGTCGGCGTACTCGCGGGCCGCGGTCTGGGTGAGCGCGCTGACGGCGGCCTTCGACGCGGCGTAGGCACCGAGACCGGGCAGCATTCCCTGCGCGCCGATGTTGCTCGCGGTGTTCACGATGACGCCGTGGCCGGCTTTCTCCATGTGCGCGATCTCGTGCTTCATGGCCAGCCAGACACCGGTGAGATTGGCGGTCAGGGTTTCCGACCAGACCTTTTCGCAGATTTCCCCGACGGGCTGGGTGGGGCCCAGTTCGGTCACGTTGTTGAAGGCCACGTCGACGGTTCCGTGCCGGCGCACCGTCTCGGCGATGATGTATTCCGCCCCGTCCTCGCCCAGGCCCGACGGATCGGCCACGACCCGGTCGGCCTTCCCGCCCTGGCGGGCGATCACGTCGCAGGTGGCGTCCAGGGTCTCCAGGTAGCGCCCGGCCACCACCACGGTGGCGCCCTCGGCGGCGAAGGCGATGGCGGCGGCCCGCCCGATCCCCTCTCCGCCACCCGTCACCAGGACGACCTGGCCGGCGAATCGTGTCGACATCGACAGTCCCCTTTTCTTCTCGCGTCGCCATTCACTTCCGAGGCTGCCCCCAACTCCTCCGGGCGGCAACGAAAGACCGGTTTTCCTGTCAGGTCGTCCGCACATCTGACGGAGTTCCCGCAGCGCGATTGCCGGCCACCGGCGGCTCTCCGAGACTTCGATCCGGCTGGTACCGCGCAGACCGAAGGGAATTCCATTGCTGACGATTTCGTGGTCCCGGGTCATCGACGGGACGGATTGGCAGACGCACCGGGCACCCACCCGGGACGGGCTGTGGCGGGCCATGCTGCACAAGGCGGAGAACCCCGTCCTGTACGTGCCGGCCATCACCTCCTCCCGGATCGTGGAGCGCTACCCGGACGGCTTCCTGCGCGAGTGCCGGCGCGGCGAGCGCCTCCTCGTCCAGCGGGTCACCCCGGACGAGGGCGCCGGCGTCATCACCTTCCGCCACCAGGACGCGACCGACCTCTCGGTGATCCGCAACCGGATCGGCACCGACGACGCGGGCCGGCTCACCCTCACCCTCAGCATCACGCTGGACGAGGGCCCGACCGAGACCGCGCTGTCGCAGAGCGAGTACCTGCGCGACCTGGACAGCGACTTCTGCGGCACGCTCAAGGCGATGAGCGTGATGCTGCGCCGCACGGCGCTGCACGGACGGCCGAACGACGGATCGTGACCGCTTCCCACCAACGCCGACCGCTCGCCGACGGAGGCTCGCCCGTGGACGCAGAAACGCCCGGGCAGGCCCACGGGGGTGGGCCTGCCCGGGCGATCGGGGCGGGGTGTCACGGCACCGGGGGCTCCAGCGCGGCCGGCGACTCCAGGGCCAGCCCGTACCCGGCCAGGCGGGGCAGCGAGTGCACTCCCTCGACGGTCGCCTCGACGTCGAACAGCGTCCACTGCGCCGGTGGCCGCCCGATGAGCTCGGCGGCCCGCGCGGGCAGCGGCCGGGCGGCGGCCTCGGCCGACTCCCAGAGCAGCACCGCGCCCCAGCGGTCGGTGGCGGGGTCGGAGATCCAGAACTTCAGCCGGAGCCCCTCCACCCGGGCGAACCGGTCGACGGCCTCCTCGCGCAGGAACTCCCGCAGCGAGCCGATCGTCCGGCCCGTCCCGGCCAGGTCCCACCAGACCACGGCCGCCTTGAGGACGGGAGCCCCGCTCATGCCCGCCTCCCGACGGCGGACCGGTTCATGCCGCCTGCCTCAGCGGCCCGCCGACGAGCGCGCCCAGCGCGTCGCCGAGGATGCGCACCCCGTCCGCGGTGAGCACCGACTCCGGGTGGAACTGCATCGAGCGGAACCCGGGCCCGCGCAGGGCGTGCACCTCCTGGGTGACCGGGTCCCGGCTGACCTCGACCGTGCCGATGCCGGGCGCCTCGAAGCGGGTGCCGGGGCTGTGGGCCGCGAAGGTGTTGTAGAAGCCGACCCGTTCGCGGCGCCCGAACAGCTCGATCTCCCGCTGCACGCCCTGGTTCGGCCGGTCCCGGCGCACCAGCGGCAGGCCGAGCCGCAGGCTGAGCACCTGGTGGCTCAGGCACACGGCCGCGAACGGCCGGCGCTCGGCGAGCAGGGTGTCCACCGCCCCGCTCAGGTGCGCGATCTTCGGGTGGTCGGCGTCCCGGGGGTCGCCCGGCCCAGGGCCCAGCACCACCAGGTCGTGCTCGTCGAGGGAGTACGGCTCGTCGAACCGCCGTACCGTCACCTCGGCGCCCAGGGAACGGAGTTGGTGACCGAGCATCGCCGTGAAGGTGTCCTCGGCGTCGACCACGATCACCCGCCGGCCGTCGAGCAGCACCGCGCCGTGCCGGCGGTCCGCGTCCGCCGCCAGCCAGAAGCCGGCCAGGCCCGAGTTGCGTCCGTCCAGCGCCGCCCGCACCGAGGGGTGGGAGCCGAACCTGCGCGGGGCCGTCTCGCCGAAGGCGGCCAGCAGCCCCGACGCCTTGGCGCGGGTCTCGGCGACCTCGGAGAGCGGGTCGGAGTGGCGCACCAGGGTGGCCCCGACACCGATGCGCATCCGGCCGTGCGCGTCGATGTCGGCGGTGCGGATGACGATCGCCGTGTCGAGGGTGTGCCCGCCCCGCTCGTCGCGGCCGATCAACGCCAGGACGCCGCTGTAGTAGCCGCGGCCCTCGGGCTCGTAGCGCTCGATCACCTTGCAGGCGCTCTCCAGCGGCGAGCCGGTGACGGTCGGCGCGAACAGGGTCTCGTGCAGCACCTCCCGGGGGTCGCGGGTGGTGTGGCCCTCGATGAAGTACTCGGTGTGGGCGAGGCGGGCCATCTCCTTGAGGTACGGCCCGACGACGCTGCCGCCGTTCTCGCACACCCGGGCCATCATCTTCAGTTCCTCGTCGACGACCATGTACAGCTCGTCGGCCTCCTTGCGGTCGGCGAGGAAGTCCATGACGCCGGGCAGCGTGGGCCCCGAGTCGGGATAGCGGTAGGTGCCGCTGATCGGGTTCATCACGGCCCGCCCGCCGACCACGCTCACGTGGCGCTCGGGCGAGGCCCCGACGAGGGTGCGCTCACCGGTGTGCACGATGAACGTCCAGTAGGCGCCCGACTCGCGCTCCAGCAGCCGCCGGAACAGGCGCAGCGCGGCGCCGACCGAGTAGTCGCCGATGTCGGCGACGAAGGTCCGCTTGACGACGAAGTTGGCGCCCTCGCCGGTGCCGATCTCGTCCTCGATGATCCGCCGCACGATCTCGGCGTAGGCGTCGTCGTCGACGTCGAAGGCGCCGCCGGAGGCGAGCCGCACGGGTGCGTCGGGAATGCGAAGCCGCACCTCGTCGAGGCCGACGAGGCCCTGTGCCTCGACGGTCATCGCGAGCAGCGGCGTCCCGTCGTCGCGCGCCGCGTAGCCGCGCTCGGCGATCTGCCGGTAGGGGATGAGTGCCAGCACGTCCTGGCGCGGTCCGTCGCCGGCCGGGGTGGTGGTGCCGAGCGGGATGCCGGCCAGCGCGTCGACCTCGGTGACGCTGCCGAGCAGGACGTCGAGGCGGTCCGGGCCGGTGGTGTCGGGCCGGTGGACGAGGGCGAAGGGGCCGGGGCGCGGTCCGAGGACGCGGCCGAGCAGGTCGTCCGTCACACCGCACCTCCGGTGAGGGCGGGTTCGCGGTCGGCGGGCAGCGGCAGCGAGGCCAGCAGGTCGTCCGTGAGGGCGATCGAGGCGCAGCGCGCGGTGGCGTACTCCAGGGTCATCCGGTGGTGGCGCCGGCCGAAGTCGGCGATGGCGTCGGCCACCACGAACGGCTGGATGTCGTGGCTGAACGCGTCCAGGGCGGTCATCAGGACGCCGACGTGCGCGTAGACCCCGCAGACGACCAGCTGGTCGCGGCCGGCGTCGCGCATCCGCTGGAGGAGTTCGGTGTTGTGGAAGGCGCTGTAGCGCCACTTGGTGAACACCCAGTCGCCGTCGGCGGGTGCCACCGGGGCGACGACCTGGCGGTCCTCGGGGCTGGTCGTCATGCCGGGGCCCCAGATGTCCTTGAGCAGCCCGCGCTGCTCCTCGGTCATCCCGCCGGGCTGGGCGGTGTAGGCGACGGGGACGCCGAGCGCGGCGAGGCGCTCGCGCAGCCGCGCGGTGTTGCGCACCATCGACTCGACGGGCTCCTGCCCGGCCGGGAAGGCGGCGAGGAAGTACTTCTGGAGGTCGTGCACCAGCAGCACGGCGCGGTCGGGGTCGACCGTCCAGTCCACCGTGTTCGCCGGCAGGTCGGCTGCCGTCGGCAGGGGGTAGGGACGGATGGGAGGTATGCCTGGCACAGGTGGTGCTCCTTACTGGGACTGGTGGTCGCGGGGGTGCGGTCCGGGAGGCGGGCCGGAGGGCTCAGACACCGAGGGCCGCACCGCCGTCCACCGTCAGGTCGTGCATGGTGATGTGGGAGGCCTTGTCGGAGAGCAGGAACGCCACCGCGTTGGCGACGTCCTTGGGGCGGGCGAGCTTGCCCAGCGGGATGCCCACCCGGAACGCCTCCGGGACGCCGTCGATGGAGGCCCGGGCGCTGCCCTGGTCGGTCCACATGGCCGTGAGCATCGGGGTGTCGGTGGAGCCGGGGGCGACGATGTTGGCGCGGATGCCGTACTTCGCGACCTCCAGCCCCAGGCACTTGGTGAACATGGTCGCGGCGGCCTTGGAGGCGGCGTACGCCGACATCTCGGTGCGCGCGGTGCCCGCCGAGTTGGAGGCGATGGTGACGATGGCGCCCCGGCGCCGGGGGACCATGCGGTTGACGACGGCGCGGGAGACGAAGAAGACACCGGTGGTGTTGACCGCGAAGGTGATGCTCCACTCGGCGTCGGTCAGGGCGCGGGCCTCACCGAGCCTCAGCACGCCCGCGGCGTTGACCAGGTGGTCGATCGGCCCCAGCCGCGCCTCGACGTCGTCCACCAACGCCTCGACCCGCGCGCTGGACGTGACGTCGCCGACGAAGGCCACGACGGACTGTCCCCGCTCGCGGGACTCCTTGACCAGGACGTCGAGCTGGTCGCCGTCCCGGTCGACGGCCGCCACCGTGATCCCCTGGCCCGCGAGCGCCTCCACCACCGCCGCGCCTATGCCGCCGGCCGCGCCGGTGACCAGAGCTATTTCGTTCTGCATGACGTCGGCTCCTTATTCGGCTGCTGCCGCGGCTGATCGCTCAGCCATGCCAGACGGAAACCACGTCGGCGGCCTGGCAGGGATTCAGTCGCGGGTCGCAGTAACTGGTGTACTTGTCCCCGATCCGGTCGGCCTCGGAAGCGTCCTGTGCGCATTCGAAGACATCGTCCGGAGTGGTCTCCAAATGGAGTCCGCCGGCCACGCCGCCGTTCTCCGTGACCGCCGCCTGGAATTCCCGGACTTCCTGGGCGACGGTTTCGACGTACCGGGTCTTGTAGCCCTGCGGGGTGGACACGGTGTTGCCGTGCATCGGGTCGCACAGCCAGATCACCGGGTACCCGGCCGCGTGGACGGCGCGCACCAGGGCGGGCAGCCGCTCGGCCGCCTTGCCGGCGCCCATGCGGGAGATGAGCGTCAGCCGGCCGGGCTGGTGCCCCGGGTCGAGGCGCTCGCACAGCTCGACGAGCTGCTCGGGCGTCATGCCCGGCCCGACCTTGACCGAGACCGGGTTGGCGAGCGCGGCGAAGAACGCGACGTGGGCGCCGTCGAGCCGCCGGGTGCGCTCGCCGATCCACGGCCAGTGCGTCGAGGCCAGCAGCAGCGAGCCGTCCGCTTCGCGGCGGAGCATGGCCGACTCGTAGTCGAGCAGCAGCGCCTCGTGGCTGGTCCACACGGGTGCCTCGACGGGGGAGGGGCCCTCGTCGCAGGCCCAGCCGAGCAGAGCCGTCACGTCGGAGGCCGCCCGGTAGCCGCTGATCAGCCGTTTGGGGTCCGGTCTACGGGCTTCCGGGTCGGCTTCCGGGGCGTTGACCATGTGGCCGCGGTAGACCGGGAGTTCGACCCCGTCGACGACCTCGGTGGGGTTGGAGCGCGGCTTGCCGAACTGCCCGGCGAGCCGGCCCACCCGGATGACGGGCTTGTGGGAGCGGCCCTTCATCACCCCGGCGAGGACGTCGAGGAGCGCGCCCTTGCGGGCCACGTGGCCGCTGGTCGCCTCCGCCGGGTCCTCCGCGCAGTCACCGCTCTGGATCACCTGGAGTTCGCCCGCCGCGACGCGGGCGAGCAGCCCGCGCAGCGTGCGGACATCGGCCCCGCGCACCAGCGCCGGGGAATCCCTCAATTCGTCGTGGACCTGCCGGAGAACTTCCTCGTCCGGCCAATCCGGCTGCTGGTCCGCGGGCCTTGTTTTCCATTGTGCGACTTTATGCACGTGGCACCTCCAGTGCTCTCGTGGTCGCTCAGGCGGGGTCGTGCCGTTGAGTTTGCGAAATCGTGCCCTGCGGTCTCCATCCAGATATCCCAACTTCGTCAGGTGGCGGATTTTCAGTCACCTGACGGGCATTAAGTCACATTTTCCCCGGATATTGCGCAGGGGGGCGGCGGGGTGTTATCCGGGGAATGGAGGGGACGGCCGCCGGCGGAGCGGGGCCCGGTCCGACAGCGCCCGAACGGTCGGTCCGAGCGGGGACCTGACAGATTCGGATCCGGGATATGCACAGCGTCGCCGAGTCGCCCTACGCTGGTCCTTATGATCAGCCGGTTAGCCATTGCCATGCTTCACCAGCTGGCAGCCGAGGGAGTTGCCCCGTGGCTGTCGGCCGACGCCACATCAGACTTCGACGTCGAGGTCCTGAGCCATCTTGCCCGTCGTGAACTCGTCGCGGGCGTGGTGCTCACCGGCGGACCGCCCGCCGTGCTGCACCGTGTCTGCGACGCGCTGTTCCCCGCGTTCCTGGCGACGGACGGGCGGGCCGGGCACGTCTCGGTGGCGCCCGCCGTCGGCGGCGGGGCGAGCGCCGAGGACCTCTTCGAGGCGGCCGGCGACCTGCACGAGCAGGTCGGCCGCGCCAACGTCCTGGTCCGGCTGCCCGTGGACCCGGGCGGCGTGGCGGCCACGCGCGACTGCCTCGCCGAGGGCATCGGGGTGCACGCCGGCCCGGTGTACTCGGAGGAGGGCTACGAGCAGCTCCTCGACGCCTTCTTCGTCGGCATCGAACGGGCCCTCGTGTCCGGACTGCCGCTGCACGAGATCACCTTCGTCGCCGGGGTCCCGGTCGGCCGGCTGGACGAGGCGGTCGACGCGCGGCTGGCGGCGGTGCCCGGTCCACGGGCCGCCGCCGCCCGGGGCACCGCCGCCGTCGCGCTGGCCCGCTGCCTGCACCGGCTCCGCGAGGACCGGCTCAGCACGGACTGGTGGCGGGTCATCAGGACGGCGGGGGCCCAGCTCCCGCTGCTGCTGTGGTCGGACCCGTCCCCGCGCCACATGGAGGCCCTGGTGGGCGCGAACACCGCGCACGTGCTCAGCGTGCGGCGGATCGAAGCGGTCGCCGCGGAGACCGAGTTGGCGGGGGAGGCGCTGATGGGTTCGAACTCCGAGGGCCGCCGGGTCCTGAAGGAGCTGGCGGAGCTGGGCGTCGACCTGGAGTCGGTGGCCCGCGACCTGGAGCGGGCGGCGCAGGAGTGCGGGTGAAAGCGTACGGCGGTGCCCCGCCCCGGGGGCACCGCCGTACGGGAGGTCAGGACCTGACGCCGTCCTGCCGGCGCTCGGGGAAGACCGCGCCCGTCAGGTGCAGCAGCGGCGCGGCCTTCACTGCGGTCTCCTCGAACTCGGCGGCCGCGTCGGACAGGGCGATCACGGCGCCGCCGACCCCGTAGCGGACCCGGTCCTCGGTGATCAGCGCGGTGCGGATGACGATGCTCCAGTCCGCGGCGCCGGTCAGCGACAGGTAGCCGATGGAACCGGAGTAGACGCCGCGGGCGCCGCCTTCGAGACGGTCGATGATCTTCATGGTGCGCACCTTGGGCGCGCCCGTCATCGAACCGCCGGGGAAGGCCGCGCGGACGCAGTCCACCGCGTCCAGCTCGGGCCGCAGCCGCGCCCGTACGGTGCTCACCAGCTGGTGGACCGTCGCGTAGCTCTCCACCCGGAAGATGTCGTCGGCCTCCACCGAGCCGGGCACGGCGCACCGGCCCAGGTCGTTGCGGACCAGGTCGACGATCATCAGGTTCTCGGCGCGGTCCTTCTCGTCGGTGGCCAGCGCGGCGGCCAGTGCCGCGTCCTGGGCCGGGTCCGTGCCGCGCGGCCGGGTGCCCTTGATCGGCTCGGACACGATCACCCCGTCGGCGCCGACCCGCAGGAACCGCTCCGGCGAGGTGCTCAGCACGTTCAGCCCGTCGAACTGGAGCAGCGCGGCGAACGGCGCCGGGTGGTCGCGCCGCAGTCGCAGGTAGCTGTGCCAGGGGTCGTAACGGCCCCGCACCTCGGCCATGTTGGTCAGGCACACCTCGTACGTCTCGCCCGCCGCGATCTCCTCCTGGCAGGCCTCGACCAGGGCCAGGTAGGACGCCCGGTCGTGCCGCAGCTCGACCGTCGCCGTCCCGTCGGCCGGCCCCTCCGCGGGCCCCTCCGCGGGCCCCTCCGCGGGCCCCGACGCCTCCCCGACGCCGGGGACCGCCTCGGGCAACCGCCCCGCGGCCTCCTGTTCCAACCGCTCCCGGGCCCAGCCGAGCCACCCCCGCGCCGCCGCGGCGCTGCCGGTGACGCCGTCCTCGGCCGCCGCCAGCAGGTAGCCCGTCCCGGTGGCGTGGTCGAGCACCAGGGCCCGGCCGGTGAACACCATGGTGGCGTCCGCGTCCGGCGAGCGGTGCACCGCGTCGCCCCCGCACTCGGCCTTGAGCTCGTAGCCGAGGTAGCCGACCCAGCCGAGCGCGAAGTCGAAGGGCAGCGGCGGCACTTCGGTGCGGATGCCGCGCAGGTCCCGCTGGATCCAGTCGAGGAAGCCGCCCGCGGACACCTCGGTGCCCAGCTGGGACCGCACGCTCACCGTCCCGCTGGACACGTCGGCCGTGGCCACCCGTCCCAGCGGTCCGGAGGCGTCGCCCATCACGGAGAACCGCCCCCGTCTCTCGTCGGGCCGGCTGCTGTCCAGCCAGAAGGCGTGGTCACGGCCGCGGAACAGCGCGGCGTACGCGGCCTCGTCGTTCCAGCGCGTCGGCAGCTGCTCCACCAGCACCCGCAGCCGCCGGGTCGACTGCTCCGGGGCCGGCGGCTCCGGAGCGGGCGGCTCCGGTGCGGGCCGCACCGGCCACACGATCCCGGAGGGGCGGGGGCGCCGGCGCAGCGGGTGCCGGCCGGCGTACGGGCGGCTCAACTCGGCGAAGTTCCGCAGCAACTGCGTGCCGTCCCGGGTGCAGATCGACTCCGGGTGGAACTGGATCCCCCACATCGGGCGCAGCCGGTGCCGCAGCCCCATCAGGACGCCGTCCGGTGTCCAGGCGGTGGCCTCCAGCTCCGGCGGCAGCGCGCTCACCGCCAGCGAGTGGTAGCGCACCACCTCCATCGGGTCGGGAACCCCGCGGAACAGGCCGGTGCCGTCGTGGTGCACCGGGGAGGTCCGCCCGTGCCGCGGCTCCGGAGCCCGGTGGACCTCGGCGCCGTGCAGCAGCCCGATCGCCTGGTGCCCGAGGCAGACACCGAGCAGGGGCTGCCGCGCGTGGGCCACGACCTCGCGGGAGATGCCCAGATCGGTGGCGCGGTGCGGGGTGCCGGGCCCGGGGGAGACCACCACGTTGTCGAACCCGGTGAGCATCGCCGGGCGCCAGGCCGGGTCGTCGTTCCGGACGACCTCCGGCTCCCGGCCGTTCACCTCGGTCAGCTGGTGGAAGAGGTTGTAGGTGAACGAGTCGTAGTTGTCGATCAGAAGCGTGCGCACGTGTGTCCTCGGTGTTCGTCGTCGGTGGCCGTGTGGGTACGTCTCAGACCGTGCGCGGCACGATCTCGAACAGCAGGTGCTCGACCGTCTCGTCGCCGTACTCGGACTCGCGCACCGGGCGGGCGGCCAGCAGGCGCAGCTTGCGGCCGGTCTCGTCGGCCGCCCGGTACAGCGCCCGCACGTCGCCGCGGTCGCTGAAGTGCAGCAGGGCGCGGCCGGTCGGGGTCACCCGCAGCGGCGCCTCGGCCAGGTACCGGCGGTGGGCCCGGTAGCCCGGGTCGACGTAGGCCCGCTCGTGCGAGGAGCGGTAGCTGTAGTCGGCCGGGGCCAGCACGTAGTTGGAGCTCCAGAAGACGACGTCGAAGCGCTCGTCGGGCTCCAGGCCGGAGAACAGGTCGCTGTGCACGGCGCGCAGCCGGCCGCCGACGCCGTGCCGGTCGGCGTTGGCCACGGCGTTCGCCACCGCCATCGGGTTGATGTCCGCCGCCACCGCCCGGTCGTAGCCGGAGAACAGCGCCATCGTGGCCACCAGGCCGGTGCCGCAGCCCATTTCGAGGAAGGAGCCGCCGGCGTGGGAGCCCGGCTCCGCGAGGCCGAGGAACTCGATCCCGACCCTGGTCGAGGGCGAGTAGACCGGAGCGAAGACCTCCGGGAACAGGTCCCACTCCCGGCCGTACATCGTGAAGACCCGGGGCCGGTCCTTGCGCGTGAGCGACTCGCGGCTGCGCCCGAGCGAGCGCTGGTAGCTGCCGAGCCGCATCTGTCCGAGGGCGTCCTCGCCACGCGGTCCGGGCGCGACGACCGTTTCCAGCTGTGCCTGAGACATCTTTCTCCCCCATACTCGTTCGCGACCGCCCGCCTGAGCGGGCCGTCGTGCCACGACCCTGTGGCGCTGGATTCAGCCTCGTCATGGAGCGCGCTCATCAGAAGGTGGTCGGGCGACAACGTCGGTGATGGGGGGTGGTGGCCCACCCACCGCCCACGCCCCTCACCTGCGCCGTGGGCTTGAGCCCCGGTTGACCACTGCCTGAGGGCCAACCTAGATTTTGTCGACTGCTTGCTCGGTTCAAGGGGGGAGCGAACACAGTGCGGGACATCCCGGGAGCATCTGAGTCTTCTTCTGACGTGCTCGACATGCTCGAACTGCTGGTCGCGGAGGCCCCAGCGGACCGCTACGAGAAAGTCGTCACCGACGCCCGGGCCGCCGGCGTCGCTCCGTACCGGCTGGCCGAATTGGAACGGGCCCGGGACCTCTCACTGCGCATCCGGGACCTCTTCGAGCGCCGCCGGCAGCGCGAGGCCGGGCTCGCGGCGCTCGTCGACACCGTCCGCGACCTGAACCTTCCGTACACGCTCAGCACCCTGCTGAAGGTGATCGTCCGCCGCACCCGGCTGCTGTTCGGCGTCGACATGTCCTGGGTGGCGCTGTTCGACCCCCAACAGGAGGGCTCGGTGGTGCGCGCCGCGGACGGCCAGGCCTCGGCGATCACCGTCGGCTTCCGGATGCCCCTGACGGGCGGGCTCGGGCTGCGCGCGATGAAGCTGGCCGGCCCCTTCTCGACGCCCGACTACCTGGCCGACGAGACCTTCACCCACGCCGAGGAGACCGACGGTGTCGTCCGGGCCGAGGGCCTGCGCGCCATGATGGCGGTCCCGCTCCAGCGCGACAACGAGGTCACCGGCGTGCTGTACGCGGCCGGGCGCTCCGTACGGCACTTCGGCCCGGACGAGATCTCGCTGATGGTGTCCCTGGCCGACCTGGTCTCGGTCGCCATCGAGAAGGCCAGCCTGCTCGACCGCACCCGCCAGCAGATCGCCGAGGTGGCCGAGGACACCGAGCGCGAGCGGAGCTCCTCGCAGCTGGCCCAGCAACTGCGCAGCACCCACAGCCGGTTGATCGACCTGGTGCTGGCCGGCAACGACCTCCAGGTGCTCACCGCCGAGGCGGGCCGGCTGCTGGGCGGTCCGCTGAGCGTCCGGGACACGGCGGGGCGGGAGCTGGCGGCGGCGGGGACCGTCCCGGAGGAGGCCGTCGCGGACGAGATCGCCACCGCCTCGCTCGACGCGCACGCCGAACGGCGGCCGATGCGCACGCCCGGCGGCCTGTGGGTGGCCCCGGCGGCCGCCGGCGCGGAGATGCTCGGCACGCTGGTGCTGCTCCCGCCCGAGGAACCGGGCGACGCCGGCTCGGAGAACCCCGAGGGCGCCGAGGAGGCCGAGCAGCACCAGGTCCAACTGCTCGCCATGGTCGCCCAGTGCATCGCCGTCCTGCTGCTGATGCAGCGCAGCGCGGCCGTCGCCGACGGCCAGGCCCGCGACGAGTTACTCCGGGACCTGATCGCCGGCTCCCCGTCGGCGCTGGAACAGGTCGCCGAACGCGCCCGACGGCTCTCCCTCGACCTGGACGAACCCCACGTCGTGGTGGCCACCCGCCCCGAGGGAGGCATCCAGGGCCGGGCCCTGGTGTGGGCGTCGGCGTACGCGCACCGGCACCGCGGGCTGCGCACCCTGGCCGGGGACTGCCTGGTGTTCCTGCTGCCGGGCACCGACCCGGGCGCCGCCTCGGCCGCGCTGTCGAAGGAACTGACCTCGGTGCTGGGCCGCCGGGTCACCGCGGGCAGTTCCGGCCCGGCCGGGAGTCCGGCGGCCATCGCCACCATCTACCAGGAGGCCAGGCGCTGCCTGGACGCCGTCGTCGCCCTCGGCGGGGTCGGCAGCACCGCCTCGCCGCAGGAACTCGGCTTCCTCGGGCTGCTGTTGTCGGAGAACCCCGACACGGGCGACTTCATCAGCCACACCATCGGCGCGGTGCTCGACTACGACAACCTCCAGCGCACCGAACTGGCGAGGACGCTGGAGGAGTACTTCGCCTCGGGCGGCAGCCCCACCTACGCGGCGGAACGCCTCCACGTGCACCCCAACACCGTGTCACGGCGGCTGGAGCGCATCACCGAACTGCTCGGTGAGAAGTGGCAGGAACCGGCTCAGGCACTGGAGGTGCAACTGGCCCTCCAACTGCACCGTACCCGGCGCGTCCTGACGCGGAAGCAGGAACTCCACCGAGCCGCCCCCGCGCGCGGCTGACGCCGGTGATGCCCTCGTACGGGAACGGCTCGCTCCGCTCGGCGGTCCGCAGGTCCCCGGCCCGCGGCTCGCTCTCCTCGTGCGCCGGTCCGCTCGGTTTCGGGGCCGCCGTCAGGGCGCGGACGGCGTGCGCGGCGGAGGCCAGGGTGATGTGCCGGTGCCAGCCGTTGAAGGAGCGCCCCTCGAAGTCGACGAGCCCCACCGGCACCGATATCCGGGCGAAGTCGTGCTCGGCGCGCAGCGTCAGCTTCGTCAGGCGCAGCAGCGCCCCCGCCGTCCCCTCGATCATGTTGCTGATCCAGTACCGCTGCGGCCAGCCGTGCGGATCGGTCCACTCGCCGAGCAGCAGCACCCTCCCCGCGCCGCCGGCCGGCGACGGGGGCGACAGGGTGACCCGGACGGTCGCCACCAGGCTGGTGCGGGCCGTTCCGGTCTCCGGATCCCGCCAGACGACCGGCCGGCGCATGGCCCGGATCATCTTCAGCAACTGCTGGGCGGAGACCTCCCGGTCGGTGTCGCCGGGCAGTCGGCCCGGGTCGGCGATCGTCACCCGGGTCGTCCCGCTGACGGCGGCCAGCAGCGGCATCCGCTCGGCGGCGAAGCGCCGCACGAGGGCGCGCGGATCGCAGTCGGGGAGGTCCACGACGACGGGGCGGGGGGTGCCCGCCCCCCACCCGCGCACCTCCAGGGCGGTGGCCGCGACACACTCCGCGTCGGTGACCGTGGGGTGTTCCGCGCCGGAGCCCGCCCGGCCGGTGGCGACGGGCCGGTCGCGGCGCTCCTCGGGGCACATCAGCCGCCAGTGCACCGGCGCGCTCGCCTCCTCGTCCACGGCCCAGATGCCCAGCGCCTCCTGGCTGTTGACGACCTGTCCGAGGCTGGGCACGAACCGCCGGGCCACCCCGACCGAGTGGCGCCCGGCCTTCGGGATGACCAGCGGCCGCGCCACCCAGGCGCGCGGGCGCAACACCCGCTCCAGGTACCGGCACAGCACCGCCCGCAGCGGCATCCAGTCCCAGGTGGACGAGGAGACGAAGTGATGCAGGCTCTGCTCGGCCGCGCCGCCCCCGACGTGGGCGGCGATGTTGCGTGCGGTCTTGCGTCCGTCGGCCGTCAGCAGGCCGTACAGGTACTGTGCTCCTTTCTCCCGCTGGTCCGCACGCGGCAGCAGTGCGAACAGTTCGGCGCACAGCTCGGCGACAGCGGCGTCCGGCACCTCCGGTCGAAGGCGCCGCATGGTGTCCACGGCAGTCATTTCCACGATCCCCTAACTCCGGCACCCCCGCGTTCTCCTGAGCGGAGGGGGTGCCTTCACGGTGCGGTCGGAGGGGTCGCCGACAACAGGTGAGCCGACCACACACATCCGCCCCGTCGCGCTGGTCCGGCCACCGGCACGCGGGGGGCGGGCTTCCGTACAGCCCAGACCCACCGACCTTGAGGACTGAGATGATCGCGTCCTGGTACGACCAGCAAGGCCCCGCCGCCGAGGTGCTCCGGTACGGCGACCTGCCCGATCCGCTGCCCGGCCCCGGCGAGATCCGGGTCCGGGTCACGGTCTCGGGCGTCAACCCCGGCGACACCAAGAAGCGGCGCGGCTGGCTCGGTTCGTCGATGCCCTATCCGCGGGTGATCCCGCACAGCGACGCGGCCGGGGTCGTCGACGCCGTCGGCGAGGGGGTCGACGACCGCCTGGCCGGCCGCCGGGTGTGGGTGTACGGCGCCCAGTCCTACCGCTCCCACGGCACGGCCGCGCAGTACACCGTGGTGCCCGCCGAGCTGGCGGTCGCCCTGCCCGACCACCTCTCCGACGACCTCGGCGCGAGCCTGGGCATCCCCGGCGTCACCGCGCACCGCACCGTCTTCGCCGACGGGCCCGTCGACGGCAAGGTGGTCCTGGTGCACGGCGTCCTCGGCGCGGTCGGCTCGCTGGCCGCGCAGCTCGCGCACTGGGCGGGAGCGACCGTGATCGGCACGGTGCGGCGCGGCGTCGACGCCGAGCGGGTCGACCGGGCGGCGGTCGCCCACACCGTGGCCCTGGACGCCCCGGACCCGGCCGCCGCGATCCGCGCGTTCGCTCCGGAGGGCGTCGAGCGGGTGATCGAGGTGGCCCTGTCCGACAACGCCGACCTGGACTGCGCGGTGGTCCGCAACGACGCGGTCATCGCCGCCTACGCCACCCGCGCCGACCGCACCACGATCCCGTTCTGGCCGCTGCTGTTCGACAACGTCACGCTGCGGCTGTTCGGCAGCGACGACTTCCCCGCCGAGGCGAAGCGGCAGGCCGCCCGCGACCTGACGGCCGCCGCCGCTGCCGGCGCCCTCACGGTGACGACCGCCGCCCGCTACCCGCTGAGCGACCTCGCCAAGGCCCACGAGCACGTCGACGCCGGGGTCCACGGCCGGGTGCTGGTGGACGTCCCGCAGCCGTAGCGCCGGAGCCGGCCGTCCCGTGGTGTCACGGGACGGCCGGACCCACGGGCCGCACCGCCGCCCGCTCGATCCCGGCGAGCACGTCGCGCGGGAACCAGAGGCTGCTCGCCCCGGCCAGGGCGACGGCCGCGGCGCCGGTCAGCACCGGCACGATGCCGACCCGGGCGGCGAGCCACCCGCCGACGAAGGCGCCGACCGGCATGGTGGCGGTCAGCACCGCCTGGAGGAAGGCGTTCACCCGGCCCAGCAGGTGTGTGGGGGTGACGAGTTGCCGCCCGGTGGTCATGGCGATCGACCACACGGTGGCCAGCAGTCCGAACAGCAGCTGGTACAGGACCAGGACCGGGAAGGACAGCCCCAGGGAGGCCGCCGGGATGAGGAAGAGCGCCGCCCCGGCGCCCACGGCGCACCACCGGATGGCCCGGGCCATGCCCAGCGCCCGGGTGACGGAGGTCGCGACGAGCACCCCGGTGCCCATGCCGACGGCGTACCCGGCGTAGACCGCGCCGAGCTGCCACGGCGGCAGCTCCAACTCGCGGTCGGCGTACAGGACGAACAGGCCGGCGCCGGCCCCGCCGCCCAGGTTGAGCCCGGCCGCGGCCAGGGCCTGCCGGCGCAGCAGGGTCTCGCGCCGGATGACCGCCAGACCCTCCTTCAGGGCCTCGACGCGCGACCGCGCTCCGCCGCCCGCCTCGTGCGGCGAGCGGTTCAGCGAGGCCGGCAGCGCGAGGAACAGCGCCCCGCCGACCAGGTAGGCCGCGCATTCGACCAGCAGTGCCGGAGCCGGATCGACCAGGCCGACCAGCAGACCGCCGAGGGCCGGTCCGCCGATCAGACCGATGGTCCGGGCCCCGGTGAGCGAGGAGTTGGCCGGCAGCAGCCGCTCCGGCGGCACCACGCGGGGCAGGCAGGACTGCGCCGCGACGCCCTGGGCGGAGGCGAGGGCACCCGAGGCCGCGGCCGCGGCGAACAGGTGCGGCCAGGTCAGGCCGCCCAGCGCCGCCGCGAGCGGCACGCTGCCGATGGCGGGCACCTGGAGCCAGGACACCGCGACCAGCATCCGGCGCAGCCGGGCGCGGTCGACGGCGACGCCGATCAGCGGGCTGAGCAGGACGCCGGGCAGGTAGCTCATCGCCATCAGCGCCGAGGCGCCCAGCGGTCCCGCGCGCAGATGGGCGATGGCCAGCAGCGGCAGGGCCAGCGCGGTGACCTGACGCCCCACCGAGCTCGTCACCTGTTCCGTGACCAGCAGGAGCAGCGGACGGCGGGGGTGTGGCGCCGGGGTGGAGGACTCCTCGGCCGTGGGTGATCCCATGTGTTCGTCACTCCTGTGCTGTCAGGTGCGGGAAGCAAAACACGAGGGGCCCGACCGTTCGAACACCTTCGTCGTCGTGGACCCGCGAACGCGCCAGGCCACCGGTGCCGAGGGGGCCTCCGGGACGCGCCGGGTGGTCCGGTCCTGACCAGCGGAGACCGGGTGCGGGACGGCCGCGGGGGGCGGTTCCGTCCGGCACGGAGGATGGCCGAAAGCGGCCGTTCAGACCGCTCAGGCCCGCGGACCGGTGAGACCGCTCAGGCCGTTCAGACCGGTTTGGCCGCTCAGGCCGCGGAGTCCGCCGGGCCGACGACCAGCCAGTGGGCGGGCAGGTCGATCCGGGTGCCGTCGGGGCCGGCCTCGGTGGTGGTCAGCGGCAGCTCGCCGGAGGCCAGGACGGCGAGACCGGCCGCGTGGAAGAGCGCCGGGAACGCCGCGTCCGCGACCTCGGCGGGCGCGAGACCGTGGGAGAACACCGGGCGCAGCTTCGGGGGCGGGCCGGCCGGGTCTCGGGCGAGGTCGGCCAGCACGCCCTTGGCCGCCTCGGAGAGCTCGACCACGAAGGCCCGGCCGCGCACCCCGAGCAGGGTGGCGACGGCCTCGGCCACGCGCGGTCGGTCGGCCGGCTCGCTCTGGTGGATCACGCCGCGCACGTAGACGTTGGCGTCGCCGAGGCGCTCGTACAGCGCGCGCACGGCCCCCGCGTCGGTGGCGTCCAGCCGGGTGAACGCGGCCCGTCCGGCCGGGTCGCAGCGCCGGGCGAGGTCGACGGCGGCGGCGGACAGGTCGACCCCGAGGACGAGCGGGAAGCGCTCGGCGAGGAAGCGGGTCTGGGTGCCGTTGCCGCAGCCCAGGTCGACGAGCGGTAGCGCCGGGTCGACCAGGTGCGGGCGGAACAGCGGGAGGTGGCGCTCGGCGGCGAGGGCCGGCTCCGCGTCCCAGATCACCGAGCCGGGCTCCTCGGACGCGTCGCGCCAGAAGCCCTCCCAGGCGTCGCGGTACCGACTCGTCACGCTCATGGCGGGGGCCTCCGGAGGTCACGCAAGGTGTCTGGGTCGTGTCTATCGGTACCGGGCTCGGGTGGCAAGCGCGCGCGGAGGGGGCGGTGTCAGCCGTGGCCGTGCGCCCGGCGCAGCAGGTAGGCGCCGGAGGCGGCCGCGAGCACCGCCATGCAGGCGGCGAAGACCAGACCGGCGTGGGGCAGGCCGAACGGCCCGGTGAGCAGGCCCACCCCGATGACCGGGATCGAGATGCCGAAGTAGGCGACGACGAACAGCGCCGAGAGGACGCCGCCGCGGTGCTCGGCGGGCGCGGCGGCGGCGACCTCGCCCACCGCGCCGCGCAGGCCCATGCCCTGCCCGGCGCCGCCCATCAGGGCGCTGAGCACCAGTGGCGGGAGGGCCTCCCAGGCGAGCGAGGCGGCCAGCAGGGCCAGTCCGCCGATCAGCACCAGGCAGCCCAGCGGGATCGCCCGCGCGCTGCCGAGCCGGGGTACCAGGAGCTGGCCGAGGGTGGAGGCGAAGAAGGCGGTGAAGACGACCAGGCCGACCACCGCGCGGTTGTGCACGCCCAGGCCGGTGGCGAGGAACGCGGGGCTGACCGAGGTGAACAGGCCCAGCAGGGAGAAGCCGGCGAAGGCGGCGACCCCGGCCGGCACGAACACCCGGCGGACCTCCGGCGGCAGGCTCGGCCGGTCGGGCCGGGCGGTGCGCAGCGGGCGGGCC
Source organism: Kitasatospora sp. NPDC034533 (assembly GCF_055575155.1). NCBI lineage: Bacteria > Bacillati > Actinomycetota > Actinomycetes > Kitasatosporales > Streptomycetaceae > Kitasatospora > Kitasatospora sp. NPDC034533. Next base: position 26,354 of record NZ_JBVITE010000044.1, read on the forward strand.
CCGGCGACGGTCTCCGGCAGCAGCAGGGTCAGGGCGAAGGAGACGGCGAGCAGCCCGAGGTGCACGGCGAACGGCAGGACCAGCGGATGCGGCGCGTACTGCGAGAGCAGGCCCGCCAGCAGCGGCCCGCAGCCGAGCCCGCCCATGTTGGCGGCGGTCGCGACGAAGCCGGCGCGGGCCCGGTGGCCGGGGGGAGCCAGTTCCAGCACGTACGCCGTCCCGGTGCCGGTGAACAGGCCCGCCGAGAACCCGGACAGCAGCCGGCCCAGGCACAGCGTCGCGACGCTGTCCTCGGTCAGGAAGACGACGGCGCTGGCGGCCGAGCAGGCCAGCCCGCAGAGCAGTACGGGTCGTCGCCCGACGGTGTCGGAGACGTTGCCGACGAGCAGCAGCACCCCGATGACGCCGAAGGCGTAGACCGCGAACACGACCGTCACCGTCAGCTCGGAGAAGCCGAGCTCGTCCTGGTACAGCCCGTAGAGCGGGGTGGGCAGGGTGGTGCCCGCCATGCAGACGGCGAAGGCGAAGGCGGCGACGAGGTGGCCCACGCGGGCGACAGCGGGCCGGGCGGTCCGGCGATCGGTCATTCGCCCACCATAGGCGCGCTTCCCGGGCCCGGGCCGTGCCGTGCGGGGGAGCGCTGCGCCGAATGGCCGCGCCGCCGGGCCGGCCCGGCGGCGGACGCCTGGTCAGGCGGAGTCAGGCCTCCGGGTCCCTGGTCAGGCGGAGCCCGGCCTCCGGGTGCCGCCGCTCCCGGCCGGGCGGGGCGCGCCCAGCGCGCCGAGCACGGAGTTGTCGAGCGGGCTGGCGGCCAGCCGCTCCAGCACCCGGGCGCACGCGGCGCGCAGGCCGCGGCCGTGGCGGCGCACGCCGGGGAGGGCGGAATGGAGCGCGGCGGGGACGGACATGCGGTTCACCTCCGGTGCGACCTGCGGGTCCTGCAGGTGTGATGCGTCCAGCTTCCGCCCCCGCGCGCCGGCCGGGCCCCGGATTGACGGGCTGCTGACACCCCGTTGACGATCTGCTGACGCGGCGGTTCGCGGAGCGGCCCGGCCCGGGTCCGCGGCGGTCGGCGAGGCCGCTCGGACGCGGTGCGCGAGGCCGCTCAGACCCGGTACGCGGCGACGTAGCGGGCCGGGTCGTGGCGGAACTCGCCGTGCCAGCGCTCGCGGCACTGCTCGGCGAAGGTCCGCCCGGTGGCCACGATCTCGTCCAGCGGGTCCAGGTACCCGAGCACGTGCGGCGGTTCGAGGCCGGCCGCGATCCGGGCGGCCAGGCCGGCCCGGGCCAGCCGCAGCAGTTCGGCGGCCAGCGGGCGCACCGGATCGCCGCCGAGCCGGGTGGCCAGTCCGAGCGCGGGCAGCGCGGCGAGCGCCGCCCGGTGGTCGTCGAGCGTGTAGTGGCCGAGCAACTCCCAGGCGGCGGCGCAGGATTCCGGGTGGTAGGTGAGCCCGGTCCAGAGCGCCGGGACGGCCGGGACGAACGGGTACGGCGGGCCGTCCGAGGCGCGCAGCTCCAGGGTGTTGCGGACCCTGGTGTTGGTCCAGATCTGGTTCAGGTGGGCGGCCCAGTGCGCCGGGGTCGGCCACGACCCGTCGTCGTAGCCGTGGCGCAGCAGTTCGGCGAAGGTGCGGTCGGGCGCGCGGTGGTAGCGGCCGTCCGGGGTGCGGTAGTGGATCAGCGGGAGGTCGAGCGCCCAGTCGGCGACGGACTCGGCGGTGACGTCCGGGCGCAGCGCGGGCGGCAGCACGCCGCCCCGGCGCGGATCCATCCGCAACCAGGCCCAGCACCGGTGGGACAGCAGTCCGCTGCTCGGACTCCCCTCCTGGATGGGGGAGTTGACCAGCAGTGCGGAGACCACCGGGGCGGCCGCCATCTGCGTGCGCAGCTTGCGCGTGAGGTCCGCGGGGGAGAGGTAGTCCAGGGTGACCTGGGTGGACAGCGACAGCGCCATGACGTACCGGGCCCGGCTGCCCGGCTCGCCGAGCCCGTCGAAGTAGTCCCGCATGATGGCGCCCCTGGTCATCGGGACCCACCGCATGTCGGCCAGCCGGTCGAACGGCAGGTTGGCGCCCGGCAGCAGGGCGAGGCCGAACCGGCCGGCCAGTTCGGCGAGCCGCTCCAGGGCGGCGCGCAGGTCGTCCACCGCCTTGGCCACCGACGGCACGGGGGCCGAGGAGTACTCGATCTGGCCGCCGTGCTCCAGGGTGATCTGGCTGCCGTCCGGCAGCAGGACGCCGGTCAGCCGGCCGGCGTCCTCCTGGCGCTCGCCGCCCCACCCGGCCAGCACCGCCTCCAGGACGGCCAGCACGCCGCGCTCGCCGAAGTAGCGGGCGGCCAGCCCGGTGGCCGGGTCGACCAGGCCGCACTCGACCTCGATGCCGACCAGTTCGCCGCGGCCGGGCCGGAACGGGGCGAGCAGTTCGGCCCGTCCCAGCGGCCCGCCGGCCCCGCCGTCCGTCACACCGCCCCCACCCGGGTGGTGACCTCGGAGTGCCCGGCCCGCTCCAGCAGCGCGCCCACCGTGCCCAGGGCGGACTGCGCCGCGCCCTGGCACCAGGCGTGGGCGCCGGACAGGTGCTCGCCGGCGAAGAAGACCCGGGGCCGGTCCACCGGGTAGGGGGAGCCGAGCACGGCCAGGTAGCGGCTGTGCTCCCCGGGCGTCAGATGGGCGAACGCGCCGCCGCCCATGCCGGTCTGCACGTCCCAGTTGCAGTGCACGATGTCGTCCACGTCCCCGGTGATACCCGGGTGGAGGCGTTCCAGGCACTCCAGCACCAGGGCGTCCCGGTCGGCGGGCTCCAGCGCGGCGAAGCGGCGGGCGTTGGCGCCCCACAGGTACGCCCCGAGCAGGGCGGTCGGTTCGGCCGAGCGCAGCGGGTCGCGCACCGCCCAGCGAGGGCCGGAGCTTCCGTTGACCCCGTCCTTCTTCACCCGCACCGCGTTGTCGGACGGGTACCAGCACTGCTGGATCGGCAGGTCGGTGAAGCTGCCGCCGCCGTGGATGCCGTCCTCCAGCTCCCAGCGGCGGCGGGTGAGGTGCAGGACGGTCTTGATGCTGCTCGCGTAGCTGATGCCGCGGACGGCGTGCCGCTGGGCGTGCGGCAGGCCCGGGGTGATGGTGATCCGGTCGAGCGCGGGTGCGGGGACGCAGCACACCGCGTAGTCGACGTCCTCCTGGAACCGGGTGCCGATCCGCCGGCCGCGCAGCCGGACGCCGTCCGTGGTGAGCGTCAGCTCCTCGACCTGGGTGGAGAGCCGGAGCGTGCCCGGGCGCAGGGCGCCCACGAAGGCGTGGATCAGGGCGTCCATCCCGTCGACCAGCTCGACCTGCCCCCGGTGGAACAGGCCGAAGTAGTCGACCAGCACCTCCAGCAGCGAGGACTGCTCGTAGTGGGCGAGGCCGCTGGCGTGGCCGATGAGGTCCCAGGCGTCCTGCGACAGGTGCTCGTGGACGAACTGCCACAGCGACACCGAGGCCGCCCGCTCCAGCGCCGGGTCGTCCCAGTGGCCCTCCAGAGTGCGGCGCTGCTGCTCGACGGTCAGGGTGCGCCACACCGAGCCGAGGAGGTGGTCCAGCACCGGGCCCGGGGGCCGGCGCTCGGCCGGGCGCAGGTCGTAGGCGGGGAACAGCGCCGCCACGTCCCGCACCCGGACCCGGCGCCCGCGCAGGTGGTAGTAGGCGCGCGGGTTGGCGTTGACGAACGGGCGGGTCGCCAGCCGGAACCGGGAGACGTAGTGCAGCACGCAGTGGTGGTTGCCGGGGATGCGCATGGCGCCGAGGTCGACATGGGTGCCGTCCCAGAAGCGGTGGGTGCGCACCCGGCCGCCCGGCCGGTTGGCCCGCTCGTGGACGACGACGTCGAACCCGCGGCGCTGCAGCTCGTAGGCGCACACCAGCCCGGCGACGCCCGCCCCGATCACCGCCACCCGGCCCCGGGCTCCGGCGACCGGCTTCTCCAGCGAACGCGGGAAGGCAAAGCTCGTATCGAACATCGGCACCGTACCCATCTCCGGCGGGACCCCCGGGCCCAGCCTTGGGCAGACGGCCCGGGCCTGCCACTTCGCGGCGCCGATGCGGGTGACCGGGCAAGGGGCCGCGACGGCCCCCGGGCCCCGGCGCCGCTACCCGGCGGCCGCCTGCCCGACCTCGCCCTGGTGCATCCAGGCGATGACGTCCAGCACCCGCAGCACGCCGATGTCCTCGCCGATCCCGGCCTTCGTGCGGAGCTCCGCCAGCCGGGCGTGGAACGCCCCGCCGTCCGCGCGCAGGGCCTCGGCCAGCGAGGACCAGAAGGCGTTGTCGACCTTCGGCCGCCGGAACAGGGACTTCACCCGGATGTCGTAGACGGGCACCAGGTGCGGCCGCTTGCGGGCCAGCAGCTTGCCCGCGACCACCGGGCCGCCCCCGTCCGGCTTGTCCGGGTACGTGCCGCTCGGGTTCGCCAGTCGCTCCCACAGCTCCGAGGCCGGCCCTCCCGGGGCGATCAGCGGGGCGCTGGCCGGGTCCTCCAGCCGGGCGTCGCGGGGGATGGCGGACAGCAGCCGGTGCCAGTGCCCCTGGGGGTCGGTGAGCAGTTCGACCGCTCCGTGCGGCTTGACCGAGACGCTCAGCATGGTGATCGCGACCAGGTCGTCCGCGGTGAAGCGGTCCGCCGTCTCCGGGCGGTCGCCGCCGCCGGCGAGCCGCTCGAAGTGGGCGCCGGAGTAGTACGCGTCGCCCTTCGCCCGCGGCCTGGTGAAGTACGTGCGCAGCAGCTCGACGCAGGTCTCCGTGTCCTCGTACACCGGCGGTATCCACAGCGCCGTCATCGAGAGCCCCCTCGGTTCGTCCTCGGCCGTGTCCGGCGGACAGTGTGGCAGAGGGGACCGACGACGCGGCGGCCGGACCGGCACCCGGGGCCCGGCCGGGCCCCGCGGCTGAAGGAGCCCTTCCGGTTCGCTGAACCGGCAACGGCGGGAGGCCCGTTGAGCAGGACGGGGCGCAGGGCGCCCCGTCGCATCGGGAGGGGCCGCGTGGGGAAAACCCTCCGCCCGACCGGCCGCCGATCGATACCGTCGTCCGGTGGCACCCGGCGCCCGCCGAGTGCCACCGAGCCGGAAGGAGCGTGAGTCCCGTGGACGGGACCGGGGAGGGGCCCGGCATGGCGGCGGACGCGTCGGAGGCGCGGGACTTCGTCGCGGGCCTGGTACGGGCCGGGGCGCCCGACCTGCCCGACCTGCCCGACCCGCCCGGGCCGGCCGGGCCGGCCGGGCCGGCCGGCCCGGCCGGGCCGGCCGGGCCGGCCGGGCCGGCCGGGCTGGCGGTGCCCGAAGGGACGGCCGAGGAGGTGATCGCCGTCGCCCGGCGGCTGGCCCTGCGCGCGGCGCCGGAACGGCGGTGGCGGCCCCGGCCCGCGCCGGTGCTCCTCCGCGTGGCGAGGGCGCTGGTGGTGGACGAGCACCCGTCGGCACCGGAGTGGCCGGTGGCCGAGCGGCAGCGGCTGGCGCTCTGGGTCGCGGTGCTGATCGAGCACCGGGGCGAGGACGGGGTGCAGGAGCTGGTCCGGGAGCTCAACGAAGGCTGACGACGCCCGGGGCCGACGGCGCGGGCGCGGCGGCTCACGGCCGCTAACGAACGGCCAACGGTGGCCCGCCCCCGCCAACGGCGGCACCCCGGGCCGGGTGGAGTGCCCCGGGCGGCCGGCGTTGGCGCGGCCTTGGTGCGGACTTGGCGGCCTCCGGCAGGGTGCTGTCACAGCCACCGCCGGGATGTCCGGCCGGTGCCCAGCATGCCCTGCCCGTGTCCAACGTGCCCTGCCCGTGCTGCGCCCCCTGCCCGATCCGAGAGGTAGCGCGTGTCGAAGCCGTCCGTCGCTCAGCCCACGTCCGTCACCCCGCCGTCCGGGGCCTCGTCACCCGGGGCCACGCCGTCCGGGGCCTCGCCGTCCGGGGACCAGGCGGACGCGCCGGTGACCGCCGCGGCCCCGGCCCGTCCGACCCTCGACCCCGAGACGCTGGCCGAGATCCACCGGTTGCACGGCGGATACCTGCTGCGCGCGTTGATGCGGGCCACCGGCGGGGACCGCGGCAAGGCCGAGGACATCCTCCAGGAGACCCTGCTGCGCGCCTGGCAGAACCCGGAGGCCCTGGCCGCCGGGCCCGAGGCGAGCCAGCCCTGGCTGTTCACCGTCGCCCGGCGGATCGCGATCGACCACTACCGGCGGGCCGCCGCCCGCGCCCAGGAGGTGCTCGGCGAGCCGGTGGAGGACCGGCCGGCCGCCGACGACCCGTACGAGCGGGTGGTGGTGGCCCGGGACATCGCGCTGGCACTGCGCCGGGTGCAGAAGCACCACCGCGAGGTGCTGGTCGAACTCCACCTCAAGGACCGCTCGGTGCTGGACACCTCGGCCCGGCTGGGGGTGCCGCCGGGGACGGTCAAGTCCCGCAACTTCTACGCGATCCGGGCGCTGCGCCCGGTGCTGGCGGCGGAGCACGGGTACGCCCCGGCGGAGCCCGGGGCCGCTTCGGCCGCCCGCTGACCGGGCCGGGGCCGCCTCGGCGGGGCGCGGTTCAGTCCTCCGTGGGCCGCCGGCCGGTCCGCAGGTCCAGGGCGTCCTCCAGGCCGATGGTGAACTCGCTCAGGTAGCCCGCCTGGCGGTCGACCGAGCGGAACCGGTCCAGCGCCGAGCGCAGCCGCCCGCCCACCTCGGGCCCCCGGCCACGGGCCGACAGGTGCGCCGCGTAGGACTGCTCGGCCACCGCGTGCAGGTACAGCAGTCCGGCCTCCTGGCACGCCGCGAGCAGCCGGTGCCAGGCGAGGTCGGCGGCCTCGTCGCGGACGGTCGGCGGCAGGGCCTGCGCCTCGGTCAGCAGCGACCACAGGTGCACCTGGGTGACCGGGGTGGCCGGCAGCAGCTCCCGGGCCTCCCGGGACAGGCTCCGGGCGCCCTCCCGGTCCCCGACGGCCAGGCTCACCCAGCCCTGGTGCACCTTGGCGTCGACCAGCCGCCGCCGGTCGCCGTACTCCAGCGCGAGGAACGTCGCGGAGGCCGCCAGCCGCCGCGCCTCGGCGGAGTTGCCGAGCATCGCGGTGACCAGCGCCAGCGTGGCGAGCGCCCGTACGCGTACGGACCCGGCCCCGGGCCCGGCCACGGACTCGACGGTGGCCACCGCCCGGTGCGCCGCCTCCGCCGCCTCCGCCCGGCGCTCCAGCGCCACCAGGGCCTGCGCCCGGCAGTGGAGCAGCAGCGCGACCGCGACCGGATCGCCGCACCGCTCGGCCGCCTCCAGCCCCGTACGGGCGCAGCCGAGCCAGTCGGAGAAGCGGCTCGCGCCGTAGTACAGCGAGCCGCAGGTCAGCGCGAGCCGCCAGGCGCGGTCCGGGTCGGTGTCGGCGGAGGCGATCAGCGCGCTGATCGCGGGCTCCTCGGCGTCGAACCAGTCGAGCGCGGTGCGGATGTCGGCGGCGGCCGGTACGGCGCGCGGGGGATGGGCGGGGGGGCCGGTGTCCTCCTGGCCGGGGTCGAGGAAGGAGCCGCAGTGCTGGAGCGCGGCGAGGTAGTAGTCGGCCAGGCGCTCGCGGAGCAGCCGCCGGTGCCGCCCGGGCCGCTCGGCGAGCAGCTCGGCGCCGAACAGGCGGACCAGGTCGGTGCGGGCGTGGCGGCTGGGGGCGGTGCCGGTGAGCAGGTGGTGGGCGTCCAGTTCGCCGATGGCCCGGTGGGCGGTGGCGGTGTCGGCGGCCAGCAGCGCGGCGCTCGCCGGGGCGTCCACCTCGCGGCCGGGGTGGACGGCCAGGGCGGCCAGCAGTTCGGCTGCTTCGCCCGAGAGCTGACGATGGGTCAGCTTGAGTCGGCCCTGGACGGAGAGCGTGCCGTCGGCGTCCAGGACGGCCAGCCGGGTCCGCTCGTCGGCGAGTTCGGCGACCAGCTCGGCGACCGTCCAGTCCGGACGGCCGGCCAGCCGGGCGGCGGCGATCCGCAGGGCGAGCGGCAGGTGGTCGCAGAGCCCGGCGAGGCGGGCGGCGGCCTCCGGCTCGGCGCGCAGCCGCTCGGGCGTCAGGGCGCGCTCCAGCAGGTGCAGGGCGTCGTCCTCGGGCAGCGGTGTCAGGCACAGCAGGGCGGCTCCGTCGAGGGCGACCAGGTCCTCCGGCGAGGACCGGCTGGTGACCACGGCGGTGCTCTCCGGGCTTTCGGGCAGCAGGTCGGCGACCTGGTCGGCGTCGGCGGCGTCGTCCAGCAGCACCAGCAGCCGCCGGCCCCGGGTGAGTTCGCGGTAGCGCGCGGCCCGGGCGGCGCGCCCGGCGGGGACGGCGCCCTCGGGCACGCCGAGCGCGCGCAGGAAGCCGGCCAGCACGTCCTCGGGCCGCGCAGGGTCCGCGCCGAGGCCGCGCAGTTCGGCGTGCAGCAGGCCGTCCGGGAAGCGGTCGGCGGCCCGGTGCGCCCAGGCGGTGACCAGCGCGCTCTTGCCGACCCCGGCCGGGCCGACCACCAGCACCGGGCCGCCCCCGGCGCGGCCGCCGCCCGCGCGGCCCGGTGAGCAGGCCCGGTCGAGGCGGGCCAGGTCGGGGACGCGCCCGACGAAGTCGGGGTGACGCCTGGGGAGTTGGCGCGGTGCGGCCGAGGGGTGCGGGGCCGGCCGGGCGGCCGGGGCGGTGGCGGCCGTCGGCTCCACCGCGCGGTCGTCGGCCAGCACCTCGGCGAGCGCCGCGCGCAGCGCCGGACCGGGGTGGATGCCCAGCTCCTCGTCCAGCCGTACCCGGGCCCGGTGGTAGGCGGTCAGCGCCTCGGCCGGCCGGCCCGCCTGGTGCAGACAGCGCACCAGCAGGGCCACCAGCTCCTCGCGCAGCCCGTCCCTGCGCACGGCCCGCTCCAGCAGCGGCACGGCCGCCGCCCCGGAGCCCTGGCTCAGCCGCAGCCCGGCCCAGGCGAGCAGGGCCGCGGTGCGCGCCTGCTCCAGCCGGTCCACCGCGGCGGCGCGCAACGGGGTGTCGGGCAGATCGGCCAGCGCCTCGCCGCGCCACAGCCGTAGCGCCTCCTCCAGCGGAGCGACCGCCTCGGGGCCCTCGCCCGACTCGATCAACTCACCTGCCGACACGGCGAGTTGCTCGAAGCGCAGCGCGTCGACCGCACCGGCCGGGCCGGTCAGCAGATAGCCCGAGTCCCGGGTGTGCAGCTCGAACGGCGAGCCGGCGAGCACCTTCCGCAGGGCGGCGACGTGCCCCTGGACGGCGGCCCGCGCGCTGGCCGGCGGCTGCTCGTCCCACAGCAGCTCGCACAGCTGGTCCACGCTGACCGGGTGCCCCAGCCGCAGCGCCAGCAGGGCCAGCACGGCCCGCCGCTGCGCGCCCGCCACGCTCGCGAAGCCGTCCGCCCCGACCCTCAGCTCCACCGGCCCGAGCAGCCGAATCCGCACCAGTACTCCCCACTTCGCCGCACCACACCGCGCCGCCCCCCGAGCGGGCCGTGCGGCCCCGGAAAGGGAGCAGTGTAGTAGCGGGCGCGAGGTCCGCCGGATCCGGACGGCCGCTCCCGCCCTCGGCGGACCGGCCGTGATCGCCGGGCGCCCGGGCCGGGGGCAGGCCGGGCGCCCGGCGGCCGGTCGGCCCTATCCTCGGACGCCGGGACGTCGTCGGCGGGGGAGGAGAAGGGGCGCGTGCACATCGATCTGCTCGGACCGGTGGTGGTGCGGCGGGAGGACGGCACGGTGGTGACGCCCTCGGCGCCCAAGCGCCGGGCGCTGCTGAGCGCGCTCGCCGTCCGGCTGAACCGGACGGTGGCCACCGAGGAGCTGATCGAACTGGTCTGGGAGGGCTGTGCGCCGCCCACCGCGCGGGCCGCCCTCCAGGGCCACGTCGCGGCCCTGCGCCACCTGCTGGACGGCACCGGGCTGGAACTGGGCACCCGGGGCCCCGGGTACCTGCTGGCGGGCGAGCCCGACCGGGTCGACGTGCTGCGCTTCGGCCGGCTCTGCGAGCGGGCGGGCGTCCTGCCCCCGGAGCCTGCCGGGTCCGCCGCTCCGGTCGTACCGGTCGTTCCGCCGGTCGTTCCGCCGGTGGGCGGCGCGCCGAGGGACCCGGCACTGCCCGTGCTGCGGGCCGCGCTGGACCTGTGGCGCGGCCCGGCGCTCGCCGACTGCGGCTCCGCGCTGCTGCGCGAGCGGGCCCTCCCGGCGCTGACCGACCTGCGGCTGCGCGCCCTGGAGCGGCTGGCCGACGGCCTGCTCCGGGCCGACCGGGGCGGCGAACTGGCCGCCGAACTCGCCGAGGCCGCCGACGCCCACCCGGCCCGGCAGTCGCTGGCCGCCCGGCTGGTGCGCTGCCTGGAGCAGGACGGGCGCGGCGCCGAGGCGCGGGAGCGCTACGAGCGCGCGGTGGCGCGGCTCACCGGGCCACTCGGACCGGAACTCCGCCGGGCCGGCGAGAGATCCGGCGCCCGGCTCGCCGCCGACCGCCGCTTCGTCGGACGCGTCGCCGAACTCGACCGACTGGACCAGGAGTTGCCTGCCGCGCGGGACGGCCGGCCGATCCTGGTCACCGGCCCCGCCGGGGTCGGCAAGACCAGCCTGGTCCGGCACTGGACGGCCCGGCGCGGCGACGCGTACTTCCCGGACGGCATCCTCCGCGCCGAACTGCGCGGCTTCGACCAGGACGGGCCGCGCGAACCCGCCGACGTCCTCGGTGAGTTCCTCACCGCCCTCGGCGTCGCCCCGGACGCCCTGCCCGCCGAACCCGCGGACCGCGCCCGCCGCTACCGCGAACTCATCGCCGGCCGGCGGATGCTGGTCGTCCTGGACGACGCCGCCTCGTACGAACAGCTCGCCCCGCTGCTGCCCGATCCGCCGGCCACCGACAGCGAGCCCGCCCCGGTCGCGATCGTCACCAGCCGCAACCGGCTGCGCCACCTGCTGGTCCACACCGGCGGGATCCCGCTGCCGCTGGGCCCGCTCGACCCCGCCGAGGCCGCCGAACTGCTCGCCCGCACCCTCGGTGCGGAACGCACCGCCGGCGAACCGGAGGCGGTCGCCGAACTCGCCGAGCGCTGCGACCACCTGCCGCTCGCACTGCGCCTGGCCGCCGCCCGGCTGGCCGCCAGACCCGACTGGTCCCCGGCCGACCTCGCCGCCGAACTCGCCGACGAGCAGGCCGGGTTGTCCGCCCTCTCCGGCACCGGAACCGGCGCCGCCCGCGGCCCCGTCGGCCTCACCACCGCGCTGGACCGCACCTGCCGCACGCTGCCGCCCGCCGCCGCCCGGCTGTTCACCCTGCTGGGCCTGCACCCCGGTGCGGAGATCGGCGCCGACACCGCCGCCGCGCTCGCCGACCTCCCGCCCGCCACCACCCGCACCCTGCTGACCCGGCTCGACGCCGTCCACCTGCTGGAGGAGACCACGCCCGGCCGGTACGTCCGGCGCGAGCTGGTGCGCCGCCACGCCGCCGCACAGGCCGTCGAACTCGGCTGCGACGAACGCTTCCTCGCCCTCGACCGGCTGATCGCCCACTACCTCGACGTCACCGCCGGCTGGACGGCCGAGGACGCGGCGGCCGGCGGCAGCGCGCGGTCGGCGGACTGGTTCCGCCGCGAGGAGAGCGCCCTGCGCGCCGTCGTGCTCTGCGCCGAGCAGCAGGGGCGGCTGAGCGCGGCCTGGCAACTCGCCCACCGCGCCAGCCTGTTGTACGAGACCACCGGCCACGACCGGACCCACTGGCGGGCCGTGGTCGAGGCCGGGCTGAGCGCCGCGCACTCGGACCGCAACGAGGCCGCGATCGCCCGGCTGGCCACCGACCTCGCCGTGCTGCACGTCGCCCGCGCGGCCCACCGCACCGCCGCCGACCAGTTGGAGCGTGCCGTCGAGGCCGCCGACCGGACCGGCGACGTGGCGTTGCGCCACCACTGCCGCAGCCGGGTGGCCGCCGCCCTGCTGCGGGTCGGCCGCTACGAGCGGGCGGTGCCGATGCTCGGCGACCTGGTGGCCGCCGCCCGCACCCCGGCCACCGGGCACCTGCTGGTCCGCGCGCTCACCGGCCTCGCCGACGCACTGGTCCTGGCCGGTGATCCCGGGCCCGCCCTGCGCCACGCGGACGAGGCGGTGCGCATCGCCACCGCCCGCTCCGGCGGCGCCGAGGCCGTCCTCGCCACCCACAGCCGGGCCCGCGCGCTGCACGCCCTCGGCCGCCGGGACGCCGCCCTCTCCTCGGCGCGGCTCGCCGTCGCCCTCGGCCGCGCCGTCGGCGACCAGGCCCTGGAGGCCCGCTCCCACGGGCTGCTCGCCGATCTGCTGGACTCCCTCGGGCGCACCGCCGAGGGCGGGGCGGAGCGACGGCTGGCCTGAGCCGGTCGACGTGCCTGGCCACGTTGCTCCGTTCCGTGCCCCGCTCGGCCCGGCCGCGCGCTGCCCCGCGTCCTACTCGGCCTGCCCGCGCGCTGCCCTCGCCCTGGTTCTGGCTTGCCGTCGGACTCGGTCGTGCTGTCGGTGACCGGCTCGGGGAGGCCCGTTCCCGTGTGCTGCTCGCCGATCTGCTGGATTCTCTCGGGCGGACCGCCGGGGGCGGGGCGGAGCGACGGTTGGCCTGAGCCGGTCGCACCGTGCGCCGCGCCCGGCCGCGCTCCTTCGTGCCGTGCCCCGCTCGGCCCGGCCGCGCGCCGTCCCGTGTCCTGCTCGGTCCGCCCGCGCGCCCACGCCCCCCGCCCCGCTCGGGCCGGCCGCGCCTCCTCGCGGCGGCGAAAGCCCGCTGTTCGACCAGCGGAACCACAGGCGGAACTATCGGCGGTTCCCCCGTCGGGCCACCGCCTCCCGCCCGCTCGGCCCGCCCAGGTTACCCACCCTGACCTGGGAAGATGCTCTGAAAGACGGTCGGCTAGGAGGAACTCCCGCGCCGGGGCATACTTCTGCCTGGGGGATCCGTCGGAGGCGACTCCAGGCAGAAGTGCGGAACTGCGCAGGACCGAACGAGTGGGGGCGGGGCATGGCGGCCGGGGGCGGCACGGGCACGGACGCGAGCGAGTTCAGCCGTCTGCTGGCCGGACACCGGGTGGCGGCCGGCCTGACCCAGGAGGAGCTCGCCGCCACGGCCGGGGTCAGCCTGCGGGCCCTCGGGGACATGGAACGCGGCCGCACCCGCGGGCCGCAGCGGCGCACCGTGCGGGCCCTGGCCGAGGCCCTCGGACTGGACGGGCCGCGGGCGGAGGAACTGGACCGGGCCGCGCAGTCCGGACGCCCGCGCGGGGTGCGGTCCGCCGCCACCGCGAACCCCGCCCGGCCCCGTCGCGCCGCCCCGCGCAGGCCCGCCGCCGACCGGGAGGCGCCCCGCGCCGAGGAGGCGGCCGCGGTCCTCGCCGAGACCGGTCAGAGCGCCCTCGCGCTGCCCCGCGACATCGCCGACTTCACCGCCCGCGAGGACGCCCTCGCGCTGCTCACCGAGCTGGCCGACGACGAGCACCCCGCCCACCCCAGGGTGGTGCTGATCAGCGGTCAGCCCGGCCTCGGCAAGACGTCCTTCGCGCTGCACGCCGCCCACGCCCTGGCCCCGCGCTTCCCGGACGGCCAGCTCTCCCTGGACCTCGGCGGCATGTCCCCGCAGCCGCTGTCGGCCCGGGACGCGCTCGGCCAGGTGCTGCGCGCCCTGGGCGTCGACGACGCCGCGGTGCCCGCCGGGACGGAGGAGCGGGCCGGCCTCTACCGGGCCCTGGTCCGGGAGCGGCGGCTGGTCCTGGTGCTGGACGACGCCGCCGACGAGAGCCAGGTGCGCCCGCTGCTGCCCGGCTCCGGGCCGGCCGTGACCATCGTGACCAGCCGCAACGTGCTGCCCGGCCTGGAGTCGGTGCACCGGCTGGGCCTGGACGTGCTGTCCCCGGTGGAGGCGGCCGCCCTGCTCGCCCGGATCGCCGGCCGCGAGCGGATCGAGGCCGCGCCCGACGCCACCGCCGAACTGGCCAGGCTCTGCGGCTACCTGCCGCTCGCGCTGCGGATCGCCGGGCAGCGGCTGGTCGCCCGCCCCCAGCAGCCGGTCGCGCACCTGGTGCGCCAGCTCTCCGCCGAGGAGAGCCGGCTGGACCTGCTGGAGACCGGCGACCTGGCCGTCCGCCCGGCCTTCGAGCTGTCCTACCGGCGGCTGCCCGCCGATTCCCGGCTCGTCCTGCGCCGCTGCGCGCTGACCGCCGGAGCCGACTTCACCGCGGAGCTGGCCGCGGCCTACGCGGGCCGGCCGGCGGCCCGCACCGAACTGGTGCTGGAGCAGCTCGTCGACGCCGGGCTGGTGCAGCCGACCGCCCCGGACCGCTACCGCCTGCACGACCTGGTGCGGCTCTACGCGGGCGAGCGGCTGACGGCCGACGAGACGGCCCAGGAGCTGGCCGAGGCCCGCACCCGGGCCGGCCGCTGGATCCTGGGCCGGGCCGCCGCGTACGGGCTGCGCTTCGACCCCGACCACGCCACGGAGGGCGCCGACACCGCGGGCCCCGCGCCCGCGTACCTCACCGAGGCCGCCGCCTGGCTGGAGTACGAGCACCCGGAGTGGCTGGCCGCCCTCCACCACGCGTACCGGGCCGGCCGGTACCGGGAGGTGGTGGACACCGCCGAGGCGATGCACTGGTTCTCCGACCGGCTGCTGAGCTGGGGCATCTGGGCCGAGGTGTTCCAGCTCTCGGCGGACGCCGCCCGCGCGCTCGGCGACCGGCGGATCGAGGCGGTCCACGTCAACTACCTGGCCTGGACGTACGTCACCTGTCTGCACCGCTACCAGCGCGGCATCGAGCTGGCCTCCGAGGCCCTGGAGTCGGCCGTCGCCGTGGGCGACCGCGAGCAGCAGGGCTGGGCGCTCACCTACCTCGCCTCCGGGCTGCGCTACCTCCAGCGGCACCGCGAGGCGAGCGACGCCTTCCACCGGGCGGCGGACGCCTTCGCCGAGGTCGCCGGCCGCTCGGCGATGATCGGCCGGCTGGTCACCCTGCGCGGCGCGGCCAACTGCCTGCGGGAGTCCGGCCGGGCGGAGGAGGCGGTGGAGTCGCGCCGCCGGGCCCTGGCCGGTGCGCTGGACCTGGTGGAGCGCTGGTCCTCGCCGCTGATCCACCTGCTCGCGGCCATGACCGCGCACGAACTCGGCCTGGACCGGGCGGCGTTGAAGCGCTGGCCGGCCGCCGAGAAGGCCTACCGGCAGGCCCTGGTGCACTTCGAGGCGGTGGGCCGCCCGGACAGCATGACCAAGACCCTGACCGAACTGGGCACCGCGCTGATCGAGCAGGGCCGCGCCGAGGAGGCGCGCGAACTGCTCACCGAGGCGCTCACCGACCTGAGCGCGGAGGGCCCCCGCTCGCCGGGCACCCGGCCCTGAGCGGAGGACCGGCGGGCACCCGGCACTGAGCGGAGGACCGGCCCGCGCCCGTGCCCGCCCCCGACGGCGGGGCCGGGCGCGGGCGCGGGCCGAAGGCGCGGCCGGTCAGATCCGGGTGTCCTCCACCACCGGCAGCGAGCCGACCGGGGCCGAGGTCGGGGCGAAGCCCGTGCGCGGGGCGGCGGCGGGCTGCTTGCCGCAGAAGGCCGGCTCCAGCGTGTTCATCAGCCCCTGGGTCACCGAGCCGTTGTTGGAGGCGTTGGCGAAGACCACGACGCTGCGCCGCCCGTCCGGGGTGGTGAAGGACTGGCTGTTGAAGCCCTGCACGATGCCGCCGTGCCCGTACACGTCCCCGCAGGAGAGCGTGATCCGGCGCAGGCCGAGGCCGTAGGAGATCCTCGCGGTGGGCGTGGGCAGGGCGGCGGTCATCTGACGGAGCGAGGCGTCCGAGACCAGCCCGCCCTCGCCGCCGGCCATCAGCGCGGTGAGGAAGCGGTCGAGGTCCTCGGCCGTGGAGATGACGGCTCCGGCGCTCCACACCCAGGAGCCGGTCTGCTCCGTGGAGTCCAGCAGCGGCTTGGTGCGGTCGTCGTTGCTGAGGTAGCCGGCCACGTGGGCGCCGCGGATCCTCTGGTCGGGCACCACGAAGGAGGTCCCGCGCAGGCCGAGCGGCTGGATGATCCGCTCGTTCAGCACCTCCGGGTACGGCTGGCCGGTGAGGTGCTCGACCGCCAGGCCCATCAGCACGAAGTCGGTGTTGGAGTACGAGTAGCGGGTGCCGGGGGTGTACTGCACGCCGTGGCCGACCGACATCGCCACGAGCTCGCGCGGGTCGTACACCGTGGTCCGGATGCGCGCCTCGAACGCGCTGGTGGTCTCCTCGCCGGCCTGCTCCAGCAGGTCGTTGGTGTGGTCGTAGACGCCCGCCCGGTGCTCCAGCACCTGGCGGCCCGTCATCGTCCAGTCCGCCGGCAGGGTGCCTTCGGGCAGGTACTCGCGCAGCGGCCGGTCGAGGTCGATCAGGCCCTCCTCCGCCAGCTGCATCACGAGAACGGCGGTGAACATCTTGCTGTTGCTGCCGACCCGGAACCTCCACGAGGAGTTCATCGGGGTCCCGTCCAGGTCGGCCAGGCCGACGTTCACCGAGCTGGTGCGGACCGTGCCGCCGTGGTCGCGGATCACCGCGAAGGCACCCGGGGCACCGGCCGCGGTGGTGGCCTGGAGGGCGGCGCGCACCCCGGCGAGGTCGGGGGCGGCCGCGTCGGCGGCGTCCCGGCCGGTGGCCGCGGCGGGCAGGGCTCCGGTCGCCGCCAGGACGGCGCCGGCGGCGGCCACCGCGAGGGGACGCAGAAGGCTGGTCTTCGCCATGTTCCTCGGTTCTCTCTCAAGCTGACGCGGCGTCGGGCCGCACCGTTCAAGATCACTATCACCGGTCGGGCCGCCGCTGGCAATGTGAACCGCTTCGCCCGCATTTCGCGTTGTCGGTGGTGACTTGGGCGGTCGCACCGTTCGTTTCCCGTTCCGGGGCCAAGGTTTCACCTGCCGTCGTCTACCCGCGTCAACGGGCCGGGCCCGATGCTGTTCGGGCCGTTCCCCTACCCGAGGAATTGTCATGACTTCGTCCACGAAGCCCCTGAACCCCCGCTCCCGCCGCACCGCCACCGCGATCGGCTCCGCCGTCGCCCTGGTCGCCGCCTCCGCCGGACTGTGGGCCGCGGCCGCCTCCACCGCGCAGGCGGCCGCCCTGCCCGCGCCCGACCACATCGTGGTCGTGGTGATGGAGAACCACGCCTACTCCCAGGTCATCGGCAGCAGCAGCGCGCCGTACCTCAACACCCTGGTCGCGGGCGGTGCCAACCTCACCCAGTCCTACGGCATCACCCACCCGAGCGAGCCGAACTACTACGCCCTGTTCTCCGGCTCCACCCAGGGCCGCGTCGACGACAGCTGCGTGACGGTCGGCGGCTTCCAGAGCGCCAACCTGGCCTCCGAGGTGATCGCCGCCGGCAAGACCTGGGCCAGCTACAACGAGTCCCTGCCCAGCCAGGGCAGCACGGTGTGCAGCAGCGGCAACTACGCGCAGAAGCACAATCCCTGGTTCGGCTTCGGCAACGTCCCGGTCAGCAGCGCCAAGACCTTCGCCCAGTTCCCGACCGACTACAGCACCCTGCCGAACGTCTCCTTCGTGGTGCCCAACCTGTGCAACGACATGCACGACTGCTCGGTCGGCACCGGCGACACCTGGATTAAGAACAACCTCGGCGCCTACGCCACCTGGGCGCAGAGCCACAACAGTCTGCTGCTCGTCACCTTCGACGAGGACAACAAGCTGTCCGGCAACCGCATCCCGACCGTCGTCTACGGCGCCCACGTGGCGCCCGGCAGCAGCAGCTCCGCCACCTACAACCACTACGACGTGCTGCGCACCCTGGAGGACCTGGCGGGCACCTCCGGCCACGCGGGCAACGCGGCCTCCGCGAGCGACATCACCGGCATCTGGAACTGAGCCGCGGCCGTCAGGGCCTGATCCCGGCCCGGTCCCGGTCATGGGGCCGAGCCTGCTCCCGGGGCCGGTCCTGCCGCTGACCCCGGGCCCGGGCCGGTGGCCGTTCGGTCGCCGGCCCGGGCGTCCTCGGGTCGCCCTCCCGGGTGCCGTGGCGCCGCACCCCGGGCACCGCCGCCGTGCCCGCGCAGACCAGCGTCACCAGCGCGGCCGCCGCCAGCAGCGGCACCCGGTCGCCCCAGGCGCCGGCGGCCAGCGGCGCCAGGACGTACCCGAGCGGGGCGGCGGCCAGCGAGAGCAGCCAGTCGTACGAGGTGACCCTCGCCAGCGTCCCGGCCGGGAAGTCCTGCTGGACCACCGTCTTCCAGACCGGGTTGAGGAAGCCCAGCCCGGCCATCGCCACCGCCTGGGCGGCCACCGCGACCGGTGCCGGAGCCGGGACGGCGAGCGCGACCAGCGGCAGTCCGTACAGCGCGAGGGCGAGGTTGCCGGCCAGCACCGGCCGTCGGGGCCGCAGTCGGCCGGCGATCAGCGAGCCCGCCAGCAGGCCCACCGCGCCCGCCTGGGTCAGCGCGACCCAGGTGCCGTCACCGCCGAGCCGGGTGGCGGCGATCAGCGGGCCGAGGGTGAGCAGGACGGCGCTCGCGCCGTTCCACACCCCGTGGGCGATCAGGCTGGTCCAGTACCAGTCCCGGGAGCGCACCTCGCGCCAGCCCTCGGTGAGGTCCCGGCGCAGCGAGCGCGGTTCGCCGGGGGAGTGGTCGACGTGGAGCCGGGTGAGCAGGGCCGCGCTGAGGGCGAAGGAGGCGCCGTCGAGCACGAACGCCCAGCCCGGTCCGGCGGTGTACACCAGGACGCCGGCGAGCGCCGGGCCGGCCAGCTGGGCGGCGCCGGTCGCGGTGCCGAGCAGGGCGTTGGCCCGCAGCCGCAGCGGGCCCGGGACGGCGGCCGCGACCAGGGGGGAGGCGGTGGGCATGGCGAAGGCGGAGGCGGTGCCGCCGACCGCCGAGGCGGCCGCGATGTGCGACAGGTCCGGGTGCCCGCCGAACAGCTCCAGGCCGACCACCAGCTGGGTGACGGCCCGGACCAGGTCGGTGGTGAGGGCGACCAGGCGGGGGTTGAAGCGGTCCCCGACGACCCCGCCGACCGGCAGCAGGAGCAGCCGCGGCACCATCGCGCAGCCCAGGACCAGGGCGAGCGAGGCGGAGGAGCCGGTGGCGCGGGTGATGGCGATGGCGAGGGCGGCCGGGACGACCGCGTCCCCGAGGGTGGAGACCGTCCGGCCGACGAGGAGCAGGCGGAAGCCGCCCAGGCGCAAGGGGTGGCGAGTCACACCGCGCACTGTATTTCGGTAGCGAAATTTCGGCAACGAATATTTTGGTGCCGTGGTTCCAGGCGGGTTTGTAGACTCCTCACATGGTCGAACACCCTCCTCCGCAGCACTCCGCGCCCAGCGACGGGGTGGAGCCCCGGGACTGGACGGACGGCCACGTCGACCGCTGGCGGCCGGTGCTGCCCGACCTCGACCCGGACATCGAGGCCTCCGTCACCCGGATGTCACGGCTCACCCGCCACCTCGGCCGGGTCCGTGAGCGGGGCGTCGCCGACTACGGCCTGCACAAGCACGAGTTCGACACCCTGCACGTGCTCGCCGGGCGCGGTGGCCGCGCCGCCCCCCGCGACCTGAGGAGCGACCTCAACCTCGCCCCGGCCTCGATCACCGGCCGGCTGGAGGCGCTGGAGCGGCGCGGCTTTGTCGTGCGCACCCCGTCCACGGAGGACCGCCGGAAGGTCGACGTCGTGCTGACCGAGGCCGGGCGCGACGCCTGGCGGGAGGCCCTGGACGTGGTGGGGCGGGAGGAACGGCGGCTGCTGGGGGTGCTCTCCGAGGAGGAGCGGCGCACCCTGGCCGGGCTGCTGCGCAAGGTGATGCTCGCCCAGGGCGCGGTGGCGGACAAGTAGTCAAGGCCCTGCCTCCCGCCGTGCGGTGACCGCGTTGCCCCCGGGCGGCCGGTCGCGGCTCAGAGGCCGAGTTCGGTGAGCCCCGGGTGGTCGTCGGGGCGGCGGCCCGGCGGCCAGTGGAACAGGCGCTCCTCGGCGCCGATCGGCAGGTCGTTGACGGAGGCGTGCCGGTGGGCCATCAGTCCGTTCCGGTCGAACTCCCAGTTCTCGTTGCCGTAGGAGCGGTACCAGCGGCCCGCCCCGTCGTGCCACTCGTACGCGAAGCGGACCGCGATGCGGTCGCCGCCGTACGCCCAGAGCTCCTTGACCAGCCGGTAGTCCAGCTCGCGCTGCCACTTGCGGGTGAGGAACGCGGCGATCCGCTCGCGGCCGGTGAGGAACTCGGAGCGGTTGCGCCATCGGCTGTCCGGCGTGTAGGCGAGGGCGATCCGCCGGGGGTCGCGGGTGTTCCAGGCGTCCTCGGCGGCCCGCACCTTCCGGCGGGCGGTCTCCTCGGTGAACGGGGGCAGGGGTGGGCGCCGCTCGGCGTCGTTCTCGGGCATGGGTCGCTCCTCGGAATGGGCGTTCCGCTGGTGAGAACGATCGTTCTCACCGCCCTGGCTACGATAGGAGAACCATCGTTCTCACGCAAAGGGCACGGCAGATGGAGCAGGAAGACCCGCGGACCCGCATCCTCGACGCCGCCGAGGAGCTGTTCTACGGCCAAGGCGTCCAGGCGGTAGGCATGGACGCCGTCCGGGCCGCCTCCGGCCTGACCATGCGCCGCGTCTACCAGCACTTCCCGTCCAAGGGCGACCTCGTCGAGGCCTACCTGCTGCGCCGCGACGGCCGCTGGCGGGCGAGCCTCGCCCTGTACGTCTCCCGCACCGGCGGGTCCCCCCGCGAGCAACTGCTCGCGGTCTTCGACTGGCTCGGCCGGTGGTTCGCCGAACCCGGCTTCCGGGGCTGCGCCTTCGTCAACGCGCTCGGCGAACTGGGCGCCACCAGCCCCGGCGTGGTGGCCGCCGCCCGGCACCACAAGACGGAGTTCGGCCACTACCTCGCGGCCCTGGCCGAGGCCGCCGGAGCCCCGCCCGCCACGGCGGTCCACCTGGCCCTGCTCGCCGAAGGGGCCATCACCAGCGCCGCCGTGCACGGCGATCCGACGGCCGCCTCCGATGCCAAGGAGGCGGCCCGGCTGCTGCTGGACGCCGCGCCGGTCCGGTAGGTGCCCGGCCGCTTGCCCTACGCCAGACCGCCGTTGCTCACCAGCAGCTGCCCGTTGACCCACTGCCCCTGCGGTGAGCAGAGGAAGTCCACCAGGTGGGCCGCGTCCCGCGGGGTGCCGAGCCGGCCGAGCGGTGTCCGCGCGCGCAGCTCCTCCCGGCTGTCCTCGTCCATCCAGCCGGTGTCCACCGGGCCCGGATTGACGACGTTGGCGCTCACCCCGAGGTGGGCGAACTCCTGGGCGGCCGCGAGCACGATGCGGTCCAGGGCGCCCTTGCTGGCGCCGTACGGGAGGTTGCCCACCGTGTGGTCGCTGGTCAGCGCGACGATCCGGCCGCTGCCCGGCGCGCCCGCGAAGCGGAGGCCGAACTCCCGCACCAGCAGCCAGGTGGCGCGCGCGTTGACCGCGAAGTGGCGGTCGAAGCTCTCGACCGTGGTGTCCAGCAGGCCGGAGTCGACGGACTCGCAGTGGCTCAGCACCAGCGCGGTGACCGGCCCGAGCCGCCGCTCGGCCTCGGCGAACACCCGCGCGGGCGCCTGCGGATCGGCGAGGTCGGCCTCGATCGGCACGGCACGGGCGCCGTGCTCGCGCAGGCCGCGGGCGATCTCCGCCGGCGCGGACCGCTCGGCGCCCCAGGGCATCCGCCGGTCGTAGGCCGTCCAGTAGGTGAAGGCGAGGTCCCAGCCGGAGGCCGCGAGCCGCCCGGCGATCCCGGCGCCGATGCCGACCGACCGGCCCACCCCGGTCACCAGGGCCACCGGGCGGGGGAGCGGGGGCGTCGGATCCTTGTGATCGGTCGTCATGACGGAGGATGCTCGCGGGCCGAACCGCACGGGGCAAGCGCTTTTCGCCCGAACGCGCGTTTATCGCCCATTGATCGTCACCGCCTAGCCTCGGGCGCATGGACGAGAGGACGGCCGAGCGGCCGGGGGCGTTGCCCGAGGGACGGATGACGGAGCAGGACACCGAGCGGTTCCGGCAGTTGCTGGCGCGGCTGGAGGACTCGCTGGCGGGGGACCGGAGAACGGCGTCGCGCGATGCCTGAGCCCGGCGAGCCGCGGCCGGTGGCGGTCCTGCCGCTCTGGCGGCGCGGCGAGGGTGAGGACGACCGGTCCGCGGACCGGCCCGGGGCGCCGCGGGGGTGCCCCGGGCCGGTGGTCGCCGTACCGGGCGGTGAGGACGGGAGGACCGGGGCGGAGCCCGTGCGCTGAGCGGTCAGTTGCAGCCGCAGTCGCAGCAGCAGCCGTCGCAGCAGTCGCACCCGTCGCAGCACTGGCAGCAGTCGGGGCAGCCGAGGCAGTCGCCGCATTCGCAGTTGTTCCGCCGGCAGAAGCCCTGGCGGCGCTCGCGGCTGAACGGGTCGTCGTGGTCGCAGCAGAGCAGCTGGCAGGTGCAGGCCATCAGGACCCACATCGCGCACCCGGCGAGCAGGTTGCGCGGCTTCGGCGGTTTCTCGCCGGGCGGGGTGAATCCGGGGCCCTGCGGCACCCACGGCGGGACCGGCGCCTCGCCCGGCTCCTGGCCGGGCGGAGCCTGCGGCGGCGCCTGGTGCGGGTGCTCGCCCGTGGCGGGGCCCGCCGCGTCCGGGCGGCGGCAGCTCGCCGTGTGCCGGGCCCGCCCGAAGACCCGCTCCACCGCGCGTTCGGTCTCGTGCGCGAGCAGGACGTGCACCAGCGTGCGGTCCGTCAGTTCGACCTCGCGCAGCGCGAGCCGGATGCCGTGGACGGCGTCCCGGCAGAGCCGCTCGGCCTCGGCGCGGTCGGTACCGGTGGCGGTCAGCGGGTTCCACGCGCCCGAGGCCGCGTCGGCAGCCTGGTCCTCGGCGGCGTCGAGGAGGTGGGCGAGCCGGCCGAACAGCCGCCCGGCCTCGGCGAGCGGGGCGGCGTTGCCGGGGCGCCCGGCGATCACGGCGGTGTGCGCGAAGGCGGCCGAGGTGGCCGTCTCGGTGGGCTCGGTGACCAGCAGGACGGACCCGCCGGGCCGCAGCGACCGCTCCAGCTCCGCCTGCCGGCGGGCCGCGTCGAGCAGGACGGCGGTGTCGAAGCCCACCGCCGAGGCGCCGCCCGCGCTCTTCCGGTCCCAGCGCCGGGTGACGGCCCGGGCCCCGGCGGCGACCGGGCGGCGGGCGAAGACGCCGTCGCCGTCCTCGACGTGGTCGCGGATCTTCACCGAGGCGAGCGCCAGCGAGACGGCGGCGGCGAGCCGGGCGCCCTCGCCCTTGGCGACGGAGGCGGTGCGCATGCCGCGCAACGGGCAGGGGCCGGCGGTGCGCCGCCAGGAGGAGTCCTCCCGGGCGGCCTGAGCCTCCACCAGGACGGAGATGACCAGGCCGTCGTAGTTGGTCGCCGTCCGGGCGAGCTGCCCGTGGTCGTCCCGCAGCGCGAGGCAGAGCCCGCACAGGTGCGCCATCCAGGAGGTCTGCAAGCGCTCCGACAGTCGGTGCCTGCACGGTCTGATGATGCCGAACACGCTGGTCCCCCTCGCTCCTCCGGCCGCCGACCGGCCGCGATTCGCCCGACATCATATGAAGATCCGCACTGGTCACACCCCGCGCCCGGGGTGGCCTCCCCGTCTGCCGTGGTGCTCCCCGGCGGCCGACACCCGCCCGGCGGCTCCCTCCCGCTCGGAGTCCGCCGTCCCACGCCCGATGAGTCGATCTCAGATCCGGGATAGCATCGCGAATATGGGAATCGACACGGCCGTCGACGAACGGCTGGCGGAACGGCTCGCCGAGCTCAGGCTCGAACGCGGATGGACCCTGGAGGAGCTGGCCCGGCGGGCGGACGTCAGCCGGTCGACGCTGTCCCGGGTGGAGCGGGCGGAGGTCAGCCCGACGGCGGCGCTGCTCGGCCGGCTGTGCGCCGTCTACGGGCGGACCATGTCGCGGCTGCTCGCCGAGGTGGAGTCCGGCCCGGCGCGGCTGGTGCGGGCCGGAGAACAGCAGGTGTGGCGGGACGAGGCGACCGGCTTCGTCCGCCGCTCGGTCTCACCGCCGCACGGCTCGCTGCGGGCCGAGATCATCGAGGGCCGGCTGCCCGCCGGCGCGGACATCGCCTACGACCGCCCCTGCACCTCCGGCCGGGAGCACCACCTCTGGCTGTTCGAGGGCCACCTGGAGCTGACCGTGGACGGCACGGCGCAGCCGCTCGGCCCCGGCGACTGCCTGCGCTACGTCGCCCTCACCAGCCGCTACCGCAGCCTCGGCCCGGGCGAGGCCCGGTACGCGCTGGTGGTGGTCGAGCCGTGAGCGCCGCCACCGGTCCGATGGCGCAGGAGCCCGGGCGGCCCAAGGAGGCCGGGGAGCGCTTCGACGCCGCCGGGCGCCGGGTCCTGCTGGTCTGCGTGGCGGGCGGCTTCACCACGCTCCTCGATCAGTCGGTCCTCAACACCTCCGTCCCCGCCCTGCGCGAGACCCTCCACGCCGGCCCCGCCGACCTCCAGTGGATCGTCGCCGGATACTCGCTCGCCTTCGGCCTCGCGCTGATCCCCGGCGGGCGGCTGGGCGACGTCAAGGGCCGCAAGTGGTTCTTCGTCACCGGCCTCGCCCTGTTCACCCTGGTCAGCCTGGTCTCCGCGACCGCCACCGAACCCGGGGTGCTGATCGCCGCCCGGCTGCTCCAGGGGGCGGGCGCCGGCCTGGTCAACTCCCAGATGATCGGCACCCTCCAGGACGTCTTCGACGGCCAGCTCCGGGCCCGCGCCCTCGGCATGTACGCCGTCACCGGCGGCCTCGCCTTCGCGCTCGGGCCGCCGATCGGCGGCGCGGTCCTGGCGCTGGCCGGCCCCGAGCACGGCTGGCGGCTGACCTTCCTGCTCAACGTCCCGTTCGGCCTGGCCACCGTCCTCCTGGCGGCCCGCCACCTGCCCAGGCCCCGCCCCAGTACCCGGCACGCCGACCTCGACGTCCTCGGGCTGCTGCTGGTCGGCGCGCTCACCCTGGCCCTGATGCTGCCCTTCGTCCGGCCGCCCGGCTGGACCGGCTGGCTCGCCTTCGCCGCAGCCGCCGCGCTGCTGCTCGCCGCGCTCGCGTGGTGGCAGCGCCGCTACGCCCGGGCGGGCGGCCACCCGCTGATCCACCCGGCCCTCACTCGCTCCGCGCCCTACGCGCTCGGGACGGCCACCGCGATGGCCCAGTTCGGCTCCTCGCTGGCCGCCTCGCTGGTCCTGACCATGTTCCTCCAGGACGGCCTCGGCCTCTCCCCGATGGGCGCCGCGCTGGTCGCGCTGCCCTCCGCCGTCGCCATGGGCGTCTCCTCCGCCCTCGCCTGGCGGATCGTCCAGCGCTACGGCCGGCGCACCGTCACCGTCAGCATGGCCGCCTCCGCCCTCGCCATGCTGATCAGCGGGCTGCTCGCGCACGGCACCCCGGCCGCCGTCCTGCCCTGGCTGCTGGCCCTGCTGCAACTGCTCGGGGGCGCGGCGATCGGCCTGATGGGCCCCAGCAACCAGGCGTACGTGCTGCGCCACGCGCCCGCCGAGGCGGCCGGGGTGAGCGGGGCGATCCTCCAGATGGCGCAGCGGATCGCCGCGGCCGTCGCGGTCTCGGCCCTGTCCGGGGTCTACCTGCGGGAGACCGCCGCCGGCGGCGGTCACCGCTCCGCGTACCTGACCGCGAGCGCGGTCTGCGCCGCGGTGGCCGGACTCGCCGTCCTGGCCTCGGTGTTCGCCGGCCGCGCCACGGCCCGGGAACAGCGCGAGGACGGACCGGTCGCGATGAGCCGAGGGCGAACACCGGTCCGCTGACCGGTGGGCGGCGCCTAGCGTGGCGGGCATGACCGACGAACGGCCCCGCACCGTGGACCTGCCCGGAGTGATGCTCGCCTACCACGAGAGCGGCCCGCCCGGCGGCCCGCCACTGGTCCTGTTGCACGCCCTCGGCGAGCGCGCCGCCGACTGGGCGCCGGTCCTGCCGGACCTCGCCCCCGCCCACCACGTGTACGCGCTCGACCTGCGCGGCCACGGCGACAGCGCCCGCACCGCCGCCTACTCCCTGGAGGCGATGCGGGACGACGTGCTGGCCTTCCTCGACGCCCTCGGACTCGACCGGGTCGACCTGGTCGGCCACTCGATGGGCGGCGCCGTCGCCTACCTGCTCGCCCAGGCCGCCCCGGAGCGGGTCGACCGGCTGGTCCTGGAGGACATCCCCGCGCCGTACCCGCGCCGGGCGAGCGCCCTGCCCGAGGACCCGGACCCGGACGCGCACTTCGACTGGGCGATGGTCCGGGCGGTCAGGGCCCAGCTCGACGACCCGGACCCGGCCTGGCGGGCGGGCCTGGCGCGGATCACCGCCCGCACCCTGGCGGTGGCCGGCGGCCCGGCCAGCCACATCCCCCAGGAGCGGATCGCCGAACTCGCCCGGCTGATCCCGGACTGCCGACTGGTCACCGTCGAGGCCGGGCACCTGGTGCACGGTGCCCGGCCGGCCGAGTTCGTCGCCGCGGTGGCGCCGTTCCTGGCCCGGTGAGCCGACGGGCCGCCCCGGTGGGGCCGGTCAGACGCCCTGCTCGGCGGGCAGCCGTCCGCTGCGCACCGCCGTCAGCAGATCGGCGTGGTCGGCCTCGGTGCGGTCCGCGTAGGCCACGGCGAAGGCCGCGACCGCGTCGTCCAGCGCCTCGCTCTTGCCGCAGTACCCGGCCAGCAGGCCGGGGTCGGCGGTGTGCGAGTGCGCCCGGGCCAGCAGGGCGCCGGTGATCCGGGCGTAGTCGTCCAGCTGGTCCGGCAGCAGCGCGGCCGGGTCGACGCTGCCCTTGCGGTTGCGGAACTGCCGTACCTGGTAGGGCAGTCCGTCGACCGTGGTCCAGCCCAGCAGGGTGTCGCTGACCACCTGCATGTGCTTCTGGCCGAGCACCACCCGGCGGCCCTCGTGCCCGTCCGGCGCCGCCCACGGTCCGCCCGGCAGATGGGGCAGCAGCGCGGACGGGCGGGCCTCCTTCACCTGGAGCACCAGCGGCTGGTCCCGGTGGTCGGTGAGCAGCACCACGTACGAGCGGGTGCCCACGCTGCCGGTGCCCACCACCCGGAACGCCACGTCCTGCACCCGGTAGCGGGACAGCAGCGTGCGCACCTCGGGCACCACCGTCCCGACGTACGGGCCGAGCGCGTGCGCGACGGCGCGGGCGGTCGCGTCGGTCACCTCGGTGAGCACCGGGGGAGCGGCCGTGAAACGCCAACCGCCGTCCGCGGTACGGGTGGTGTTGCGGGCGGCGAAGCGCGCGCTGGTGTTGCCGAGCGCCTTCGCGCCGACCTTGCGCAGCACCTCGGCGAGGTCGTGCGCCTCGGCGAAGGAGACCAACCGCTCGTCCGCGATGGCGTTCCAGGCGTCCAGCGCGGGCAGCTTGGCGAGCGTGCGCACGGTGCGGCGGTACGCGCCGGCCGCGTGCCGGGCGGCGTCGCGCGCGACGCACTCGCTCGCCCCGGCCACCCGGGCGGCCAGCACCAGGCTGGTGGCGAGCCGCTTGAGGTCCCACTCCCACGGGCCGGGGACGGTCTCGTCGAAGTCGTTGATGTCCAGCACGAGTTGACCGCGTGCGTCGCCGTACAGGCCGAAGTTGGCGGCGTGGGCGTCCCCGCACAGCTGCGCGCCCACCCCGGTCACCGGCGTGCCCGCGAGGTCGGCGCCCATCAGGCCCGCCGAGCCGCGCAGGAACGCGAACGGACTGGCGGCCATCCGGCCGACCCGGATCGGCACCAGGGCGGCTATTCGGCCGGTGTTGGAGGCCTCCAGCGCCGACACGGCCGTCGGCCGCCCGGGCGCGGGCGCGAACTCGGCGTGCCGCTCCCGGGGCACCCGCTCCCGCAGCGCCTTGCCCCGGTCCCGGGCCCGTCCGCCCTGCGTCGAGGCGAATCCGGCCACGGCGAACCCACGCCGGGTCCGCCCGTCCCGGTCCGCCGCCGGCTCCGCCTCGGCCTCACCCACGTATGGCACAGCTGTCCGCCCGTCCCTTCCGGTCCTCACCCGGCCCGCGACCTGCGCGGACGCTCGTCTGGGGGAGTGACGTGCGGTGGTGGGTGGTGGTTCCGGTGGGTGGGGGTCCGTTTGCGGTGTGCGGGTGTGGGGTGGGGGCGGGGTGGAGTGTGGGGGGTGGTGTGGGGTGGGTGGACGCGCTGCGCGGACGCTCGTCTGGGGGAGTGACGTGCGGTGGTGGTGGGTGGTTCCGGTGGGTGGGGGTCCGTTTCGGGTGTGCGGGGGCGGGGTGGAGTGTGGGGGGTGGTGTGGGGTGGGTGGACGCGCTGTGCGGATGCTCGTCTGGGGGAGTGGCGCGCGGTGGTGGTGGGTGGTTCCGGTGGGTGGGGGTCCGTTTGCGGTGTGCGGGTGGGGGCGGGGTGGTGTGGGGTGGGTGGACGCGCTGCGCGGACGGGGGTGCGAAGCGGACCGGCGACCGCGCGGAGCGCGCGGCGCAGGGTGCGGGGTGGTGCGGCTCGCTCGGGAGTGCGGGGGTAACGTGGCGCGGGTGAAGGACCTTGGGGGGAACGGCCTTCGGGCACACCGACGGATCCGCCTGGCCGCCGCACTGGCCGCCGGGGCGACCGTGGCGGCCGGGCTCGGGGTACGGGCGGTGCTCGGCGGGGACCTCGCCAAGTACGCCGGGGACGCGCTCTACACCGTCCTGCTGTACACCCTGCTCGTGCTGGCGGCGCCCCGGGTCCGCCCCGGCCGCGCCGCCGCCGTGGCCGCCGCGCTCAGCTGGGCGGTGGAGCTGTTCCAGCTCACCGGCGTGCCGGACGCCTGGGGGCGGCGCAGCGGCCTGGTCCGGCTGGTGCTGGGTTCGACCTTCAACCCGCCGGACCTGTTCTGGTACCTGGTCGGCGCGGGCTGCGCCGGGCTGCTCCACCGGCTGCTGCGGACCTCCCGAATCGCAGCAGCCGACGGATCGGCCGGATCGGCCCAGCACATCTGACGGAACGTCAGAGCGGCAGCAGCTCCGGCCGCTTGGGCTCGACGTGGTCGCCCGAGGACTCGCCGC
Organism: Kitasatospora sp. NPDC034533; assembly: GCF_055575155.1. Lineage (NCBI taxonomy): Bacteria > Bacillati > Actinomycetota > Actinomycetes > Kitasatosporales > Streptomycetaceae > Kitasatospora > Kitasatospora sp. NPDC034533. The sequence continues at coordinate 55,297 of NZ_JBVITE010000044.1, forward strand.
GCAGGCGCCGGCCGACCCACGGCAGCAGGTGCTCACGGGCCCACTGGAGGTTCTCCCGCCGCTGGTCGGCGGCGCTGAGCACCCGGGCGTCCGGCCACGGGGCCTCCGGGTCCTGCTCGGTGCGCAGGCCCAGCGAGCGGGCGGCCAGCAGGGCGACCCGCTGGTGGCCCTCGGGGGACAGGTGCAGACGGTCCTCGCTCCACGCCCGGCGGTCCTGCACGGCGCGCAGCGACCACAGGTCGGCCACCTTGCAGCCGTTGCGGTCGGCGACGGCCCGCATGTGGCCGTTGTAGGTGGCGATCTTGCCGCGCAGGTGCTTCAGCAGCGGCACGTCCTTGGTGTCGAAGCCGGTGCAGATCAGCACCGTCCCGGCGTTCTCGGTGAGCCGGACGACGGCGGCCTCGAAGCGCTCGGCCACCTCGTCCGGGTCGGCGCCGGGCCGCAGGATGTCGTTGCCTCCGGCGCAGAAGGTGACCAGGTCGGGCTGGAGGCGCTGGACCTGCGGCACCTGCTCGGCGGCGATCTGGTCGAGCAGCCGGCCGCGCACCGCGAGGTTGGCGTAGCGGAACTCGCCCGGCCGGCGGCCGTCGGCCAGCAGTCCGGCGAGGCGGTCGGCCCATCCGGCGAACCTGCCGTCGACGCCGGGGTCGTTCAGACCTTCGGTGAAGCTGTCCCCGAGGGCGGCATACGAATCGAGGTCAAGGGTCTCCTGAAGATTCGGCATGAAGGAGATAGTTCACCCAATCAAGTGACCTACGCCACCGTAGGTGACCCCGGGCGCACGTGAGATGGACCACGTGCGCCCGGCGGACCTGGATACCCCGCCCCCGGAAAGCACAAGATCGGTGCCCCCTTCCACTTCGCGGCGCGTGCGGCGGATGCTCGAAGGGAGCGGCCGGACCGGCGGCCGTCCTCCTGGGGGAAGGGCATCCATGACCACCGACCCGCACGCCGACCCGTCCGAGAACTGGTCCATCGACGACCGGTGCACCAACTGCGATGTCGCGCGCCAGCTCGCGCCCGGCCTGGTCCGCGAGCACGGGGGCCGCTCCGCGCTGGTCCGCCAGCCGCGCGACGCGGCCGAGCGCCGGCAGCTGCTCGCCGCCGCCCACGCCTGCCCGACGCGCTCCATCCGGCCCGGCAGCGGAGCGCTGGACCCGGCCGGGGACCCGTTCCCGCTGGCACTCGCCGGCGACTTGATGCTGCTCGGCCACAACTCCCGCCGCACCGCGGGCGCCAACTCCTACCTCTGCCGCCGCCCGACCGGCTGGGTGATGGTCGACACGCCGCGCTACAGCGAGGCGCTCGCGGCCCGGTACCAGGCGCTCGGCCCGGTCACCGACGTCCTGCTCACCCACCGCGACCACGCGGCGCACGGGCGGGCGTACGCCGACCGGTTCGGCGCCCGGCTCTGGATCCACGAGGGCGATCTGGCGGCCGCTCCGGACGCCGACCGGGTGCTGCGCGGCACCGGGCCGACGGTGGTCTCACCCGGTCTGGTCGCCCACCCGTTCCCCGGCCACACCCTGGGCAGCGTGCTCTACGTCGCGGACGAGCGCTACTGCTTCAGCGGTGACAGCCTGTACTGGTCCCGCACCACCGGGGACGTCGAGGTGGCGGAGTCGGTGACCTGGTACTCGATCGAGGAACTCGCCGCCTCACTGCGGCGCGGCCTCGGCGTGCTGCGCTTCGAGTGGCTGCTGCCCGGCCACGGCGACCGGCGCCGGATGCCCGCCGAGGAGGCGGACCGCCGGCTGCGGGCGCTGGCCGAGCGGTGCCGGGAGCTGCGGCCCCGGCCCGTGGACTTCGGCGCGGTCCGCTGGTAACCGGGCGGTCGCCCGACGCCGGACGGTCCCCCTGCGGCGGACGGGCCCCCGACGCCGGACGGCCCGTCGGCCGGGAAGGCCGGGCCCGCCGGCCGGCCCGGTGCGCCGGGGCTTGCGCCGGTTGCGCGGGGGCGTGCGACCGCCAGGAGCGCCAGGCCGGGTGTGCGAGCGGTACCGCCGGGGCAGCGCCTTGGGAACGAAGGTGCACGGCCCCGCTAACCCCGAACTCCGTACGGCGAACTCCCCGTGATCCAAGGATGGTTGAGTCATGCTCACGCAGACCCCGGAGCGCCATGCCCGGCCGCGGCGCTACCTGATGTGCCGGCCGACGCACTTCACCGTGGACTACGCGATCAACCCGTGGATGGACCCGACCCAGCCCACCGACACCGCGCTCGCGCTGCGCCAGTGGGAGCGGCTCTACTGGACGTACCGCCGGCTCGGCCACACCGTGGAGCTGATCGACCCGGTGCCCGGCCTGCCCGACATGGTGTACACCGCCAACGGAGCCACCGTGCTGGACGGCCGGGCCCTCGTCGCCACGTTCCGCTACCCGGAGCGCGCCGCCGAGTCGGAGGCCTACCAGGACTGGTTCCGCGGGCGCGGCTACCGCGAGGTGCGCCGAGCCCGGCACGTCAACGAGGGCGAGGGCGACCACCTGGTGGTCGGGCGCCGGCTGCTCGCCGGGACGGGCTTCCGCACCTCGCGCGCCGCGCACGCCGAGGCCGGCGAGCTGTTCGGCGTCCCGGTGGTCAGCCTGACCCTGGTCGACCCGCGCTTCTACCACCTGGACACCGCGCTGGCGGTGCTCGCCGACGACCACGTCATGTACTACCCGGAGGCCTTCGACGCCGACAGCCGCTCGGTGCTGCGCGCGCTCTACCCGGACGCGATCCTCGCCGACCGGGCCGACGCCGAGGTGTTCGGGCTCAACGCGGTCTCCGACGGCCGCCGGGTGGTGCTGCCCGAGGCCGCAAAGAACCTGGCCGGCCGGCTGGTCGAGCACGGCTACCAGCCGGTCCCGGTGGGCGTCTCGGAACTGCTGAAGGGCGGCGGCGGGGCGAAGTGCTGCACGCTGGAGCTCAGGCCCCAGTGACGCCCTCCGCGGCCGTGACCAGCAGCACCTCCAGGGTGCGCGGCCCGTGCACCCCCTCCACCCGGTCCAGCTCGATGTCGCTGGTCGCGGACGGCCCGGAGATCCAGGTCTGCGGCCGCACCGGATCGAGCCGCGGCAGCGCGAGCGGCACCGAGGCGACGACCTGCTCGGGCGCCCGCACCACGCAGACGTGGTGGTCGGGGACGAGCGAGAGCAGCCGCCGCCCCTGACCCGGGCCGGCGTCCAGCACGATCGTCCCGGTCTCGGCGACGGCCAGCGCGCAGCCGGTCACCACGCTGTCCACCGCGTCCAGCCGGGCGGCGGTCAACGTCCCGTCGTCCGGGAGCGGTTCGACGCCCCCGGCCTCGGCCTCGGCGAGCCAGCCCGCCGGCAGCCCAGCCGGCACCGCGACCGTCCGGCTGCCCCGGTCGATCAGCAATCCGGCGATCCGGCCCGGCAGTTCGTCCTCGCGGCAGCGGTGCACCCGGGCCCGGTAGTCGGCCAGGTTGCGGTGCAGCAGGTCGAGCAGCGCCGCCGGGTCGTCGGTCGGCACGTGCGCCGTCAGGTAGTCCCGGGGCAGCGGCTGCTCGGCGACGGCGGCGGTGTCGCCGAGCGCCGAACGGATCCGCCCGAGGATCAACTCCCGTGAGCCAAGCGGTTTTTCTGGCCGGGCTGGCTTGGGCGTGGTCATGTGCGGTTCCTCCGCCACCAGTCGCGGAACGGTTCGGCGGGCACCTCGGGCAGGTCCCGGGTATCGGTCCAGGCCCGCCCGGGACCGGGCAGCCGGCGCGGGTGCAGCGACCGGGTGCGCCCGGCCAGCCGCTCGGCGGCGGCGAGCGCCGCCGGGTGGTCCAGCACGAACCCGGCGGCGGCCATCGCGGCCCGCTCCAGCGGGTGGCCGCCCTGATCGGCGACCCGCTCGCGCAGGTGCACCAGCACCTCGGGGATGTCGATCGCCACCGGGCACACCTCGTAGCAGGCCCCGCAGAGCGAGGAGGCGTACGGCAGCGAGGCGTCCACCGGGCTGGTGGTGCCGCGCAGTTGGGGCGTCAGGACGGCGCCGATCGGCCCCGGGTACACCGAGCCGTAGGCGTGCCCGCCGGCCCGTTCGTACACCGGGCAGACGTTGAGGCAGGCCGAGCAGCGGATGCAGCGCAGCGCCTGGCGGCCGACCCGGTCGGCGAGCGCGGCGGTGCGGCCGTTGTCCAGCAGCACCAGGTGGAACTCGGACGGGCCGTCGCCCGCCGCCGTCCCGGTCCAGAGCGAGGTGTACGGGTTCATCCGCTCGGCGGTGGAGGAGCGCGGGAGCAGTTGGAGGAACACCTCCAGGTCCCGCCAGGTCGGCACGACCTTCTCGATCCCGACCACCGAGATCAGCGTGCGCGGCAGGGTGAGGCACATCCGGCCGTTGCCCTCGGACTCGACCACCACCAGGGTGCCGGTCTCGGCGACCATGAAGTTGGCTCCGGAGACGGCGACTTCGGCGCGCAGGAACTTCTCCCGCAGGTGCAGCCGGGCGGCCTCGGCGAGTTCGGCGGGGGAGTCGGTGAGGCCCCCGGGCGCCGGGCGGCCCCAGGAGGCCATCCGGTCGGCGAAGATCTCCCGGATCTCGGCGCGGTTGCGGTGGATCGCCGGCACCAGGATGTGCGAGGGCCGGTCGTCGCCCAACTGCACGATCAGCTCGGCCAGATCGGTCTCGTAGGCGGTGATCCCCTCGGCCGCCAGCGCCTCGTTGAGCTCGATCTCCTGGGTGGCCATCGACTTGACCTTGACCACTTCCGTCCGGCCGGTCGCCCGGACCAGGTCCGCCACGATCCGGTTGGCCTCCTCGGCGTCGGCGGCCCAGTGCACGGTGCCGCCGGCCGCCGTGACGGACTCCTCCAACCGGACCAGGTAGCGGTCGAGATGGCGCAGCGTGTGGTCCTTGATCGCCTTCCCGGCGGCGCGCAGCCGCGCCCAGTCGTCGAGTTCGGCGACGGCCCTGGCCCGTTTGTCGCGGATGGTGTGGGTGGCGTGCCGCAGGTTGGCACGCAGCCGTTCGTCCTCCACGGCCCGCGCGGCGGCCTGCGGGAAGGCGGGCATGCCGAGGAAGGTGCTGGTCATCGGGACGGCCTCCACGGGTCCGCCTCGGTGCTGGCCAGGATCTCCGCCAGGTGCAGCGGCCGCAGCGGCGCGCCCTGGCGGCGCAGGGTGGCGCCGAGGTGCAGCAGGCAGGAGTTGTCGGCGCCGCACAGTACCCGGGCGCCGGTGCCGAGGGCGTTGGCGATCTTGTCCTCGGCCATGGCCGCCGAGACCGCCGCGTTCTTGACCGCGAAGGTGCCGCCGAAGCCGCAGCACTCCTCGGCCCCGGGCAGCTCCACCAGCTCCAGTCCCCTGACGGCGCCGAGCAGCCGGCGCGGGCGCTCGCCCAGGCCGAGCAGGCGCAGACCGTGGCAGGAGGGGTGGTAGGTGACGGTGTACGGGAAGTACGCGCCGACGTCCTCGACGCCGAGCACGTCCGTCAGGAACTCGGTCAGCTCGACCACCCGGGGCACCAGGTCGGTGGCCAGGTCGGCCAGTTCGGTGCCCCGGCCCTCGCCGGCGGCCCGGGCACCGATCCGGGGGTAGTTGTCCCGGACCATCGCCACGCAGGAGCCCGAGGGCGTCACGACGTGGTCGTACCCGGCGAACGCCCGGGCGGTGCGCCGGACCAGCGGCTCGCAGGCCCGGCGGTAGCCGGTGTTGTACTGCGGCTGCCCGCAGCAGGTCTGCCCGGCGGGGAAGTCCACCGCGACGCCGAGGCGTTCGAGCAGCCGGACGGTGGCCACCGCGGTGCCGGGGAACAGCGCGTCGTTGACGCAGGTGGCGAACAGTGCGACCCGCATCCGGGCTCCCTTCTGCCGAACTCCCGCCGCAGGAACGGACGTACGGGCGTCGGGAGGACGCGCGCACGCCGAACGGCACCGGACCGCTCGTGATCGTACCGAGCGGACCGGTGCCGCGGTGGGACCTCGGGCCCGGAACCTCGGCCCCGGGCCTTGGGCGTTGGGCTTCGGGCGCGGAGCCCGGATCAGGTGATCAGGCGCCGAGCCACAGGTCCGGGCCGAACACCTCGTAGTGGATGTCCGCCGCCGGGACACCCGCGGTCAGCAGCTGCTCGCGGACGGCGCGCAGGAAGGGGAGCGGGCCGCAGAGGTAGGCGGTGGTGCCCGCCGGGACCTCGACGGTGGAGAGGTCCACCAGCCCGGTGCGCTCGGCCGGCCACTCGCCGAGCGGTCGCTCGTAGAAGACGTGCGAGGTGGCGTTCGGCAGTGCGGTGGTCAGCCGCGCCAGGTCGGCGCGGAAGGCGTGGCTCAGCTGGTCGCGGTCGCCGTGGACCGAGACGATCCGCCGGGTGGAGCCGCTGGCGGCCAGGTGGTCGAGCATGGCGGTCATCGGGGTGTTGCCGATGCCGGCGGAGGCGAGCAGCACCGGGCCGTCGCCGTCGGCGAGGGCGATGTCGCCCAGCGGGGGCGCCAGTTCGACGGTGTCGCCGGCCTTCAGGTGGTCGTGCAGGTGGCCGGAGACCTCGCCGCCGTCCTCGCGCTTGACGCTGAAGCGCAGTGCGCCGTCCGCCCTGCCGGAGAGGCTGTACTGGCGGATCTGGTGGGCGCCGTCGGGCAGCTCGGTGCGCACCGAGACGTACTGGCCGGGGCGGAAGGCCGGTACGGGGCCGCCGTCGGCGGGGCGGACCAGGTAGGTGGTGACGGCCTCGGTCTCCTGGTGGCGGGCGACCACGGTGTACGGGCGCCACAGGTCGGCCGGGTCGCCACCGGCGGCGGCCTCGGCGCGCAGCCGGTCCTCGATGGCGATCAGCGCGTTGGCCATCAGCCAGTAGACCTCGTCCCAGGCGGCGGCGACCTCGGGGGTGACGGCCTCGCCGAGCACCTCCACGATGGCGGCGAACAGGTGCTCGTGGACGACCTTGTACTGGTCGTTGGCGATGCCGACCGAGACGTGCTTGTGGGCGATGCGGGCGAGCATCGCGTCCGGTCGCTGGTCCGCGTTGGCGAGCAGCGCGGTGGCGAAGGCGGCTATCGAGCCGGCCAGCGCCTCGCGCTGGGTGCCGTTGGCCTGGTTGCCCCGGTTGAAGAGGTCGCGCAGCAGCTCCGGGTGGGCGGCGAACAGCCGGTCGTAGAAGACGGGGGTGATGTCCCCGACGGCGGCGCCCACGACGGGCAGGGTGGCCTCGACGACCTCGGCAGACTTCGCGGACAGCATCAGAGGAGCTCCCTAACTGGTATCTGGGATTCGTATTAAAGGCCGCGCGGTGGAGCGCGGCCCCTGGCGGGCTGATCGATCGGTGGGCTGATCGGCCGGAGGGCGGATCAGTCGGAGGGCCGGGCGGTGAGGCTCAGCAGGACCGGGCCGGTGGGGGAGGCCACCAGGTCGTCGACGGAGAGGTGGTCGAGTGCGGCGAAGAACGCCTCCTGGGCGTTGCGCAACGCCCCGCGCAGTCGGCAGGCGGCCCGCAGTGGACACGGCGGGTCGTCCTCGCAGCCGACCACGTCGCCGACTCCTTCCAGCTCCCGCAGCAGCAGTCCGAGCGAACCCGTGCGCCCGGCGAAGGTGAGCATCAGCCCGCCGCCGCGACCGCGCCGGGCCTCCACCACCCCCAGGTGCTGAAGCCGGCTGACCACCTTGGCCGCGTGGGTGTACGGCACGCCGACCGACTCGGCCACCTCGCGGGTGGTCGGGTTGTCGCCCTCGCCCAGGACGGCCAGTCGCATGGCGATCCGGAGGGCGATGTCGGTGCTCTTGGTCAGCCTCACGTTCGAAACGCTATCGAATGCGACTCCTCGATTCCAATTTCCTGCACGGCTCCGAACGAGACGCTGGTCACGTCGTTCGTCCGGGGAGTCCTGCCGGTGAAGGCGCTTCGATCGAAACTGAACAGTTGGCGACATTTGTAATCACTCCCTGACGGAAAGTCAGGGCTGCTCTTACGCTTCCCCCGGCTCCCGACACCACCACATCCGCATCGTTCGCACCGCCGAGCAGCTGGAGAGTCCCCGTGAGAACACCCCGCCCGCCCCGCCGTGCCCGGACGGCCGTGGTCGTGACAGCCGCGACCACGGCCGCACTGCTGTCGCTGCCCGTGACGGCCGGGGCCGTCACCCTGCCGCCCGCCGTCGCCGGGCACGTGACGGTCGCGCCCTACCCGGCGGGCGTCGCGCTGACGCCGGACGGCGGCCACGTGTACGTGACCAGCCAGAGCAGCGGCACCGTCACCGTGCTGGACGCCGTCAGCGGGGCGGTCTCCGGCAGCTTCACCGCCGGGAGCGGCTCGTACGCCGTCGCCCTCTCGCCCGACGGGCACCGGGCCTACCTCACCCACCACCTGGACAACACCGTCAGCGTGGTGGACACCGCCACCGCCACCGTCACCGCGACCGTCCCGGTCGGCGCGCAGCCCTGGGGCCTCGTCCTCGCGCCGGACGGCTCGCGCGCCTACGTCAGCAACGCCGGCGCCAGCACCGTGAGCGTGCTGGACACCTCCTCCGGCACCGTGACGGCGACGGTGCCGGTCGGCGCCGAGCCGCACGGACTGGCCGTCTCGCCGGACGGCAAGCGGCTGTACGTCGCCGCTTCCGGGGACAAGGCGGTGACCGTCGTCGACACCACGAGCAACACGGTGAGCGGCACCGTCGTGGTCGGCCACGGCGCCTTCGGCCTCGCGCTCAGCCCGGACGGCGGCCGGCTGTGGGCCGCCGACGGCGACGACGGCACCGCCGCGGAGATCGACACCTCGGCCGGTACGGTCCTGGGCACCGTCGCGGTGGGTTCGGGCCCCTACGCCGTGGCCCTCTCCCCGGACGGCGCGGCGGCCTACGTCTCCGACTACGCCGACAACACCCTGAGCGTGGTGGACACCGCGAGCCGGACCGTCACCGCGACCGTCCCGGTGGGCGCGAGCCCGTACAGCCTGGCGCTGACCGCCGACGGGCGGCGCGGCTACCTCGCCGACTTCACCGGCAACGCCGTCGACGTGGTGGACTTCCCGCTGCCGGTGCCGGACGTCACCGCCGTCACCCCGAACGGCGGCTCCGGGGCGGGCGGCACCGCGGTGACCATCACCGGCACCGACCTGGCCGGCGCCACCGCGGTGACCTTCGGGGCGGCCGGCCCGGCCTCCTCCTTCAGCTGCACGAAGACCAGCTGCACCGCGACCGCCCCCGCGACCACCGTCACCGGGCCGGTGGACGTACGGGTCACCGCGCCCGGCGGTACCAGCGCGGCCGTCACCGCCGACCGCTTCACCTACACCGCCCCCGCCGCCCACCTGGCCGTCGCGCTCACCGCGACCCCGGTGACCGGCCTGCTCTCCAGCCGGGTCGACTACACCGTGACGCTCACCGGGCAGGGCCCCGACCCGCTGGCCTCGGCGACCGTCACCGCCGACCTGCCCGCCGGGCTGACCGCGACCTCCGGCGACTGCACCGTCGCCGCCGGGAAGCTCGGCTGCGCGCTGACCGCGCCGCTGGCCAGGGGCGCGAGCACCACCCGGCACTTCTCGGTGGCCGTCGGCGGCCTCGGACTGCTCCGCAGCTGGGACGTCACGGTGGCCCGCACCGCCGGGGTGCCCGCCGACCCCTCGCCCGCCACCAGCCGGGACACCCGCAGCTGCACCGCCGTCCTCGGGCTGCTGATCACCTGCAAGTGAGGCCCGGTCGGCCGACGCCCGGTGCCAGCCGAAACCTTTCGGCGGGCACCGGGCCGTTCACGGCGCCGGCGAACCGGCGGCCCGCCGCGAGGCGGTCCCACTGGGCGCCGGACCGCCCCGCGGAAACGGCCGGGGAGCGCTCAGAGCTTCTGCCAGGCCGGCTTGGCCGCGTAGGTGTCGCGGAAGTAGTCGGCGAGCTTGAGGCGGGAGGCGGCCGCCTCGTCCACCACCACGGTGGCGTGCGGGTGCAGCTGGAGCGCCGAGGCCGGGACGACCGCGGAGAGCGGGCCCTCGACGGCGAGCGCGACGGCCTCGGCCTTGGCCTCGCCGGTGGCGAGCAGCACCAGGTGGCGGGCCTCCAGGATGGTGCCGATGCCCTGGGTGATGACGTGGTGCGGGACCTGGTCGATGCTGTCGAAGAATCGGGCGTTGTCCACCCGGGTCTGCCGGGTCAGGGTCTTGATCCGGGTCCGCGAGGAGAGCGAGGAGCAGGGCTCGTTGAAGCCGATGTGGCCGTCCGTCCCGATGCCGAGCAGCTGGAGGTCCACGCCGCCGGCCTCGGCCAGCGCGCGGTCGTAGGCGGTGGCCGCCGCGGCGATGTCGGCCGCGTTGCCGTCCGGGCCCAGGAAGGAGTCCTCGGTCAGGCCGAGCGGTTCCACGACCTCGCGCAGCACCACCGAGCGGTAGGACTCCGGGTGGCCGGCGGGCAGGCCGACGTACTCGTCCAGCTGGCAGATGCGCGCCTTGGTGGCGTCCAGCCGGCCGTCGCGGACCCGCTCGGCCAGGGCCTGGTAGATCGGCAGCGGGGTCGAGCCGGTCGCCACGCCGAGCAGGGCGTCGGGCTTGTCCGTCAGCAGATCGGTGATCGCCGCGGCGATGAGTTCGCCGGCCGCTCGGGCGTCAGGGACGATCACGATTTCCATACTGGGTCCACCGTTCTGAGGCGAGTCTGAGGTCTAGACCTCCAAGGTCTAGACCAGTTTGCCGTGTGGGGGTGCCCCAGGTCCACCCGGGTCCGGTCCCCGGGCGATCTTCCGCCCTCCGCCCTATTTCGCCTGGTGGGGCGGGGCCGGGGCCGGCCGTCGGGACGGGGGTGTCCGACGGCCGGCCCCGGTGCTCGTCCTGCCTTCCGCTCCCCGGCCGTCCGGACGGCTGCCCGGTCGTACGGTCGGCACGGGGGTGGCGGGTGCGGTGCCTCGGTGGCGCCGCGGATCAGAACGGGTTGGTACAGGTGGTGACCTGCTTGGTGACGTCCAGAGCGGGGCCGGCGGTCGCGCAGATCATCCGGGGGGCGGTGGCGGTCACCCGTGGAGTGACCGCCTTCGCGGAGCCGTACTGGATGGTGGTCGCGGTGGCGATCGTCTCCCACGGGCTGCCCCAGGCGGCCTGGGTGCGGATGTCGACCCGAACCATCGTCAACTGGCTCGGGTCGGCGCTGACCTGGGCGACGCCCACGATGCCCTCGCCGTCGGCCTGGTGCGAGACGCAGGGCTGGTTGAGCACCGAGGCGCAGACGGCGGTGTCCGTCCCGGACGTCGCGGTGGCGGCCATGGCCGGAGCCGCCGCCAGGCCGGTGATCCCTGCCGCTACCATCGTCAGGGCTGCGAAACGGGTGCGCATGATGTGAACCTCCTTGGAAATTAAGGGAATCTCACCCCTTGAGATGAGTGTTGCACACATCGTGGACTTCGCCTGTGTGCGCTGCGTCACACTCATGGTGACGGTTCAACTACATGCCGCAACCATTCGCCAGTTGTTCAACGCGCGGACAACTCCGAGCCTGACGCGCGATCAGTTGGTCGGCGGCAGCACCATCCTGTGACCGGCCGTGGCCCCGCCGTCCACCGGCGCCGAGGCGCCGCTCTGGTGGGCGACGTCGTCCGAGGCCGGTGCCAGGATCGCCCGGGCGATCTCCTCCGGTTCGGCCCTCCGCTCCAACCCCTCGATTCCCCAGGGGCCGTAGGCCTTCCTGAACCGCGCCCAGGCGGCGTCCGGAACGCCCGGCGGCCGGACGAAGGCGGTGTCCGTGGTGCCGGGGAGGATCGCGTCGACCCGGATACCCCCGCGTTCCGTACGCCAACGCGGCCGTCTTGACCAGCCCTTGAACCGCTCTTTTGCTCGCCGTGTACGCGCCGCCGCTCGGCCGGGCGGAACCGCCTCCTCTCCGGGGAGGAGGGCAACTCCTGGAACGCTCGGCGGGGTTGGCGACGCCGTCACCCGTCCGGGTGGTCGTGCGCCCGCGGGGCGGATCGGACGGATACCATCGACCCGATCCCACGGAGGTGCCGCGTGGACACGGTGATCGTGCAACTTCCCGCCGCCGGGCCCGGGATGGCGCCCGGCGAAGCCCCCGGCCTGCTGCGGATGGGCCCCGGCGAGGCCGCGGTGTTCGGACGCGGGGAGCCGGGCCGGCCGGCCCCCATCCCCCTGCCCGACCAGGGCGTCTCCCGGCGCGCGGGGGAGGTCGTCGCGGCCGAGGACTACTGGCGGCTGTCCAACTTCAGCACCTCGGCGACCTATGTGGTGGAGAACCTGGAGGGCGCGGGGGAGCACATCAAGGTCGCGCCCGGGCGGCTCGGCGCACCCGTCCCGTTCGAACTCTCCCGGGTGCTGCTGCCCGCCCTCGGCGAGCCCGCCGCCTTCAAGGTCTTCGCCCCGCAGCACGCCTACCTCGACGGCCCGCCGGGCGGGGCCGACGGCGAGCACACCGTCAGTCCGTTCGCCCTGGACCCGACCGCCAAGTACTTCCTGGTCTTGCTCGCCCTCTGCGAACCCCGACTGCGCTCGCCCTCCGCCGCCGCCGTCCCCGGCGTGACCGAGGTGCTCGCCCGGCTGCGCGCCCTGCCCGGCTGCCGCGGGCTGAGCCGCTCGGCGGTGAACTACCACATCGACTACCTGGTGCAGACCAAACTGCGGCTGCGCGAGCCGTACGAACAGGGGCCGGGCGGCGGCAAGCGCGAGGAACTGGTCGCGCTGGCACTCAGGTTCGACCTCGTCCGGGAGGAGCACCTGGTACTGCTCCCGCCCCGGCGCCCGGCCGCCCGGCCGTGAGGCCCGGCGCCCGACCCGGGCCGCAGCCACCCGCCGGCGGGCCCGGCGGTCCGCCCGGCGGGGCTCCGGAGTCCGGCGGCCCGCCCCCCTCCCTCCCGTCCCTCCCGTCCCTGCCGGAGGGCTACTCGATCGCCGGCTACCGGCTCGGCGTTTTCCTCGGCGCGGGCGCCTGGGGAAGCGTGCACGCCGCCGAAGGCCCCGACGGCTCCCAGGCCGCCGTCAAGCTCCTCGGCGCGGCCCGGCTCAGCCCCGGCCAGCGCGGCACCGTGGCCCGGATGGCCCGCAGCGAACAGCGCTTCAGCCGCCGCGCCGACCACCCCCACCTGATCCGCACCCTCGCCGTGGTCACCGTCGAGGACCCCGACCACCCGGCCCTGGACGGCGCCGTCGCCCTGGTGATGGAACGCGCCGCCCGCAGCCTCCAGGACCTGCTCGCCGAAGCCCGCCCCGGCACGGCGGTGCCCGGCGCCGAGCGCATCCTCACCGAGATCTGCGCCGGACTGACCCACATGCACCGGGCCGGCTGGGTGCACGGGGACCTCAAACCGGCCAACGTCCTGCTGATGCCCGACGGCACCGCCAAGATCGCCGACTTCGGCCTCACCGCCGAGCTGGAGGGCACCCACGCCTACGCCCCGCCGCTCGGCTCGCCCGACCACGTCCCGCCCGAGTGGTGGTCCCAGCGCACCGGCGCGCGCGGCGCCGCGGTGCGCCCCAGTGCCGACGTCTGGGCCTTCGGCGTGATCGCCCACCAGCTGCTCACCGGCGGTCTGCACCCCTTCCTCGGCGCCACCGCCCGCGCCCGTTCGCTGGCCGCCCAGGCGTACGCGCGGGGCGCCGCGCCCCTGCGGCTGGACGAGGCACTGCCGGCGCGCTGGCGGCCCGCCGTGACCGCCTGCCTCGCCCCCGCCCGGGAGGAGCGGACCAGGACCGGGCTGGCCGTGCTGGTCGCCCGGGCCACGGCCGACCCGGCCCGGCGCCGCCGTACCGCCGTCCGAGCGTGCGTCCGGTCCTGCGCCGGGCTGCTCGCCGCCGGGCTCGCCGTCCTCGCCCTGGCCGGCGGGCCGGAACCCGGGGGTCCGGCCGCCGCCCACCGCGCGGCGGCCCCGCTGCCCGGCGCGATCCCGGCCGGGTCGGACGTCCCGGTGGCGTACCGGGGCATGATCGAGAACGCGGCGCGGCGCTGCCCCGAGCCGGAGGTCACCCCGGTCCTGCTGGCCGCGATGCTGAAGGCCGAGAGCGGCTTCGACCCGAACGCCGCCCGCCCCGAGACCGGCGAGTACGGCATCGCCCTGTGGACGCCCTCCGTCTTCGAGGCCTGGGGCAAGGCCGCCAACCACCCCGGTCCCACCTCCTACTGGGACCCGGGCGACGCGATCGCCGCGATGGGCAACTACGCCTGCTGGCTCGACCAGCAGCTCAAGCGCCGCGGCATCACCCGCGACCTGCCCGGCCTGGTCGCGGCGGCCTACCGGACCAGCGACAAGACCGTCGCCGCCACCGGGGGCGTCCCGGAGCGGGTCCGGCAACATGTCGACAGGGTCCTTCAGTACCTCCACGACTACGGCGGATGACCGCCCGGTCGGGATGAGCTGTGCCCTCCCCGGCGCGGGCGCCCGGGTGTTGACGAGCCTCCGGCCCGGGATCCCGGTCCCCGAGCCGCACGCCGCAGCGGTCACCACCCGGATCGCTCCGGTCCCCGTTCTCCTGCTGCCCGCCGGCCGGCCCAGCACCGCCGAACTCGCCAAGCGGCTCGTCGGCCTGGACCGCCCCTCCGACGGCCGCCTGGGCCCCGCATCTCGCGGCAGGCCTGCGCGAGGACGACTACGCGGCCACCGGCTGGAGACCATGGACGAAGCCCGTGAGACGTGGGCGGGCCGGATCCCACACCCGGCGGCGGCCCCGGCCGGTCAACGGCGGCATACCGCTCTGGGCGGCGGCCACTCGCCGACCCGCGCCGCGCCGCCGTCGGCCTCCACCGGGCCGGATGGCGGGCACAGTCCTCGAACTCACGCCCCAATCGTGTGAGTCGGGTGCCGGGCCCGTGCTCAGCAACGCCCGGTGCGCGCCGACCGTTCCCGGTGCCGAGAGCGTCCGGCGCACGGCGGCGAGGGCCTGCGGCTCGCCTCCGGGCGCCGCCTCAAGCCGTCTGCCGACCCGGCGCTCACGCGCGGGCGGGACCTCTCGTCGGCCGTGCTCACCGCCGAATCCTCCCACCGCACAGGCGAGTTCGGACTTTCCGGAAACCGCCGGCGGCTGCTCCGCCGTCGGGTAGCTTTGACGCCTGGCCGGCCCGTCACCGGGAGGCGTTCACGGCTCGTCGACCCGGTCGCCCGGGCGTTCCACGCGTTCCGCGGGCTCGGAAGGCGGCCCCGCCGGGGACTGGCGCCGGGAGCGGCCCGAGGACCGCTCAAGCGGGGCTCTGGCGCCATGGTCGGGTCGAGGTTCGAGGATCACTGGATACGAATCCGCCGGCGGGTGGCGAAGGCGGGTGCGACGAGGGTGGGGCCGGTGTCGTTGCGGGGGCAACTGCAGGGCGGCGCCGTGCCGTTGGCCGCGCAGGTGGCGGCACCCGTTCCGGGCCGGGCTGTGAGAAGGGCCCTCCCGCCGGCCGTCCTTTCGCACTTCCCCTGGTCGCCGGGGCCTCCGCCGCCACCTTCGAGTCGCTCGATCGGACGGAGCGCGAACTGGCCCGGACGGCCGAGCCGTTCGGCGGCTTCGGGCCGATCTCCCGGCATCGGACCGATCTCCCGGCATCGGACCGGCGACCCCGTCGCAGACCTCCTTCCTGGCCGCCGTCTCGTCGGCCTCGTGCGCCGCCGGCCTGCTGCCGACGATCTGGTTCCACCGCGAGGTGTGCCCCGACCTGCGGGCGCGGCGGTCCCCGGGGCGCGGTTTCCCGCACGGCGCGCGACGTGAGCCGGCCTTCTGCGAGACGGCGCGGCAGGCCCAGGGCTCGGCCGAAATCCCACCGGAAAGGAAAAGACGAACGTGAGCTCTTACGACGACACCGTGCCCGTACTGATCGTCGG
The DNA here is from genome assembly GCF_055575155.1 of Kitasatospora sp. NPDC034533. Lineage (NCBI taxonomy): Bacteria > Bacillati > Actinomycetota > Actinomycetes > Kitasatosporales > Streptomycetaceae > Kitasatospora > Kitasatospora sp. NPDC034533. The sequence continues at coordinate 70,984 of NZ_JBVITE010000044.1, forward strand.
CGGCGGATACGCGGGTCTGGCGACCTCGCTGTTCCTGTCGCACCACGGCGTGCGCTCCCTCCTGGTCGACCGGCACGCCGGCGTCGCGGTCCAGGGCCGTGCGCGCGGCATCAACCCGCGCACCATGGAGATCTACCGGCCGCTCGGCATCGAGCCGCTGATCAAGGAGGCCGGCCGGCCGTTCGACGCGGACTCCGGCGTGGTGCGCTGCGCGAACCTCAGTTCCGAGTGGAACTGGATCATGCAGCAGGACTCGCCGCGGGCGCTGCCCGAGTTCACCGCGGGCGAGTTCGGCATGGCCGACCAGAGCACCGTGGAGCCGGTGCTGGCCGGCGCAGCCCGGGAGAGGGGGGCCGAGATCCGGCACTCCACCCAGTGCGTGGAGATCGAGCAGGACGACGAGGGCGTCACCGCCGTCGTCGAGGACCGGGCGACCGGTGCCCGGCGCACCGTGCGGGCCCAGTACCTGGTCGCCTGCGACGGCTACCGGGGCACCATCCGGGAGCGGGTGGGCATCACCCGCTCCGGCCGCGGCGTCATCCGGTCCTACGTCTCCTTCGTGATCAAGGCCGACCTGTCGGACCTGATGACGAAGACCGCGCTGTTCTGGATCATCGGCGGGGCGGGCGTGTCGGGCGGCTTCGTGACGCACGCGGTGCCCGGCCAGTGGGGTGTGGCGCTCACCTACGACCCGGCGGTGGAATCCCCGGAGGACTACACCGCCGAGCGGTGCGCCGAGGCCGCGAAGGCGCTGATCGGCCGTGACCAGCCGGTCGAGGTGCTGGACAAGGCCGCCTGGGAGGAGGCCGTGGAGGTCGCCGACGCCTACCGGGCGGGCCGGGTCTTCCTGGTCGGCGACGCCGCGCACGTCTGGCCGCCGGCCGGCGCACTGGGCGCCAACTCGGCGGTCCAGGACGCGCACAACCTGGCGTGGAAGCTCGCCGCGGTCGTCAAGGGCCAGGCCGGTGACGCGTTGCTCGACAGCTACGAGGCCGAGCGGCGTGCGGTGGCGGTCGAACTGGCCGACCTGACGGTGCGCAGCCAGGAGTGCCGCTTCGGGCCCACCCCGCAGGAGGACCCACTGGAGCCGACCCTGTGCATCCTGGCGCAGCTCTACCGCTCCTCGGCGACGCTGGGAGCCGAGCACACCGGCGTGATCGGCGAGCAGGTGGAGCAGCAGGCGCGGCCCGGCTCCCGGGCACCGCACCTGTGGCTGGAGCACGAGGGCCGCCGGATCGGCGTGCACGACCTCTTCCACGACGCGTTCACCCTGATCACCGGCCCGGCCGGGAACGAGTGGACGCGGGCGGCGGCGGAGGCGTCGGCGCAGACCACCGTCCCCGTGCGGGCCTACCGGGTCGGCCCCGCGTCGGCCGGCGCCGACCTGGTCGACGTCGAGGCCAACTGGGCCGCCCGTTACCGGCTCGGGCACGGCGGTGCGGTGCTGGTCCGCCCCGACGGGTACGTGGCCTGGCGGAGCGAGGAACTGCCGGCCGATCCGGCGGCCGCACTGGCCGGGGCGCTGCGTGAGGTGCTGTCCGCCAAGGCCTGATCCGGCCCGGCGGACGCGGAGGGCGCCGGTCCCCTTCCGGGGACCGGCGCCTCCGGCTCGGGCTGCTCTGCGGCGCGGCGCCCCACCCGCCGAGGCCTGGCCCGCCTCGTCCGCCGGGGCCCCGGCTCGTTTCGTCCGCCAGGGCGCCGGCCACCGCTGCCAACCTGCGCTCACCCGCTGTGCTCTCGCGCCCGCCTCTTCGGCAATATGTCGACAAAGTGCTTCAGTGTCTTCACGGCTACGGCGGGTGACCGGTGAAACGGGATGAGTTATGCCACATCCCTCCGAATCCCGGCGCGGGCACCCGGGTGACGGGCCTCCGGTCTGGGATCCTCGGCGGCATGATCACGAAGCTCCGCGCGAGTGTCGCGCAATGGACCGTCGTCGTTCCGGTGGTGTCGTTCGTCGTCCTCATCCTGACCTGGCACGAAGAGCTGCCCGGATGGGTGGTGGCGGTGGTCGCCTGCTTCCTGGTGGGCGCCGTGCTGTCCGCCGTGCACCACGCCGAGGTCATCGCGCACTGGTCGGGGGAGCCCTTCGGATCCCTGGTCCTCGCGGTGGCGGTCACCGTGATCGAGGTCGCGCTGATCGTGACGCTGATGGCCGACGGCGGGGACAAGTCCTCCACCCTGGCCCGGGACACCGTCTTCGCCGCCGTGATGATCACCTGCAACGGCATCCTCGGACTGTCCATCCTGGTCGCCGCCGTCAAGTACCGGACCGCCGTCTTCAACGCCGAGGGGACGGGCGCCGCGCTCGCCTGCATCGCCACCCTCGCGACCCTCAGCCTGGTGCTGCCGACCTTCACCACCAGTTCGCCGGGCCCGCAGTTCTCGACCACCCAGCTCACCTTCGCGGCCACCGCCTCGCTCGTCGTCTACGGGCTGTTCGTCGCCACCCAGACCGTCCGGCACCGGGACTACTTCCTGCCCGTCACCCCCGAGGGCCGGGTGCTGGACGAGGAGGAGCACGCCTCCCCGCCCACCCTCCGGGCCGCCGGGGTCAGCCTGCTGCTGCTCGCCGTCGCGCTGGTCTCGGTGGTCGGCCTGGCCAAGGGAGTGTCGCCGACCATCGAGAGCGCGGTGGACAACGCCGGGCTCCCGCACGCCGTGGTCGGCGTGGTGATCGCCATGATGGTGCTGCTGCCGGAGACCATCGCGGCGCTGCGCGCGGCCGTCCGCAACCGGGTGCAGACCAGCCTCAACCTGGCCCTCGGCTCCGCCCTCGCCAGCATCGGCCTGACCATCCCGGCGGTCGCGATCGCCTCCAGCTGGCTCTCCGGCCCCCTCGTCCTCGGCCTCGACCCGGCGCACATGGTGCTGCTGAGCCTGACCATCGTGCTGCTCACCCTCACGGTCATCCCGCGCCGGGCGACCCCGCTCCAGGGCGCGGTGCACCTGGCGGTGCTGGCGGGGTACGTGGTGCTGGCGCTGAACCCGTGAGAGCGCGCCGGCCGTAGTCGACAGTGGAAGCCCCTGGCCCGTGCCCCCGTGCGCCAGGGGCTTCCGCCGTTCCCGGGCCCGGCGGCCGGGAGGGGCTCCCGCCTGCGCCCCGCGCTGCGCGCACCCCCGGCGCCGTCCTGCCGTCCTGTCGCCTCGCCGTCCTGCCGCCCCGCCGCCCCGCCGGGCGAACGACCGGATCCAAGGACAGGTGCTCGTGGGGCCAGTGGGGCGGGTGGTGCGGATGGTGAACCCCCGGGGGCGGTCCGGCCGTGGTACCGGGTGAGGGCCCCTGGTCCACCCCCGAGTCCAGGGGCCCTCGTCGCCCCGCGGCGCGAGCGCCGGCGAACCCCGGAACGGGGCGTGCCGCGTGGCGGCGTGAACCCCCGGCCCGCGAGCAGTGCGGGGCAGGGGCCCGGTGGCGCCTCGCCCCGGCAGGGGTCCGCGTGGGGGCGGAAACCTGCCGGGGCGGGTGCGTCAGGAGGGGAGGCGGCGATGGCGGGGCGCGGCCACCGCGCCCGCGCCGACGGCCGGCGGCACGGTGCCGGCGCCCGCGGGGAGCAGGATGACGCCGCTACGGTGGCCGGCCTCCCGCCGTCCGGGGCGACGCCCGGAGCCGGGGTCGCGACGCCCACCTGGTCGGGCTTGGCCAAGCGGGTGCTCCGGATCGACCACGGCACCCCTCCGGGCAGGAGGCCTCGGCCCTCGGGCGGTGCGCCGGCGCGGCGCCGTGGGGCGCGGTGGCGGCCGGAGCGGGGCGGCGGGGCGGCCACAGGTCCGCTCCGGCGGCCGTACCGGGGTGGCCGGTATTGACCGGTCCGCGGTGGTGGCCTGCGTGTCGGGGCAGCGGGCGGGCACCGGGGTTCTCTATCGTCCGTCCGGAACCGCCGAGTCCGAGGACTCCGCCATCCGTGCAGCCGATCAGAACGTGCAGCCGATCAGACCCGTGGGAGAGTGCGATGCCCGGCCCAGAGCAGACCGTCCCGGAGCCGACCGGCGAGGCCGGTGGCCGACAGAGCGGGGCGGAGCGGTCGGCGGCCGCCGTCACCGAGGAGAGCGCCGACGTCATCGTGGTCGGCGCCGGTCCGGCCGGGTCCACCGCCGCCGCCCACCTCGCCCGCACCGGACTGGACGTCCTGCTGCTGGAGAAGTCCGCCTTCCCCCGTGAGAAGGTCTGCGGCGACGGCCTCACCCCGCGCGCCGTCAAGCAGTTGACCGACCTCGGCATCGACGTCTCCGAGGAGGCCGGCTGGCTGCACAACCGGGGCCTGCGGCTGATCGCCGGGCACCGCTCGATCGAGTTCGACTGGCCCGAGCTCTCCGCCTACCCCGGGTTCGGACTGGTCCGGCGCCGCGCCGACTTCGACGAACTGCTCGCCCGCAAGGCCGCCTCGTCCGGTGCCCGGGTGATCGAACGCGCCAATGTGACGGGCCCGTTGACGGACGAGCGGACCGGCCGGATCACCGGCGTCACCGCCAAGCTCGGCGAGGAGCGCCGGCCGGTGGCCTACCGGGCCCCGGTCGTGGTCGCCGCCGACGGCAACTCCACCCGCCTGTCGGTGGCGATGCGGCGCCACCGCCGCACCGACCGCGCGATGGGCGTCGCCTACCGGACGTACTTCACCACCCCGCGCCACGACGACCGCTACCTGGAGGCCTGGCTCGACCTGCGCGACCCCGGCCACCCGGCCCGGGGGCCGCTGCCCGGCTACGCCTGGGTGTTCGGCATGGGCGACGGCACCGCCAACGTCGGCCTCGGGGTCCTCGACACGGCCGGGACCGAGGTGGACTGGCGCGAACTGCTGCGCCGCTGGTGCGAGAGCCTGCCGCCGGAGTACGGCTACACCCCCGACGCGGTCACCGAGCCGATCCGCGGAGCCGCCCTGCCGATGGGCCTCAACCGCCAACCCCACTACGCCGACGGCCTGTTGCTGATCGGTGACGCGGTCGGCGCGGTCAGCCCGGGCACCGGCGAGGGCATCGCCTACGCGATGGAGTCCGGCCGCTACGCCGCCGAGACCATCGTCCAGGCCCTCGCCCGTCGCACCGACCGCGGCCGTGAACTCGCCCTGCGCGCCTACCCGCAGGCGCTGCGCTCCGCCTACGCGGGCTACTTCGCGCTCGGGCGCTTCGCCGCCGACCTGCTGGACCGCCCCAGGCTGCTCGGCGCGGCCGGGGCCGTCGGGCTGGGGCGGCCGGCGCTGCTGAAGGTGGCGTTCCGGCTGATGCTCAACCTGACCGAGCCGAATTCCAGGGACGCACTGGACCGGCTGCTCCACCTGCTCGGGCGGGTCGCCCCGGGGAAGTGACCCGGCCGTGCCGGACCGTCCATCCTGGCGGCCGGGCGGTCCCGGTGTCCCGGGTTCGGCCGAAACCGGCGATGCGAACGTGCGGTCTTCCGGATCTTGTTGACGCCTGGTCAGGTGATCCGATTGTCTGGTGTCGAACCGGCCACGGAGGGTGAACACCAAGCCCCTCCGTGGCTCCTTCTCGACCGCTGACCCCGTTCGACGGAGACACCGTGCGCCTTCGCCTTCGCCTGCTCGTCGCGCCGCTCGCCGCGGCCGCCGCCCTCACCGCCGTGACCGTCCCCGCCGCCGTCGCGGCCCCGGCGGCCACGCCCTCCGACCAGTGCTCCGCCGCCTTCCGCCACGACGACGCCCGCCTCGGCCCCGCCGACCTCCCGACCACCGGCCCGGTCGGCCGCCAGCTCGCCGGCTACCAGCGCACCGGCGGCGCCAGCGACCAGGACTTCCTGGCGAAGTACTACGACCCGGCCGGCAACGGCGGCACGGGCGGCTGGATATACCCGCCCGCCGACGGCTACGCGACCCTGCCCGACGGCAGCCCGATCGAGTTCGACCTCACGCTCCGCCCCAACCAGAAGATCGACCGCTACGGCAGCGAGTACGGCGCCTACCTCGCCCCCGAGGGCCTGCCCTACGCCAACCGCGCGCTCCCGCCCCAGAGCCTGGACAGCACCCCGCCCGCCGCCTGCAACTACCACGACTACGAGGTGGTCAAGGCCTTCGTGGTGCACGCCGGACCGATCGCCCCGTGGTTCAACCAGCCCGGCTGGGGCCTCCAGTACCAGCTCGACGGCGCCCTGGTGCCCGGTGGCCCGGCCAGGCTGAACGTGCTCTGGCTGGTCGAGAACGGATACCTGGCCCGGATCTGAGCCGGCTCCGCCCGCGACCGGAGCGGCTGTCCCGGCATCCGCAGGTACCGGCCCCGGCGCCCCCGGGGAAATTCGCTGGCGGGTTCGGGGGCAGCGGGGATAGGAAGGGCGGATGAGCATCACCGGCCACGACACCGAGCGGCGCCTGTTCCGGCCCGCCGTCCTCGACCTCGGGGACGCCCTGCTGCGCCCGTGGGGCCGCGCCCTCGAACTGCCCGGCGGCGTCGGCCCGGCCCTGGTCGCCGCGGGGGAGGACCCGGACATCGCCCGCTGGAGCCCGCTCGCCGCCGTCGGCCCGGTCGACCCCGAGGCCTACCTCGACCGCTGCGAGAGCCTCTGGGCCGACGGCAGCGCGGCCGCCTTCGCCATCACCGACGCCGCGGACGGCAGCCTGTGCGGCAACGCCTACCTGGGCTGGACCAACCGGGACGACGGCGTGGCCATGATCGGCTACTGGCTGCTCGCCGCCGCCCGCGGCCGGGGCCTGGCCACCCGGGCCGCGACCGCCGTCACCCGCTGGGCGGTGGAGCACGCCGGCGTCCGCCGCATCGAGCTCTACCACTCCGTCACCAACGAGGGCTCCTGCCGGGTCGCCGAGCGGGCCCGCTTCCCGTACGAGGGCACCCTGCGCGGCTCCTACACCTACGGCGGGGGCGTCTACACGGACGAGCACCTGCACGCCCGGCTGGCCTCGGACCCGTTCACCTCCTAATGCTGTTGTCAAGCCGCTGATGTGACTGGGAGGTCGCCTTGGTAGCACCGTCCGTCACGGATCAGAGCCCACAGGACGTTCACC
>NZ_JBVITE010000045.1:0-73951 GCF_055575155.1 Kitasatospora sp. NPDC034533
GATCCTGAACTCCCTCGCCGACTATCTCGCCAGGATCACCCCCGACAGGAAAACCGAACTGACTAAGCCTCAAAACTTCTGACGCATCACACTAGGGCTGTATCCGGGACCGGATTTCGGCGTGCACGCGGCGGCGGCCCTGCTCGGATGGACGCTCGACAAAACGGACGAGGTACTTGAGGCGCTGTTGAACGTCCACATGATCATCGAGATCTCACCGGACCGGTACCAACTGCACGACCTGTTACGTGAGTTCGCGGTGGCATTGGGCGTGGAGCAGGACCAGCGGGAAGCGGCGACGGAACGGCTGCTCCGCTTCGCCCTACACGCGGCCGACCACGCGGACCGGCTGCTCTATCCCCATAGATCGAGAACCCGAACCCCCGAGGATCGACAACTCGGCGACCTGGCAGATCTTTTGACCGATATCGAGATGAACTCAACCGAATCGGCGCAGACTTGGCTGGATACCGAACACGCCACCCTGATCGCCCTGACGGCGCAGGCATCCCGATCCGGCCTCACCGAGAGCGGAGCCTGGCTCGCCCATGTCCTGGCCGGCCACCTGGACGCCGAGGCCTACTGGAGCGAGGCCCAGGACATGCACCGAGCAGCTGCGGCCTACTGGCGGTCGCAGGCGAACGACCGACAAGAGGCACGGGCCCTGATCGATCTCGGGTCGACGCTCGCCAACGCCTCCCGCTACGAGCCCGCGACCGAGGCCCTCGAACGAGGCCTCCGCCTCGCCCGGGCAGGCGGCGACCTGGACGCTACGGCGAACGCCCTCAACCTGCTCAGCCGGCTGCACTGGGAGCAAACCCGGCTCCACGAGGCACTCGCGATCCAACAGGAAGTGCTGTCCATTCGAGAGAAGCAGGAGGACCAGTGGAACGCCGCCCGCTGCCTCGTCAACATCGGCATCCTGCATCGCTCGCTGGGGGATTCGAAATCGGCTCACACCGTTTACACCAAGGCGCTGCCGCTGGCCCGGAAATTCAATGACCGGGCCCTCGAATTCCGGGCACTGAACAACATCGGAGAACTTCACCTCAGTGCCGGCCAAATCCCGATGGCCCGGGCGATCTTCGAAGACATCCTGGAAGACGTCGACGACACGATTCCTTTACTGGCCCTTTCCGTGGCCCGCGCGAACTTTGCGGAAACACTGCGAATCCCGGACGAGCTCGAAACCGCTCTCGCCCTCTACCGGTCGGCACTGACGAATTTCCGTGAATTCGGAGCCGCCCGCCACGAGGCAGACAGTCGTAACGGGCTCGGCCAGACCCTGCTCGCCGCCGGCCGCCACGAAGAGGCCCGGGCGCAGCACGCACTCGCCCTGGAGCTCGCCCGTTCCATCGGCACGGGCCGCGAGCAGGCTGCGGCTCTGCGCGGCATAGGTCTCTGCGAGGCGGCAGCCGGAAACCTTCCCGCCGCTCTGGCCAACCTGACAGCAGCCATCCACCTGGCCGAGCAGATAGACATCGCGGATGAGGCCGCGCGCGCCCGCTCCGCACTCGCAGAGCTTGGATTGTAGTTTAACCGACCACCCCTGCTAGAAAAGAAGTTCGATTATCGGAAACGATTTGGATATCCCTGCCTGTTCATGCAAAGCTCTGCCACCAAGCGGCCCATAGCCGATCGAACCGGATCAGAAGGCAAGAGCACCATGAGCATGTTCACGTGCATATCCGACGTCTTCACTTCGAGCCCGCTCTGGTGTCTCCTCCTAGGCTTGTAGGACGACGGCGGCCTCTCCCGTGTAGACCCGGAAGGTCAGGCTCTCCTGGAGGTAGAGCTGGATCGTTTCGGCGTCGTGGGAGAGGTAGCCCACCGAGGCGTCCTGGCCGAGGTGGAGTTCGAAGTCGCCGCCGCGGGTGGACAGCAGGTAGGCGCCCTCGATGGCCGGCGCCCAGATGATGTCGCCGTCGAGGAGGCGGGCGAGGTGGTTGTGGATCGGGTAGCCGTGGTCGCTGGTCTCGTTGACGGCGGTGAAGGCCGCGGCGCCGAGCAGGAGTGAGTAGGGGCCGCCGACGCCGGCGAGGCGGAGGGCGGTGAGGGCGTGGCTCACCGCCTCCGGGTACTCGCGGACGTCCTCGGGGAGCTGGACCGGGGGGTTGGTGGAGGCGGCGCGGATGCCCTCGATGGCGGCGGCGCGGTAGCCCTCGAAGACGGCGCGGTCCTCGGCCAGGGCGAGCTTGCGGGCGGCGTCCTTGACGGGCTGCCAGTCGGAGTCCCGGGAGCCGCGCTCGACGTCGTCCACGGCGTCGCGGCGGACGGTGAAGGGCACGCGCAGCTCGACCACCGGCTGGACGGTGCGGGCGCGGGCCTGGATCCCGTCGGTCGGGGGGTCGATGGCGGTCAGGTGGCCGGTGCCGACGGCGGCGAGGGTGGCGCCGTCGGGGCCGGCGAGGTCGACCACCCGGCGGCCGGCGATGTGGAGCTTGAAGGTCTGGCGGGCTTCCTCCTCGATCTCCGCCCAGGCGGCGGCGGAGATCGGGGCGAGGTCCCGGTGGAGGTTGTTCATGGGCGCGGTCCTGTTCGGGGCTGGTTTCAGGAGGTCTGCTTGAGGCTGCCGATGCCGAGCGAGCCGTCCCCGGGAGCCGGACCGGGGCCGGCGGCGGGGGCGGGACGGGCGGCGGAGTCGGGAGCCGGGGCGTCGGCGGGCGGCGCCGGTGGCGGGGCGTCGAGGAAGTCGGCGGTCGGGACGAAGAACAGCCCGCCGGTGACGGCGGTGGAGAAGTCGAGCAGCCGGTCCGTGGTGCCCGGCGGGTTCCCGACGAACATGTTGCGCAGCATCTCCTCCGTCACCCCTGGGTCGGCCGCGTAGCCGATGAAGTAGGTGCCGAACTCCCCGCCCCGGTCGAAGGAGCCGAACGCCATGTTGAAGCGGACGATCTTCCGCTCCTCGCCGTCCGGGCCGGTGATCACGGTGAGCGCCACGTGGGAGTCGGCGGGTTTGACGTCGTCGGGGAGTTCGATGTCGGTGAGCTTGGTGCGGCCGACCGCCCCCTCCTGCTGCTCGACGCTCAGCGCGTTCCACTTGTCCAGGTCGTGCAGGTACTTCTGGACCACGACGTAGCTGCCGCCGGCGAACTCCCGGTCCTCCGCGCCGACCAGGGCGGCGCTCACCGCCGCCCGGCCCTCCGGGTTCTCGGTGCCGTCGACGAAACCGAGGAGGTCCCGGTCGTCGAAGTACCGGAAGCCCTGGACGGAGTCGGCCACGGTGGCGGCCCCGGCGAGCCGGTCGACGAGTTGCCCGGCCAGCTCGAAGCAGAGGTCCATCCGCTCGGCCCGCAGGTGCAGCAGCAGGTCACCGGGGGTGGCCGGGGCCCGGTGGCGGGGGCCGGCCACCTCCTGGAAGGAGTGCAGGAGGGCCGGCCGGGGGCCGTCGAAGAGGCGGTCCCAGAGGTCGGAGCCGATCCCGGTGACGCAGGTGAGGCCGCCCTCGGGGGCCCGGAAGCCGACCGAGCGGCGCAGTCCGGCGAGGTCGGGCAGCAGGTCGCGGACGGCGGCCTCGCCGCCGGGCCGGACGGTGAGGACAAGGAAGATCGCCGCACCGGTCAGCGGCGACAGCACGGCCTGCGGGGCGGGGGCTGCGCCGGAAGCGGGCACGGGCACGGGGGCGGGGTCGGGGCCCCCGCCCAGCAGGTCGGGCTGCACGGTCACGATGCTCCTCAGATCGCCTGGGCGGCTTCCCACTCGGCTCGGTAGTCGGCGAAGATCTGCTTCAGGTGGTGCCCGATCTTCAGGTAGTCGAGGTCGTCGAGGTTGGCGAGCGACACCCGGACCGACCACTCCGGCCCGTCGAAGCCGCCGCCGTTGAGCAGCACCACGCCGGTCTGCTCGGCGAGCCGGAACAGCGGCTCGGTGGGCTCGTAGTTCTCCTCCAGGAAGGTGGCGAAGTCCTTGCCCGCCACCCGCTCGGCCTCGGCCAGCAGGTCGAGTTCGACGTAGTAGCCGGCCCGCCCGGGGTCGTCCGCGATCTTCATCCCGGAGCCCTCCATCAGCAGGTCGAGCCGCCGGCGGACGATGCCCTGCACCCGCTCCTTGTACGCCTTGCCCTCGGGCAGCAGCGCGAACAGCGAGAAGAGCACCATCTGGACCTGCTGCGGCAGGCTGAGCCCAGCGGTGTGGTTGAGCGCGACCTGCCGGGAGTCGGCGACCAACCGGTCGATGAAGCGGATCTTCTCGGGCTCCAGGCTGAGCGTGCCATACCGCTTCGCGAGGCGCTCCCGCTGTTCCGCCGGAAGGGCGGCGATCAGCTCGTCGATCACGTTGTCCCGGTCCAGGCCGATCACGCCGAGGCGGTGGCCGGTGGCACCGTAGTGCTTGGAGTAGGAGTAGACCAGCAGGGTGTTGCGGGGCAGTTCCGCCGCCAGGGTGCGGAAGCCGTCCACGAAGGTGCCGTAGACGTCGTCGGTGACGATCACCAGGTTGGGGTTGGCGGTCGCCACGATCTCCTTGATCTGCTCGGTGACCCGCCGGGACAGCGCGAGCGAGGGCGGGTTGCTGGGGTTGACCAGGCAGAGCACCTTGATCTCGGGATCGGCCAGCTTGGCGACCTCCTCGGCCGGGTAGCGCCACTCCCGCACGCCGGTCTCGACCAGCTTGCCGGCCTCGATCCTCACCACGTCGAAGTCGTAGGTGTCCAGTTCGGGGATCTCGATGTACGGGGTGAACACCGGCACCATCAGGGCGATCTTGTCGCCCTTGTGCAGCAGGCCGTTCTTCATCAGGGAGTCGAAGACGTAGCACATCGCGGCGGTGCCGCCCTCGGTGGCGAACAGCTCGGGCTGCTGGGGCGAGGCGGGCCGCCGGTCCATCAGCTCTTCCTGGAGGTAGCCCCGGACGACCCGCTCGGCGTGCACCAGCATCCGGTCGGGAACGGGGTAGTTGTCGCCGATGCTCGCGTCGGTGAGTTCGTGGAGGAAGGCGTCGCGCTCGAACCCGAAGCGGTCGACGGCGAGTTCGACGCTGCGCCGGAGCAGTTCGATGCCGGGCAGGTCGGGGTGGCTGCGGACGAAGGCGTCGAAGCGGCCGTCGATGCCGGCCCGCTCGGGCATGCCGCCGAGGTCGTCGGCGGTCCAGACTCGGCGGCTCTCCCCCAGCGCGAAGTGGCCGAGCGCGAGGTAGGCCTCACGGGGGCCGGTGCAGACCCAGTTCGGGTTGCCGCGCCCGGCGTTGAGCATGTGGGCGGTGCTCTTCTCCTTCTGTCCGGGCTCGTTGCGCTGATAGGCCTCGGCGAGCCGGATGAACTCGGCCTTCAGCTCGAAGGGGCTGAGCCGGGCCAGTCGGCGGATCTCCTCGCGACCTGCGGTGGGCTTCGTCATGGTTTTCTCAACTCTCCTTGGTAAGAGGGGCGTTCAGCCCAGCAGGGCGACGATGACGGCGCCCCAGATGGTCAGCAGGACGTTGCCCGCCGCGTACGGGATGGTGTAGCCGAGGGTCGGGATCTGGCTGCGGGCGGACTCGTTGATGGCACCGATGGCCGCGGTCGTGGTCTGGGCGCCGGCCACCACGCCCATCAGGATCGGGGTGCGCATCCCGAACACCAGCCGCCCGACCAGCAGTCCGGCGACCAACGGCAGCACGGTGGCCACCGCTCCCCACAGCAGCAGCCCCCAACCCGCCTGGGAGAGGCCACTGGTGAAGCCCGGCCCGGCGTTGATGCCGACGATCGCGACGAAGGCGCACAGCCCGAAGGTGTCCATGAACCACTGCGCGCCGGGCGGCACGTTGCCGTACGTCGGGTACTTGCCGCGGATCCAGCCGAAGAGCAGGCCCATGATCAGCGCGCCGCCGGAGGTGGAGAGGCTGATCGGCACGCCGCCCGCGGTGAGCGCCGGGATGCCGATGCAGCCACCGAGGAAGATGCCCAGGCCCACCCAGGTCATGTCGGTGGCGAAGCTGGTCGGCACCGGCTTGCCGAGCGCCCGGCAGGCCGGGTCGACCAGCCGCTTGGGGCCGGAGAGCACCAGGGTGTCGCCGCCTCCATCACGCAGAGCACCGCGAAGCGCAGGCCCTTGGCGTTGAGGTTGGCGAAGAACTGGGGGCCGGCGATGTAGCCGAGCGAGAAGATGAACAGCGCGAAGGCGACGTTCTTGACATCCGCGTGGACGCTGACGTGCCGGCTGCCGATCAGCATGGCGACGATCAACGTGCCGCAGATACCGCCGAGTTGGATCGGCCCGACGCGCAGCTTTCCGGCCAGGTAGCCGAGCCCGAGGCAGACGAACAGGGCGAGGACGGGATTCTCCCGCAGCAGGTTCACCGGCGCCGCCGTTCCCGGTACGGCTCGGCGGTGCCACGGCCAGAGGTACCAATGAGTGGACGGAACAGTACTAATCTGATCATGAGCATGATTACATCGCATAGCGGACAATTCGCCGCACCCGACACACTTCCCGAACGGCCCGGCTCCAGGAGCCGAAAGGCCCTGCCGGAGCCACCTCCGACAGGGCCTTCCGACTGGGCCGAACCGCTCCCCCGCGCCCCCGCGAGCCCCCGAGGGATCGTCAGGAACGCCGAGGGGCGGGCACGCCCTGTCCGCGCACCCGCCCCTCAGGCCCCTCTCCCGCCCCCTCGCGGCGACCCCGCGCCGCCGCCCTCCCTCCCGGGCTCAGGCCCGCAGCGCCGCCAGCTGCTCGGCGAACGGCACCACCTGCTCGGGCAGCGCCGGCCCCGCCGGGCCGCGCCCGGCCAGCAGGGCCGCCAGCTCGCCGGCCGCCCGCTCGATCCGGCGCGGCAGGCCGTCGGTGCGCCCGTCCCCCGCCGTGCCCCAGTCGTCGGTGGCCGCGTAGACGCCGGTCGGCAGCACCACCGCGCGCAGGTAGCCGAACAGCGGGCGCACGGCGTGGTCCAGCACCAGCGAGTGCCGGGGCGTGCCGCCGGTGGCGGCGATCAGCACCGGCTTGCCGGTGAGCGCGTCGTCGTCGATCACGTCGAAGAAGGACTTGAACAGACCGCTGTACGAGGCCTTGAAGACCGGTGTCACCGCGATCAGGGCGTCCGCCTCCGACACCGCCTCGATCGCCGCGCGCAGCCCGGCACCGGGGAAGCCGGTGACGAAGTTGTTGGCGATCTCCACCGCCAGGTCGCGCAGTTCGACCACGGTGACGTCCACCTCCCGCCCCTCCTGGGCGAGTCGGCGCACGGTCGAGTCGGCGAGCCGGTCCGCCAGCAGCCGCGTCGAGGACGGCTTGCTCAGTCCGGCGCTCACCACCACCAGCTTGTACGCGGTCACTTGGCCACCTCCGTCGTCTCGTTCTCGCGGGCGTCCCGGGCCGCGACCAGCGCGGCGTGGGTCGGCCCGTCCGGCACCTCGGCCGGGCGGCCCTTGGCGAACTCCTCGCGCAGCACCGGCACGACCTCCTCGCCGAGCAGGTCCAGCTGCTCCAGCACCGTCTTCAGCGGCAGGCCGGCGTGGTCCATCAGGAACAGCTGGCGCTGGTAGTCGCCGAAGGTCTCGCGGAAGGTCAGCGTCCGCTCGATGACCTCCTGCGGGCTGCCGACGGTCAGCGGGGTCTCCTCGGTGAACTCCTCCAGCGAGGGCCCGTGGCCGTACACCGGCGCGTTGTCGAAGTACGGGCGGAACTCGCGCACCGCGTCCTGGGAGTTCTTGCGCATGAACACCTGCCCGCCGAGGCCGACGATCGCCTGCTCGGGCGTGCCGTGGCCGTAGTGGGCGTAGCGCTCGCGGTAGAGCTCGATCAGCTTCCGGAAGTGCTCCTTGGGCCAGAAGATGTTGTTCGCGAAGAAGCCGTCACCGTAGTAGGCGGCCTGCTCGGCGATCTCGGGGCTGCGGATCGAGCCGTGCCAGACGAACGGCGGGACGTCGTCCAGCGGGCGCGGGGTGGAGGTGAAGCCCTGGAGCGGGGTGCGGAAGCGGCCCTGCCAGTCCACGACCTCCTCGCGCCACAGCTGGCGCAGCAGCGCGTAGTTCTCGATCGCGAGCGGGATGCCCTGGCGGATGTCCTTGCCGAACCACGGGTAGACCGGGCCGGTGTTGCCGCGGCCCATCATGAGGTCCACCCGGCCCTCGGCCAGGTGCTGGAGCATCGCGTAGTCCTCGGCGATCTTCACCGGGTCGTTGGTGGTGATCAGCGTGGTCGAGGTGGACAGGATGATGCGGTCGGTCTGCGCGGCGATGTAGCCGAGCATCGTCGTCGGCGAGGACGGGACGAACGGCGGGTTGTGGTGCTCACCCATGGCGAAGACGTCCAGGCCCACCTCCTCGGCCTTGCGGGCGATGGCCACCATGGCCTTGATCCGCTCGTGCTCGGTCGGGGTGCGGCCGGTGGTGGGGTCGGTCGTCACGTCGCCGACGGAGAAGATTCCGAACTGCATGCTGCTCACCAGATCCCAGGTAGTAAAACTTTCAACGACTTTAGCACCCGGGTGGGGGTGGATATTCCCCCTGGCTGCCACCCGTTCCCTGCGAGGACAATGGAAGGCGCGGGCGGGCAAGGGAAGGCGGAGGCGGGCGAAGAAGACGCGGGCGGGCGGGGGAAGGCTCCGGAAGGGCGGCGGACGATGGGTCCGTACATCGCGGTGAGCGCGCTGAGCCACGAGGGCCTGGTGCGGGAACGCAACGAGGACAGCCTCACGGTGGGGCCGTGGACGCTCTGCGCCACGGTGACCACCAACCCCCAGACCCTGCTCTTCCCGCTCGGCCCGCCCTGCGTGGTCGCGGTGGCCGACGGCCTGGGCGGCCACCCCGGCGGCGAGGTGGCCAGCGCGCTGGTCGCCCGCCGGCTCGCCCTCGCCGGCGGGGCCCTGGACGGTGAGGAGGCCGTCCACGAGGAGCTCCAGGCGTGCAACCGGGCCGTCTACGCGGCCGCCGCCGAGGAACCGGAACTGGCCGCGATGGGCACCACCGTCGCCGGGCTGGTGCTGCTGCCCGAGCGGGCCCTGGCCTTCAACGTCGGCGACAGCCGGGTCTACCGGATCACCGGGGACGGGCTGCGCCGGGTGAGCGTGGACGACAGCCCGCCGCTGCCGCCCGGGCGGCGCACCACCTCGGTGGTCACCCAGACCCTGGGCGGCTCGCTCGGACTCACCTTCGTCGAACCGCACGTGCGGGCCGCGCCACTGGCCGCCGGGGACCGGTACCTGGTGTGCAGCGACGGCCTGACCGACCCGGTGCCCGAGGAGGAACTGGCCGGGCTGCTGGAACGGTCCTACGAGGGGCCGGACCGCTCGGACGGCAGGGCGGCGTTCGAGCTGTGGAAGGCGGCCATCGAGGCCGGCGGGCCGGACAACATCACCCTGGCGCTGGTGCGGGTCGGCGCGTAGGGCTCGCCCGGACGACGGCGGTCCGCCCCGGGCGGGGCGCCGCAGCGCTCCGCCCGGGGCGGTCACCGTTCCGTTCGCCGGGCGGACCCCCACCCGGCGGGGCGGCTCACATGGAGGCCGTCACCGTCACCCCGCCGAAGCCCTGCTGGGCGTAGAGGCTGAAGTAGACGTAGCCGGCCGGCGGGTTGGTCACGGTCAGCGTCTCGGAGTTGTCCGGGCCCGCCGAGCGCGCGGTGTAGCTGCCGGTGTACGCCCAGCTCGCCGGGTTGTAGTAGAGGTCGCCGTTGCCGGTGCCCCCGCTGGTGGTGACCTTCACCTGCTTGGTGCCGGCCGGCACCAGGAGGTAGAAGTGCGCGTAGTCGCCCGTGGCGGCCGCGACGTTGCTGCGGGCGCAGCCGGCGTCCAGCCGCCGGGTGTCGGCGGCGGTGCACTCGGGCACCTGCGGCACGGTCGGGGTGGTGGCGCAGGCGCCGTTCGCGCACGCCGTCAGCCAGGTGTCGAAGTCGGCGTCGTAGCGGGTGCCGATGGTGGTCTTCAGCAGGGTGCGGGCGCCCGCCCAGTCCCCCGTCCGGTACTTGGCGAGGAGGGCGTCCACGTCGGAGCGGCGCTGCTCCAGCATGTAGCGGACGGCGAGGTAGCCCCAGCGGTAGACCCGGTCCTGGTCGCCGTAGCCGGTGTCGAAGAGGTCACTCAGCTTGTAGGTGTGCCGCCCGGCCACCGCGATGGCGCCGTCGTCGGCCACCTTGCGGTAGGAGTAGGAGACGTACTCGGCGAAGCCCTCGACCCACCAGACGGTCGGGGTGGTCATGCCGGCGTCGAAGTCGCCGTACATGTCGAACCGGCCGTCGAGGTAGTGGGTGTACTCGTGGTTGAGGTTCCAGATCTCGAAGGACGGGCGGGCCCACTCGGCCTCGTAGCAGAGGAAGCGCGGCTGGTTGCCGACGGCGGCCGGGTCGCCCTCCAGGTACATGCCGCCGTTGTTGGTGTCGATGCCGTAGATCGCGGCGGCCAGCACCTGGTAGTCCAGCGAGGAGTGGAAGACCACGACCTCGATCGTGCTGTTCAGGTCGTCCTTGACCGGGCCGTTGTCCCTGACCACGGCGTGGAAGAACGCGTCCTGGCCGGTCAGGCTGGTGCAGGCGGTGCCCAGCTGGGTGGTGTCCAGCGCCTGGGCGATCAGCTTGATGCTCGCACTACAGGTGTGGTTCACGGTCAGCACGCCGGCCTTGAGCCGGTCGGCGGCGCCGCAGGTGCCGTAGTACGAGCAGTTGGCGGCGTCGTAGTAGCCGACCGCCTCGGCGACCGCGGCCCACTGGAAGACGGTGCGCCCGTTCGGCGCCGACGTGTCGACCAGCGCCTTGGCCAGCGGACGGACCTTGGCCTGGAGCGCGGTGTCCTTCAGGAAGCGGGTCAGCTCCTTGGCCGCGTTGTAGACCAGCACCCCGTAGTCGCCGCCGAGCAGGTCGTTGTTGCGGGCGGCGAAGCCCGACAGCGCGTCCAGCACGCTCGGGTCAGCCTCGACGGCCGCGTCGAAGCCGGGCACCTGGTGGCCGCGGAACAGCACGGTGAACACCGGGTTCAGGCTCCAGGCCATGCCGGCCGGGTTCCAGGTGGAGCCGGTGTAGTCGGTCAGCAGCCGCTTGACCACCGGCAGGTAGCGGATGTTCTCCTGCGCGCTGTCGATCAGGGTGACGGCCTCGCCCAGGACGGGCGCGTTGCCCTGGCTGACGTCGTGGGAGCGGGCGCTGCCGAAGAACGCGTCCAGCCCGGAGCGGATCGCGCTCTGGAGGGCGGTGCCGTACGTGCCGACGTCACCCGGGTGGTACCACTGCACGTAGTAGCCGGCGCGCAGGAACAGCACCAACTGCTCGACGGAGGTGGAGTTGTCGCCCGGGTAGCTGCCCGCCGCGTCGCGCAGCGCGTAGGCCACCGTGGTCATCTGCTCCTCGCGGAACGCTCCTCGCGCGTCGCCGCCGGTGAGCTGGAACAGGCCGTTGATGCAGGCGATGTCGGCCGCCTTGACGTGCTGGACCAGGTCGCTCCCGGTCCGGCCGGTGAAGTCGCCGGTGCTGCACGCCTGTTGGGCCGACGCGGCGAGGCCGTCGGGGGTGGCGGACCGCCGCACCTCGGCCGGCCGGGTGTCCAGCGGCAGTGGGGCGCGCCGGTCGGCCGAGGCCGACTGCCGCTCGCCGTCGGCGAGTTGGGGGGTGCCGGTGGCGGGCTGCGGGGCCGGCCCGGCGGGGGTGCCCGCGGTGGGATTGCCCGCGGTGGGGGTGCCGCCGGGGGCGGCGGGAGCGGCCTGGCTCTGCGGGGCGAACAGTCCGACCGCGAGGAACAGGGACAGCAGCAAGGTCAACAAGCTTGCCGGCCGCGGGAACCGCGGCAGACGGGAAGGGCTCACGTGGGGGCCTCCGGGCCGTCGTCGGCCGCGAGTCGGGCGCGGCCGGTGGGGGTGTCGAGGACCGTTGGCGGCGGCGCCGCGTGGGGGCGGGTCCGCCGTGAACACGGTGGGGAGTGTGACATGTACCATGGCACATCTCACATGGCCTTGGGAACCCTGGATGCTGTGCGCGGATTGCGGGGGAAACGCGAGCAGGCCGTGGTGACGGTTCGCCACCACGGCCTCCGGGGCCGGCGCGTCGCGCCGGGAGCCTCAGGGCACCCGCGGCGACGGCCGGTCGGTCCTCCTCGCCAGGACCGCTACTTGCGGAGCAGCAGGATCACGCCCGCCGTCACCAGGCCGACCACGACCGCGGCCACGCCGTACGCCAGGCGGTGCGCCCGCACCACCGGGAGGAAGCGGTCCACGGCGTAACGGCCGGGACCGGTCAGGGCGAGCGCGGCCGCCCCGGCCGTCAGCAGCAGCTCGTACTCGCTGCCCTTCGGGGCGAAGAAGCCGCCGCCCCAGGTGACGGCTATCGCGTTGACCATGGTGCCGACGATCGCGGCGCCCGCCAGCGGGGTCAACAGGCCGACGGCGAGGGCGAGTCCGCCCAGCGTCTCGGTGAGGCCGGCGACCACGGCCATGGCGTGGCCGGCCGGGTAGCCGCTCATGGTGAAGAACTGACCGGTGCCGTCGATCCCGCCGCCGCCGAACCAGCCGAACAGCTTCTGGCTGCCGTGCGCGGCCATGGTCAGGCCGAGGACCAGGCGCAGGAGCAGGAGCCCGGCGTCATAGGCGTGCGGGGAGGTCGTCGCGGGTCCGGAGGTGTCCCGGGCCGGGCTGACGGTGGTGGTGGCGGCGGTCGTGCTCGGGCTGCTGCTCGGCATGCGCGTCTCCATCGATCGGGGTTCGGTCGTCGTCCGGCACGGCCGGACGCGGTCAAGGGGTGTGGTGGTGCGGCGGGCGCGGATCGTCACCCGGGGCCATTGTTCAAATTTGAACCTGCCGCTCTCCCGACCGTACCCCGAAGTTCGAATTTGAACAACTGACGGTCCATCGGCGACTCGCGGGCCCCGGGCGGGGCGGGGAGGGTGGAGGCATGGCTCACCGCAGGCACCACCGACGGGCGGCGCGGGCCGGCACCCCGTACCCCGAGGCGCTGGCCGCCTTCGGCGAACGGGTCCGGCTGGTCACCCCCGACCAGTGGGGCTCCCCCACCCCGTGCGCCGACTGGTCCGTCCGCGACCTGGTCAACCACCTCACCGGCGAGCAGCTCTGGGTGCCCGAGCTGCTGATGGGCGCCACCGTCGGCGAGGTCGGCGGGCGCTTCGACGGCGACGTGCTCGGCGACGACCCGGTCACCGCCTGGACGGAGGCCGCCGAAGCCGCCCGGGAGGCCTGGGCCGTGCCCGGCGCCACCGAGCTGACCGTCCACCTCTCCTTCGGGGACGCCTCGGGCCAGTACTACCTGGACCAGCTCACCACCGACCTGGTGATCCACACCTGGGACCTCGCCGAGGGCACCGGACGCCTCACCCGGCTCCCGGCCGATCTCGTCGGGTTCGCGCTCGGCGAGCTCGCCGGGTACGGGGACCTCTCCGGCAGCGGGCTCTTCGACCCGCCGCTACCGGTGCCCGCGGACGCCGACCCGCAGACCCGGCTGCTCGCCCTCGCCGGGCGGCGGGACGGCGGGTGACCGGCGTGTTCCTCGGGCGCACTCCCGGGACGGGGGCGCACGCGCCGGGCGCGGCGCGCCTGACGGGCGGCGGGCGCCCCACGGGCGCGGGACGCCTCACAGGTGGGGCGCGCCTGACCGACGCGGGACGCCTGGCTGGCGGCGGGCGCCCCACGGGCGCGCGGCGCCTCGCGGACCGGGCGCGCTTCCCGGGCGGGTGGCCCGACGCCGGATACTGGAAGGCGGTGGGGGCAGTCTTCCGTGCGAGAGGCGGGCTGGCCATGAGCCGCAGGCCGGACATCCTCGGCGAGTTCACCGCCGACCACCGGGCGGCCGGCGAGCTGCTCGACCGCATCGAGGCCGCGCCGTCCGGCGACCCCGAACGCGGCGAGCTGGTGTCCCGGCTGACCGACCTGCTCTTCGCCCACTGCGCCGACGAGGAGGAACACCTCTTCCCGCTGGTGCAGCACGACGTGCCCGACGGCGGGGCGCTGGTCTTCGGCAGCATCCACGACCACCTCGCGATCGGGCAGTACCTCTCCGACCTCCAGGGGCTCGCGCCGGGCGATCCGGCCTTCGACACCCTGCTGGGCGGCCTCGCCGAAACCCTGCGGCGGCACCTGCGCAGCGAGGAGAAGCGGCTGTTCCCGGCGGCCCGCAAGGCGCTGCCCGCGTCCGCCCGGGCCGCGCTGGGCGAGCGGCTGCGGGCGGAGCGGGCGGAACTCGACGCCCGGGGCTGACCGGCTCCCGCGAGCCGGGCCGAGCGCCAGGGGCTCAGTTCTTGGGGCTGATCACCGCGAACCGGGCGCCCTCGCGGTCCCGCAGCCGGGCCACCCGCCCGTACGGGGAGTCGAAGGCCGGTCCGAGCGCCCCGCCGCCCAGCTCGGCGGCACGGGCCACCGCCCGGTCCGTGTCCGGGACGGCGAAGGACACCTCCCAGTGCGGCGGCATCCCGGCCGGGCCGCCCGCCTGCTCCTTGGCCAGCGCCGCGACGCTGTGGCCCTCGGCGCGCAGCACCACCCGGTCGTGCTCCCAGCGGACGTCGAAGCGCTCCGGGTCGCGGCCGTCCCAGCGGAACACCTCGCCGTAGAACAGCGCCGCCGCGAAGGGGTCCGGGGTGCGCAGCTCGATCCAGACCGGTGCCCCGGGCAGGGTCAGCCTCCTGGCCCGGCCCAGCGGGCCCTCCCAGATGCCGAACACCGCGCCCGCCGGGTCCGCCGCGAAGGCCACCCGGCCGGCGTCGAAGGCCAGCGGACCGACCGCCAGCGTCGCGCCGCGCTCACGCACCGCGTCGGCGGCGGCGTCGGCGCTCTCCGTCCCGAAGTAGCTGGTCCACGCGAGCGGGACGGCCCCGAACTCGGCGACGCCCAGCCCGGCCACCGCCTCACCGCCGGACACCGCGTGCAGGTACGGCCCGAAGCGGTCCGGGCCCGGCTCGAACTCCCAGCCGAGCAGCGGCCCGTAGAACGCCGTCGCGTCCTCCAGGTCCCGGGCCATCAGGCTCACCCAGCACGGCACGGCCGCCACACAGCGCACCCTGGCGACCGTCTCACCGCTGCCCATCGCGAACCTCCTCCGCCACCCGACCGCCGGGCCTCTCCCGACTCCGACGGCCCACCGGCCGCCCGGGACGCCCACAGCCTAGGCGGCCACCCGCGCCACCCCGGGGAAGCCATGCCCGGGATCAGCGCACCCGGTTCTTGAGCGTTTCGGTCTCCAGGGAGATCCCCCCGGGTCAGGCAACCGGACGGTCCTGCCGAAGGGGAGGGTCCGGACGGTCTCGTAGCGGACGCCGTCGGACCGGCCGTGGACGCGCGGCCAGCGCTCGCCCCCGGGCCTTCAGGCCGTGGCTGCGCAGCCACGGCTCCGACCGCGCGCGGCGGCACCTCCGTGCCGACCACTCGACCACTCGGGCGTCGTCGCCGTGCGGTCGAGGCCTGACCCGCAGCCGTCCGCCCGAGGAACTCCGACCGGAGGCCTTCGAGTACCCGGAAGCCAGGCGAGCGGGTTCCTCGAACTCTTCGGGACACATCCGCGGCCGACGCGATGCGCCACGACTCATGCACATGCGGCAACCGCAGGGCGAGAGCGCGACACCGGCCGGCCGGTCGACAGGCCATCGATGTGACGCAGGTCACATGAGTGCCGGAAATTCCGGGGACGGATTCCCCGTTTCCGAGTACGTTGGAAGAAGCGGGGAGAAGTTCCCCGCATCCTGAAGAGGAGCAGTCGTCGTGACCACCGCCACCGAACCGGCCCGCCCCGCGGGGAGTGTGCGTACGCCGAAGTTGCGTGCGGACGCGAGCCGGAACCGGGAGCGGATCGTGCTGGCGGCCCGGGACGCGTTCGTCGAGTTCGGCGCGGACGTGCCGCTGGACGAGATCGCGAAGCGGGCGGGGGTCGGCAACGCCACGCTGTACCGGAACTTCCCGGACCGGGTGGCGCTGATCCGCGAGGTGGTGCTGCTCGTCAAGAACCGCCTCCTGGCCCGCGCCGAGCTGGCGATGGCACAGGCGGGCGCCCCTGACGGCGACGGCCCGTTCGACGCCCTCCAGCAGTTCGCGCACGCCTCCGTCGAGGAGCGGGTCGGCGGCCTCTGCGCCCTGCTCAGCAGCCGACTCGACCCGCACGACCCGGAGTTCACCGAAGTCCGGGAGCGCCTCCAGTCCGCCGTGGGCGGGCTGATGGAGCAGGCCCGGGCCGCGGGCGAGCTGCGGCCGGACGTCGACCCCGGTGACCTGTTCATCGCGATGAGCCAGCTGACCCGCCCGCTGCCGAACACCTCCTGCCGGCTGCTCGACGAGTTCGTCCACCGGCACCTGCAGATCTTCCTGGACGGCCTGCGCGCGCCGGCGCCTTCGGCGCTGCCCGGCCGGGCCGCGACCTTCGAGGACTTCCAGAACAGGAACTGACCCACCCCACCAGCACCGACCACCGACACCGGCCGCCGGGCGGCGCGCTCCACCGCGCCCCCGTACGCCGTTCTCACCGCGCCCGCCCGTACGGCGACCTGCCGTTCCCGTACGGCGGTCGACCGTTCGCGCACGCCCATACGCACCGTGAAGTGAGTACCTCCATGCCTCAGACCGACGCCCGACCGGCGACGCTGCCCGATCCCCGGCGCTGGAAGGCGCTGATATTCATCGGCCTCGCCCAGCTGATGGTCGTGCTCGACGCGACCATCGTGAACATCGCCCTGCCGTCCGCACAGCGGGACCTGGGCATCTCCGACGGCAACCGCCAGTGGGTGATCACCGCCTACGCGCTGGCCTTCGGCGGCCTGCTGCTGTTCGGCGGCCGGATCGCGGACCTTTGGGGCCGCAAGCGGGCCTTCGTCGTCGGTCTGACCGGCTTCGCCCTCGCCTCCGCGCTCGGCGGCGCCGCCGCCAACACCGCGATGCTGCTCGGCGCCCGCGCGCTCCAGGGCGTGTTCGGCGCGCTGCTCGCGCCGGCCGCGCTGTCGCTGCTCGCGGTGACCTTCACCGAGGCCAAGGAACGCGCCAAGGCCTTCGGCATCTACGGCGCGATCGCCGGTGGCGGTGGCGCCATCGGCCTGATCCTCGGCGGCCTGCTCACCGAGTACATGAACTGGCGCTGGACGTTCTTCGTCAACATCCCGTTCGCCATCGTGGCCGCCGCCGGCGCCGTGCTGGTGATCCGCGAGCCCGCCGAGGGCCGCAACCGCAACAAGCTGGACGTCCCCGGCGTGCTGCTGGTGACCGCCGGCCTGGTCTCGCTGGTGTACGGCTTCACCCGCGCCGAGTCGGACGGCTGGTCGTCCGGCACCACCATCGGGCTGTTCGTCGCGGCCGCCGTGCTGCTGTCCGCCTTCGTGGCGGTGGAGTCCTTCGTCAAGGCCCCGCTGCTGCCGCTGCGCGTGGTGCTCGACCGCAACCGCGGCGGGGTGTACCTGTCGCTGGGCATGGCCGTGATCGGCATGTTCGGCCTGTTCCTCTTCCTGACCTACTACCTGCAGATCGTGCTCGGCTACAGCCCGGTGCTGACCGGTGTCGCCTTCCTGCCGATGGTGGCGGGCATGATCACCGGCTCGACCCAGATCGGCGCCCGGCTGATGACCAGGGTCCCGGCCCGGTACCTGATGACGCCCGGCTTCCTGGTCGCCTCGTCCGGCATGTTCCTGCTGACCCACATCGGCCTGGACACCTCCTACCCGGCGCTGATCCTGCCCGGCCTGGTCCTGATGGGCCTCGGCATGGGCACCGCGTTCATGCCGGCCATGAGCCTCGCCACGCACGGTGTCCAGCCGCGCGACGCGGGCGTGGCCTCGGCCATGGTCAACACCTCGCAGCAGGTCGGCGGCGCCATCGGCACCGCGCTGCTGAACACCATCGCGGCCAGCGCGACCGCCGGCTGGCTGGCCTCGCACGCGGTCGCCTCGGCCGCCTCGCCGGAGGCCGCGAGGGCGATCCAGTTCCAGGGCATGGTGCACGGCTTCTCGACCGCGATCTGGGTGTCCTTCGGCATCCTGGTGGCGGCGGCCGCGGTCGCCTTCACCTTCGTCAACGCCGGGCGGCCCGGGGCCGTGACCGGCTCAGCAACGGGCGCGGAGGCGAAGAACGAGGTGCCGGTGCTGGCGCACTGACCCCAGGGGGTCCTGTCCGCACGGGTGCGTAGACGGCCCGTCCGGTGTCTTCCACGGCACCGGACGGGCCGTTCGCCGTTCCCGGCCGGCCCGGACCTCGCGCAGGAAGGCCCCCGAGTAGAAGTGGGGATCACTCCCCGATTATGGTGGGCCCCAGCGCGAATCGGGGACTCATCCCCGTTTCCTTGGACCGAGGTGCGTGCACATGACCCGGAATCAGAGCCCAGGGCGGGGGCGGCGGGCCGCCGACTGGGCGGACGGCCGGCTGGGGATCTACTCCCTGGCCAGGGCGAACCTGCGGAAGATCTTCCCGGACCACTGGTCCTTCATGCTGGGCGAGATCTGCCTCTACACCTTCCTGATCATCATCCTGACCGGTGTCTGGCTGACGCTGTTCTTCAAGCCGAGCATGGGCGAGGTGGTCTACGACGGCTCGTACGTGCCGCTCAAGGGCGTCCCGATGTCGGAGGCGTACGCCTCCACCGTGGACATCAGCTTCGAGGTGCGCGGCGGCCTGCTGATCCGGCAGATCCACCACTGGGCGGCGATCGTCTTCGTC
This sequence comes from Kitasatospora sp. NPDC034533, assembly GCF_055575155.1. NCBI lineage: Bacteria > Bacillati > Actinomycetota > Actinomycetes > Kitasatosporales > Streptomycetaceae > Kitasatospora > Kitasatospora sp. NPDC034533. Next base: position 18,515 of record NZ_JBVITE010000045.1, read on the forward strand.
GCGGCCATGTTCGTCCACATGATGCGGGTGTTCTTCACCGGCGCGTTCCGCAAGCCGCGCGAGATCAACTGGGTCTTCGGCTTCCTGCTGCTCTTCCTCGGCATGCTGGACGGCTTCTTCGGCTACTCGCTGCCGGACGACCTGCTCTCCGGGACCGGCATCCGCTTCATCGAGGGCTCGATCCTCGCCGTCCCGCTGGTCGGCACCTACGTCCAGATGTTCCTGTTCGGGGGCGAGTTCCCCGGGCACGACATCGTGCCGCGGTTCTTCACCATCCACGTGCTGCTGATCCCCGGCATCATGCTCGGCCTGCTGGTCGCGCACCTGATCCTGGTCTTCCACCACAAGCACACCCAGTGGGCGGGCCCCGGCAGGACCGAGAAGAACGTCGTCGGCATGCCGCTGATGCCGGTCTACACGGCCAAGGCCGGCGGGTTCTTCTTCCTGGTGTTCGGCATCATCGCGCTGGTGTCGGCGGTCGCGACCGTCAACCCGATCTGGGCGTACGGCCCGTACCGTCCGGACCAGGTCTCCACCGACGCCCAGCCGGACTGGTACATGGGCTTCGCCGAGGGGCTGATCCGGATCATGCCCGGCTGGGAGGTCGGGCTGTGGGGGCACACCCTCAACCTCGGGGTGCTCATCCCGTTCGCGCTGTTCCCGCTGGTGCTGGGCGCCATCGCGGTCCACCCGTTCGTGGAGAACTGGCTGACCGACGACGAGCGGGAGCACCACCTGCTCGACCGGCCGCGCAACGCACCCGTGCGCACCGCCCTCGGCGCCGCCTGGATCAGCCTGTACCTGGTGGCGCTCGTGGCCGGCGGCAACGACCTCATCGCCACCCATCTGCACCTGTCGCTCAACTCCATCACCTACGCCGCCCGCGTCGGCTTCTTCGCCGTCCCGGTGGTCGTCTTCACCGTCACCAGGCGCTGGTGCCTGGGCCTCCAGCGCCGGGACCGCGACAAGGTGCTGCACGGGCGGGAGACCGGCGTCGTCAAGCGCCTGCCGCACGGCGAGTTCACGGAGGTGCACGCCCGGCTCTCACCGGCGGAACTGCACCGGCTCACGGCGCACGAACAGCCCCGCCCCCTCGAACTGCCCGCCCCGGTGGACGAGAATGGAGTGGCCCGCCCGGCGGGGGTGCCCACCCGCACCCGGAGCCGGCTCTCCCGCGGGTTCCACGGCGAGAGCGGCCGGATCGCCAAGCCCACCGCCGAGGAGTACCGCGAGATCACCGAGGGCCACGGGCACTGACCCGACCCCCCGACGGCACAGGGAGGACAGGTGCACCACCGAACCGACCGGCTCGCCGACAGCAGGTACCTCCTGCTCACCACCTTCGGCGAGGACGGCAGCCGGATCGAGTCCCAGCTCTGGGTGGTGCCGGACGGCACCGCCCTCGGGGTCTGGACCCCGGCCCACTCCGGCGAGGCCGAACGGATCCGCCGCCACCCGCGGGTGCTGATCGGCCCCTGCGACGCCCACGGGCGCCCCACCGGCCGCGCCGTCCCGGCCCGGGCCCGGTTCTGCGACGCCGACGACACCGCGCGCTACCGCACCTCGCTGATCAACAAGTACGGCCTGACGGCGCTGATCGCCCTGGCCCGCAGCCGGTTCCGGGTGGGGCTGGCCGGGACGGTCGGCATCCGGATCACGCCCAACGAGCTGGAACAGCGGCTGGTGGGGCCGGAGTGGCTGCCACCGGCCACCTACAGCGTCAACTGACCTACCGTCAACTCACTTGATCCCTACGACGATCGAAGGAGACGCGAAACGCCGAGCGCCGGGGCCCCGGGGGCGGGGCGGGCCCCGGCGCTCGGCGTTTCCCGGGCTGTCGCCCGGCCACCGGCCCGTCAGGACAGCGGGTGGGTCGGGACCGGGCTGACCTCCTGGATCTCGCCGTGGGCCTTGGTGAGCAGCTGCGAGGCGAGCTCGTTGAGCGCGCGAGCCCCCGCGATCTCCTCGCCGACCCTCAGCTGTTCCGGGTCGGAGGGGTGCCGGCTGCTGTAGCCGTGGGCTCGCAGTTCGCTCCCGTCGCCGAGCCGCAGCAGCGCGGCCGCACTGGTCCGCGGCCCCTCCTCGCGGAACTCCATCTCGATGTGCCAACCGACCAGAGTCTTCATGGCGGATCACCTCCATCGGTTACTCCTCCAGGGTGCGCCGCACCCCCGGTGAACACCAGGCCAGCCGGGGGCGGCGGCGACCCCTGGCGGGCCGATGGCGCTCGGTGCGCCGTGCGGAGCCGGTGACCAGGGCACGGTGCCTCCCCCGGCGGGCCGGCGCGGGACGGACCGGGCACCCTCCGGTCCGGGCGTCGGCCGCCGACCGCTCGACCGGGCGTCGGCAGTGTGCGGAATACCCCGCCGACCGGGGCGGTTGTGGCGGCTGGATGACCTGGACCGCCACCACCTCCGGAAGGGAAGGTCACGAGATGAGCAACACGGTCGAGCTGACCAAGGAGAACTTCGACGACATCGTCCCGGGCCCGGAGGGCAAGGACTTCGTCTTCATCGACTTCTGGGCGGGGTGGTGCGGCCCGTGCCGCCAGTTCGCCCCGGTGTACGAGAAGGCGGCCGAGCGCCACTCGGACCTGGTCTTCGCCAAGGTGGACACCGAGGCGCAGCAGGAGCTGGCCGCCGCGTTCGGCATCCAGTCGATCCCGACGCTGGCGATCATCCGCGAGGGCGTGCTCGTCTTCTCGCAGCCCGGCGCGCTGCCGGAGGCGGTGTTCGAGGACCTGATCGGGCAGGCCCGTGGCCTGGACATGGCCGAGGTGAAGCGCAAGGTCGCCGAGGACCAGGCGGCCGGCGGGCAGGCCTGATCCGGCACGGCGGAGGCCCGGGGAGCATCGTCTCCCTGGGCCTCCGCCGTGTCCGGGGCCGGGGCGGCGTGTCCGGGGCCGAGGCGGTCAGGCCGGGGCCGAGGCGGTCAGGCCGGGGCCGGTCCGGTCTGTTCGGGGCCTGGCCGGTCAGACCGGCTCCGCGCCCCAGGCGGCGAGCCGGGCCGCGAGGGCCCGGACCTCGGCGCGCAGCGCGGCGGGCTCGCGGACGGTGAACGGCCACCCCAGGCCGGCCAGCAGCACCGCGACGCCGTCCAGGTTCTGCGCCCGGGCCCGCAGCAGCACCCGGCCCCCGGCGAGTTCGGTGAGCGTTCCGGCGGCGGGCGGCAGCCGGCGGCGGGCCTCGGCGAGGGTGGTCCCCAGCTCCACCTCCACCCGGTGCCGCCAAGGCGCCCCGGCCAGGGACTCCACCACCCGCTGGACCGGGTCGAAGCCCTCCGGCGGCTCGAACCCCTCCTCGCCCTGCTCCACCCGGGTGATCCGGTCCAGCCGGAAGGTGCGCGGTTCGCCGCTGCGGTGGTCGAGCCCGGTGGTGTACCAGCGGCCGGAGTGGAAGACCAGCCCGTACGGGTCGAACTCGCGCTCGCTGGGCCTGTCCTCGCGGTCCCGGTAGCCGAGCCGCACCCGGCGCCTCCGGCGGGCCGCCTCGGCCAGGGTGAACAGCGCGGTGGCGGCCGGGCTGGGGCCGGCGGCCGGGGTGGCGGTCAGGCCGAGGGTCTGTTCGACGGCGGCGACCCGTTCGCGCAGCGGCGGGGGCAGCACCCGCTGGATCTTGGCGAGCGCGGACTCGGTGGCTCCCTCCCCCACCGACAGACCGGAACTGCGGCCGGCCAGCAGGCCGAGCACGACGGAGGCGGCCTCGTCCGGATTGAGCATCAGCGGCGGCAACCGGTAGCCCGGCCGCAGGCGGTAGCCGCCGTAGCGGCCGCGCTCGGCCTCCACGGGGATGCCGAGTTCGGCCAGCCGGGCGGCGTAGCGGCGGACGGTGCGCTCGTCCACGTCGAGCCGGGCGGCCAGTTCGGCGCCGGTGAGGCCGGGGCGGTCCTGGAGCAGTTCCAGCAGGGCGAGGACGCGGCTGACCGGGTGCTCCACCGGGCACTCCTCCCGCTCCGGGCCGGCCCTCCGCCGCACCCGTCGGGGGCGCGGGCGGAAATCCGGGCGACTTCTGTCCGGATTCGATCCTAGAGTCGGCGGTGGAGGAGGCCGGCCACACCGGGCGAAGCCCGACCCCGTGCGCCCCTCCCCGGACGCGGCCGCCGCCCGCACGTCCCACCGAGGAAGTCCCACCGGTGAAGTGCCACCGGTGACGTTCCCACCGATCGAAGGAGTGATCCGCCATGAGCACGTTCGTACTGGTCCCCGGGTTCTGGCTCGGCGCCTGGGCCTGGGACGAGGTGGCCGCGCCGCTGCGCGCGGCCGGGCACCGCGTCCATGCCGTGAGCCTGCCCGGGCTGGCCGAACGGGCGGCTGAGGAAGGCGAGCCCGGGCTGGAGGAGCACATCGCCGACCTGGCCGAGCTGCTGGTCCGGGAGGACCTGTGGGAGGTCGTGCTGGTCGCGCACAGCGGCGCAAGCGCGCCGGTGGGCGGGCTCGCGGACCGGATGCCGGAGCGGATCCGCCGGGTGGTCTACCTGGACAGCGGCCCGATGACCGACGGCTCGTCCGTGTACGAGCTGTGGCAGCCGGACTTCCGGCGGACGGCGGACGCCTCGACGGTGGACGGCCGCTTCCCGCTGCCGTCCTGGGAGTTCCTGGCCGAGCACGGTTCGAGCGTGGCCGGACTGGACGGGGCCACCCTCGACCGCGTCCGCTCCCTCGCCACCCCGGAACCGGCCGGGGCGTTCCGCGACCGGCTGCGGCTGACCGGTGCCGGGGCGAAGCTGCCGCAGGCGCTGGTCTCCTGCTCGTTCCCGCTGGACCAGGTCCGCGAGCTGATCGCCGCCGGGCACCCGTTCTTCGCCGGGCTGGCCGGGCCGAACTGGGAGCTGCGCGAACTGCCCACCGGGCACTGGCCGATGTTCTCCCGCCCGGCCGACACCGCGGCGGTGCTGGCGGAGCTCGCCGAGCTGTAGGCGGGCCCGCAGGCCTGTTCCGTCCGTGTCCGCCGCTGTTCCGACGGCGCCCTCGGCGTGTCCGTCCGTCGCGCGACCGCGCCCGGTTCGGCAGGATGGGGCCCACGCCGTACCCGAGCGGAGAGCAAGCCCCGTGAGCGAGCAGCCGAGCCGTACCGAACAGCCCGCCGCCGTGCCGGAGTTCGGGGCGGTCCGGGGCCACGGGGCGGCCCTGGGCCTGAGGCCGGGCGCCCGGCCGCACGCCTCGCTCGGCTCCCGCGCCGTGGCCCCCCGCGGACGCGCGGCCACCGCGAGAAGTGGCCGTCGCAGGCGGTCCGGGTCAGGCTCGGGTACGGAACCGAAGGCGACCGCGGCCCGATCCGCCGTGGGGGCGCACCGACCACCGCCCCCGCCGCACGGGCCGGGGGCGGCCATCGAGACGACGGAGGACCGGGCATGACCAGCACCGCCGAGGAGTACGACGTCATCGTCCTGGGGGCGGGACCGACCGGCGAGAACGTGGCCGACCGGACCGTCGCCGCCGGGCTGCGCACCGTGATCGTGGAAGCCGAACTGGTCGGCGGCGAGTGCTCGTACTGGGCCTGCATGCCGAGCAAGGCGCTGCTGCGCCCGGTGGCCGCGCTGGCCGACGCCCGGGCGGTGGCCGGCTCCCGGGAGGCGGTCGGTGACCGGCGGCTGGACCCGGACGCGGTGCTGGCCCGGCGGAACTCCTTCACCTCGGACTGGAAGGACGACGGCCAGGTGCGGTGGCTGCGCGACACCGGCATCGAGCTGGTCCGCGGCCACGGCCGGCTGGCCGGGGTCCGGACGGTGACGGTGGAGGCCGAGGACGGCAGCGAGCGGGTGCTCACCGCCCGGCACGCCGTGGCGGTGTGCACCGGCAGCCGGCCGGTGCTGCCCGGGCACGTGCCCGGACTCGCCGGGGTCCACCCCTGGACCAACCGCGAGGCGACCGGCGCGCGGACCGTCCCCGGACGGCTGGCGGTGGTCGGCGGCGGGGTCGTCGGGGTGGAGATGGCCGCCGCCTGGCGGGCCCTGGGCTCCGAGGTGGTGCTGCTGGTGCGCGGCCGGGGCCTGCTGCCCCGGATGGAGCCGTTCGCCGGCGAGCTGGTCGCCGACGGCCTGCGGGCGGCCGGGGTGGACGTGCGCTTCGGCACCGAGGTCACCGCGCTGGAGCGGGCCGACGGCTCGGGGCCGGTGACCCTCACGCTGGACGACGGCGGAACGCTGACGGCCGACGAGGTGCTGTACGCGACCGGGCGGGCCCCGCGCACCGCCGACGTCGGGCTGGAGCAGGTCGGCCTGAAGCCGGGCGACTGGCTGGAGGTGGACGACAGCTGCACGGTGCTGGGCGTCGACGGCGAGTGGCTCTACGCCGCCGGGGACGTCAACCACCGGGCCCTGCTCACCCACCAGGGCAAGTACCAGGCCAGGATCGCCGGCGCGGCGATCGCCGCGCGCGCTCAGGGGCGCCCACTGGACACCTCGCGCTGGGGCGCGCACGCCGCGTCCGCCGACCTCGCCGGCGCGCCCCAGGTGGTGTTCACCCAGCCGGAGGTCGCCGCCGTCGGCCTCACCAAGGCCGCCGCGGAGGAGGCCGGGCTGCGGGTGAAGACCGTCGACCACGAGATCGGCTCCGTCGCCGGGGCCTCGCTCTACGCCGACGACTACCGGGGCCGCGCCCGGGTGCTCTTCGACCTGGACCGGGAGGTGATCGTCGGCGCCTGCCTGGTCGGCCCCGGAGTGGCCGAGCTGCTGCACTCGGCGACCGTCGCGGTGGTCGGCGAGGTGCCGATCGACCGGCTCTGGCACGCGGTGCCCGCGTACCCGACGATCAGCGAGGTGTGGCTGCGGCTGCTGGAGGGGTGCCGGGGGTGAGCCCGTCCGGGCGCGCGCCCGGGCGCACCGGCGGCCACCGCGCGCCCGTCGGCCTCCGCGCGCTCCCACCGGCCCGCGCGCGCCGATCCGCGCCCCGGTCGGCCGCCCGGGGCGACCGGGGCGACCGGCGCGACCGGCGCGGCGAGATGTCGCCACCGGTGGTCGGCGGGACACTGGCATTCGGGGGACGTCCCGGGGGGCCGTGCTCGTGACCAGGTGGTGTGTGGCATGAACGAGGTGCTGTTGGCCGTCGGAACCGAGAAGGGCCTCTTTCTCGGCCGTAGCCGCGACCGGCTGACGTGGGATTTCAGCGGGCCGCACTTCCCGATGAACGCGATCTACTCGATGTCCATCGACCGCCGGGACGGCCGGACCAGACTGCTGATCGGGGCCGACAGCAGCCACTGGGGCCCGTCGGTCTGGCGCTCCGACGACCTCGGCGCGAGCTGGTTCGAGCCGCCGCGGCCGGCCATCCGCTTCCCCGAGTCCACCGGCGCCTCGCTCACCCGGGTCTGGCAGCTCCAGCCCGCCGGGCCGGAGGCCCCCGGCGTCGTCTACGCCGGCACCGAACCGGCCGCGCTGTTCCGCTCCACCGACGGCGGCGAGACCTTCGCGCTGGTCGAGTCGCTCTGGAACCACCCGCAGCGGCCGCAGTGGGGCGCCGGCTACGGCGGCCAGGGCCTGCACACCATCCTGACCGACCCGCGCGACCCGCAGCGGCTGCTGGTCGCCGTCTCCAGCGGCGGCGTCTACCGCAGCAAGGACGGCGGCGACAGCTGGGAGCCCTCCAACACCGGCCTGCGCGCCGAGTTCTTCCCGGAGGAGAGCCAGTACCCCGAGTTCGGCCAGTGCGTGCACAAGATCGCCCAGGACCCGGTCCACCCGGACCGGCTCTACCTCCAGAACCACGGCGGCGTCTACCGCAGCGACGACTGGGGCGGCAGCTGGCGCTCGATCGCGGACGGGCTGCCCGCCGAGTTCGGCTTCGCGGTGGCCGCCCACCCGCGCCGGGGCGACACCGCCTACCTCTTCCCGCTCGGCGGGGCGGACGACCGTATCCCGCCCGGCCGCCGCTGCCGGGTCTTCCGCACCACCGACGGCGGCACCAGCTGGGAGCAGCTCGCCGAGGGCCTGCCCGGCGAGGACCACTACGGCATCGTGCTGCGCGACGCCCTGCGCACCGACGACGCCGACCCGGCCGGGATCTACTTCGGCAACCGGACCGGCGACGTGTACGGCAGCCACGACGAGGGCGAGAGCTGGTCGCTGCTGATCTCCCACCTGCCGGACGTGCTCTGTCTCCGGGCGGCCGTGGTGTCCTGAGGCGGCGTCGACCCCACGCTCCCGGTGCCCGTCGGGGTCGGTGGCCCGCGGTCCGCAATCCCGCGGACCATCGGCCGACCGCCCCGGAAAACCGGTTGCCCGCAGGAGGGTCCTCGGTGAGCATGGCCGCCGACGGACGATCACGCGAGTGCGGGACGGGGTGGGGCCATGGCCGAGGACCGGGTCATCAGGCGGGGTGCCGACGGCGAGCCGGTGCTGCGCTACCTGCTGGACGAGCGGGAGGGGCGGCCCTGGGCCGATCTGCTGGAGGTCCTGGACGAGTCGGTGGACGCCGCCGGGTTCATCCGCGCCGAGCTGCCGGGCTGGGTGGTCTCCGGCTCCCCGGAACTCGGGCGGGAACTGGTGGCGCGGGGCGCCCGGGTGCTGCGGCACGCCCACACCCTCCGCCGCGACCTGCGCGCCGATCCCCCGCCCGCCGACTGGGCCGGGACGCCGCTGCGCGAGGGCCTGCGGGCGGTGCCCTGCGACCGCGCGCCCGAGGAGCTGTACGAGGCCTGGCGGGCCGCCTTCGCCGCCGACCACGTCGACTTCTACCCGGGCGAGGACGCCCAAGTGCTCGCCGAGCGAATCGCCCCGCTGCTCGCCGGGGACGTCATCGGTCCGGTGCTGCCCTCCAGCCTCCTCGCGGTGGACTCCGAGGACCGCGTCGTCGCCGGACTGATCCTCACGGACCGCGACGGCCGGCCGTGGGTCGCCGACGTCTTCCGCCACCCGGTGCGCGGCTACCGCGGCCTCGGCACCGACCTGCTGCGCCGGGCGATCGGCGACGCCGCCGCCCGCGGGCTCGCGGACATCACCCTGGTGGTGACCGAGGGCAACCCGGCCCGCCGGGTCTACGAGGCGCTGGGCTTCCTGCACCAGGAGACCTCGTTGACGGTGGTCGTGCCCGACGCCGCCTAGCCGTTCCGACCACCGCCCTCGCCCTCGCCCGCGTCCGCGTCCGGCGGCTCCTCGGTGGTCCGGGCCTGCCGGCGGCCGGGCTTTTCGCGGCTACCAGGAGCCGAAGGCCGCCGCCGCCCGACGGCCCCACCGCCGCACGCCCCGCCGACGGGGGGCGATCCGGCGGCCCGGGCGCTGGCCGAGACGCCGCACGCCGCCCGGGCCGCCCCGGACGGCCTCACCGCCCCCTCCATGCGGCCGACCCGCGAGCCCGCCGCCGAACTGCTGGACGGCGTGCGCCGGGTGGTGCTGCTCGGCACCGGGCTGTCCGGCGCCGGTGGTGCCCGACCGCGCCCATCGGCCGCGCGCTCGGCCTGCTGGTGGACGCCCCGGCCGATCCGGTCACCGCCCGGCCGGCCGCCGCGGGGCTCGGGCCCAGCGCCGTCTGCCCGGCCGTCGGCCACACCGGCGCCACCCGCAGCGTGGTGGACGCCGCCGGCCGGCCCGCGAAGCCGGGTGCCGGCGCTCACCGGCTACGCCCGCTCACCGCTGACCGGGACGACCACCCTGACCCTGGTGGCGGGCGGACAGCACCTGCTCCCCGGCCCGGAGACCACGGCCGGCCGGGCCCCGGCCGACCGGCCGTCGTGGACCCGCTGGTCCAGACCCTGCCGTCTTGCGCGGCCCGCTCGACGCACGCGCCCTCGGCCTCTCGGCGGACCACGCCTCCTGCACCTACTCCTTGTGCCCGCCCTCGACCCGGGCCCCGCGCACCACGACCATGGTCAGGCCGACCGCGACCAGCAGTTCCGCCCAGAAGAACGCCGCGTAGTCCAGCAGCGAGCCGATCGGCGGGTTGCCGGGCGCGGCGTTGCGCATGCCGACCAGGGCGAACAGCGTGGCCGCCATCCAGCCGAGGGCGGGCCAGACGATGCCGCGCCGCTGCCGGACGATCAGCCAGGCGGCCACCAGCACGGACAGTGCCAGCGCCCACATCGCGGCGATCATGAACCAGGCCAGGATGAAGGTGCTGCGCGAGCGGGTGATCCGCTCGGTGACGGCGATGCCGAGGCCCTCGTTCTCCTGCTCGGTCCGCCGGAACACGAAGAAGGGGTCGGCCTCCTGGAGGCCGATCACCACCGGGACGGGGCGCCCGCCCGCGGTGCCCCGGAAACCGACGACCGCGTTGTAGTGGTCGAACGGGTAGTCCGAGACCCGCCCGTCGAAGAGGCTGAAGGACACCGCGCTGGAGCCGATCTGCCGCCCGGCCGGGAAGCCGAGCGAGGTCTGCTCCAGGGAGGTGGTCTCCAGCACCACGTCCGCCGCCGGGACCAGCGGGCTGTCCGCCTGGCGCAGGGCGCCGTGCGGCTGGACCAGGACCTTCGCGGCGAGCGTCTGCGCGGCCGCGTCCACCCGCTGGAGCGTCACGTCGACCTCCAGGAAGTCCGGGCCGGGGGCCGTGCCCACCACCTGGGGGTGGCCGCGGCTGGAGCGCTCGTCGAGGTAGAGCAGCAGCCCGGCCGCGCAGAACAGCAGGATCGCCGCCAGCACCGCGTACGGGCGCCACGGCGCGACCCGGGGCACCGGCGGCGGGGAGCCCGCGGCCCGTACCCGGGGGTGGAGGCGGATCCGCGGCCGGCCCGCCGGACGCGTGCTCCGGACGGCCCGCCGGTGCGGCGGCTCGCTCATCGGCCGGCTCCCACGGTCGGCGGTGGCGGCTGCGGGTGCCGCCCGTCCCGCCACCCTCCGGGCGGCCGTGGCGGCGGGCAACCGCAGAGGGCCGATCGGGGTCCGGCGCAGGCCCGGCACAGCTCCGGCACAGCTCCGGCGCGGCCCCCTCGTGGGCCCGGCAAACGCGCTGATCGGGGCCGATCGACGGGCTGTGTAGGCTCAACGGTCATGGCGAGGGTGACGCGGGACGATGTGGCGCGGGTGGCGGGGACGTCCACGGCGGTCGTGAGTTATGTGATCAACGACGGGCCGCGGCCGGTGGCGCCGGCCACCCGGGCGCGGGTGCTCGCGGCGGTCGAGGAACTCGGCTACCGGCCGAACCGGGTCGCCCAGGCGATGGCCCGGCGGCGGACCGACCTGCTCGGGATGGTCGTGCCGGACGCCCGCCAGCCCTTCTTCGCCGGGCTCGCCCACGCCGTCGAGCAGGCCGCCGCCGAGCACGGCCGGCTGCTGCTGATCGGCAACTCCGACTACGCCGACGAGCGCGAGGCGCACTACATCCGGGCCTTCCTCGGGATGCAGGTGGACGGTCTGATCCTGGTCACCCAGGACCCGGCCACCCCCGGGCTGACCGGCTTCGACGTGGCCGACGGCACCCCTGTGGTGCTGCTGCACCACAGGGCGGAGAGCGAGGACGGCGTCGCCGTGGTCGCGGACGACGAGGGCGGCGCCCGCGAGGTGGTCCGCCACCTGCTGGGGCACGGGCACTCCGAGGTGCACTGCTTCGGCGGCACCCTCGCGCTCAGCCCGCACGACCCCGTCACCGGGCGGACGGCCGGCTGGATCGCCGCGCTGGAGGAGGCCGGGCTGCCCACCGAGGGGCGGCTCGTCCCGGCGCCGTTCGACCGGGTCCGGGCGCACCGCGAGGCCCTCGCCCTGCTCGCCCGGCCGGACCGGCCGTCCGCGGTGTTCTGCGCGACCGACGACCAGGCGATCGGCCTGCTGCGGGCCGCCGACGACCTCGGCATCCGGGTGCCGGAGGACCTCGCGGTGGCCGGCTTCGACGACATCGCCGAGGCGGTGATCGCCGGCCCCGCGCTGACCACCGTCACCACGGCGCAGGACGAGATGGCCCGCGCCGCGCTGGAACTCGTCCTCGGCGGGCCGGAGCGCCGGGCCCGGGGCGCCCGGACCTTCCCGGCCAAGCTGGTGGTCCGGCGCTCCTGCGGCTGCCCGCCGCCCACCCCGGCCTGACGCCGGGGCCGCTCCCCTACTCTTCGAGCAGTTCGTCCGCCAGCAGGTCCATCAGCAGGTTGTCGTGCCAGGTGCCGTCCGGGCCGCGCTCGTACTGGCGCATGGTGCCGACGGTGCGGAAGCCGACCTTGGCGTAGCAGCGGATGGCGGCGAGGTTGTCCGCGGCCGGATCGATCACCAGGCGGTGGTAGTGGTGCTCGTGCACCAGGTGCCGGGCCATCGTGCGCACCGCGTCGGTGCCCAGGCCCATGCCGTGCACCGCCGGGTCGAGGTAGAGGTCCATGCCGGCGTGCCGGTACTCGTCGTCGTTGTTGGCGTACCACTGGATGGCGCCGACCACCTTGTCGTCGATCTCGATCGCGAAGGTCTCGGTGCCGGGCGATTCCAGGTCGTTGGCGACCTCGTCGGCGAGGTCGTCGCCGCCCCGCCAGCGGGAGAACACCTCGGGCGTGCCGCGGATGGCCGCGAGGGCCGGGATGTCCTCGCTGGTGGCCGGGCGGAGCGTGACCAAGGTGCCGTGCAGAATCGTCCCCATATGGGGCATGTTGGCACGGAAACCCGGCTCCGGCGAGTGATTTGGGGCCGCCGTCCGGCCCTTCCGACCTGCGGCGGTCGGGCCCGGCGGCGCGGGCGGCCGGGCGTCACGCGGTGGGGCGCGCCGGGTCGCCGAGGGGGCCGAGCCAGACCGCGGTGACGGCGCTGACGTAGCGGGCGCCGCAGTGGTCGTCGGGCACCACGAGCTGGGGGCCGACGGCGTCCAGCGGGGCGCCGTCCACGCTGGTGGCGAGCAGGATGCGCCGGCCGCCGAAGTCCGGGTCGATCTCGGCCCACGAGACCACCGCCCGGTGCCCGTCGGCGCCGTCCACGGAGAGCAGGAAGCGCAGCCGCTGCTTGCGGCCGGAGAAGTCGATCCGGGGCCGGGCCGCGCGCAGCACGTCCAGCAGCGCCGGGCCCTCGTAGCCGTGGCGCCGCTCGCCCGAGGTCAGGCAGTGGAAGCCGGCCTCGACCCGGTGGGCGGGCAGGGCCCGCAACTCGGCGACCGTCAGCTCGGCGGGTCGGTCGAGGTGGCCGTGCAGGCGGACGGTCGGTCTCACCGGGGACATGGGGGCTCCCTCCTCCGGGCCACCGAGCCGTGACCCGCAGGAGCCCTACCCGAACCACGGCCCAGCCATTCGCAGATGCGAGGGACCAAGTCGCTATCGGCTCGCAGGTGCTGGTCTCGGGCGGGGAACGGAAAGAAGCGGAAGAATTCTTCGCGACGGGTGTCGATCCGGCGCCGGCCCGTTCGACGCAGGGGCGAGAGGCGGGGAGAGGCCCCGCCCGCACGACCGAGGAGTCACCATGCCGCGCTTCTTGACGCTGATCCGCATCGACGAGAACGCCCGCGCCGGCTGGGCGCCGGACCCGGGCTTCGAGCAGCGGATGGGAGCCCTGTTCGAGGAGATCACCAAGGCCGGGGTGATGCTGGAGACCGCCGGGCTGACCCCGACCTCCCAGGGCACCCGGGTGACCTGGAACGACGGGAAGATCGGCTACACCGACGGGCCGTTCACCGAGACCAAGGAGGTCGTCGGCGGCTACGCCATCCTCCAGTGCAAGGACCGCGCCGAGGCCCTGGAGTGGACGCGGCGCTTCCTGCGGACCCACCCCGCGCACTGGCCGGTCGAGGCGGAGGTCCGGCAGATCGACGAGATGCCGGAGCCGCCGAAGTAACGACCGTGCCCGCGTTTGCCTCCCACCGTCCCGGCTGCTCTGATGGGTGGCCGTGACGGACAGGGAGGCGGCGGCGGCCGTCGAGACGGTGTTCCGGATCGAGTCCGCGCGGATCATCGCGGGGGCCGCGCGGATCGTCCGGGACGTCGGCATCGCCGAGGAGCTGGCGCAGGACGCCCTGGTGGCCGCGCTGGAACAGTGGCCGCGCGAGGGCGTCCCGGACAACCCCGGCGCCTGGCTGACGGCCACCGCCAAGCACCGGGCGATCGACCTGGTCCGCCGCCGGGAGGTCTACGCCCGCAAGCTCGCCGAGGTGGGGCGGGCGCTGGAGGACGTGCCGGCGCCGGAGCCGGCCGGGCCGGAGGACATCGACGACGACCTGCTGCGGCTGGTCTTCACCGCCTGCCACCCGGTGCTGCCGGCGGAGGGCCGGATCGCGCTCACCCTCCGGCTGCTCGGCGGGCTGACCACCCCGGAGATCGCCCGCGCCTTCCTGGTGCCCGAGCCCACGGTGGCACAGCGGATCGTCCGGGCGAAGCGGGCGCTGGCGAAGGCCGGGGTGCCGTTCGAGGTGCCGTACGGGGAGGACCGGGCGCGGCGGCTCTCCTCGGTGCTGGAGGTCATCTACCTGATCTTCAACGAGGGCTACTCGGCGACCGCGGGGGACGACCTGCTGCGCCCCGGGCTGTGCGAGGACGCCCTGCGGCTGGCCCGGGTGCTGGCCGCGCTGATGCCGGCCGAGCCGGAGGCGCACGGGCTGGCCGCGCTGCTGGAGTTCCAGGCCTCGCGCACGGCCGCCCGGACCGGGCCGGACGGCCGGCCGGTGCTGCTGGCCGAGCAGAACCGGGCCCGCTGGGACGGGCTGCTGATCCGGCGCGGTTTCGACGCCCTCCAGCGGGCGGGCACCGGGCCGTACGCGGTGCAGGCCGCGATCGCCGCCTGCCACGCCAAGGCGCGGCGCTACGCGGACACCGACTGGGCGATGATCGCCGCGCTGTACGAGCGGCTGCTCGCACTGACCCCGTCCCCGGTCGTGGCGCTGAACCGGGCGGTGGCGGTCTCGATGGACCGGGGGCCGGCGGCCGGGCTGGAGCTGGTGGACGAGCTGGCGGCGGAGCCCGCGCTGCGCGGCTACCACCTGCTGCCGAGCGTGCGGGGCGACCTGCTGGCCCGGCTGGGCCGGCCGGCGGAGGCCCGGGCCGAGTTCGAGCGGGCGGCGGGGCTGACCCGCAACGAACGGGAGCGGGAGCTGCTGCTGGAGCGGGCGGCAGGCCTGCGGGGCTGAGCCCGCTGGGTCTCAGGCGTCGTCCTGGCGCAGCCGGGCGCTGACCGCTCCGAGCCCCTCGGCGAGCACCGCGAGCTGCTCGCGGCTGAGCACGTCGATCAGCAGCTCGCGCACCAGGGCGACGTGCCCGGGCGCGGCCTGGCGCAGCACCTCCCGGCCCTGGTCGGTGAGTTCGGCGATGACGCCGCGGACGTCACTGGGGCAGGAGCGGCGGGCGACCAGGCCGATCCGCTCCAGCTGGGTGATCTGGTAGGTCAGGCCGCTCTTGGAGGTGACCAGATTGTCGGCCAGTTCGGTCATCCGCAGCGAGTCGCCGGGGGCGGCGGACAGGTGCACCAGGATCTCGTACTGCTGGTGGGAGAGCCCGGAGTCCTCCTTGAGCTGGCGTTCCAGCCGCCGGTTCAGCAGGTTGCTCGCGGTGACGAAGCCCCGCCAGGCGGCCGCCTCGTCCGGGTCCAGCCAGCGGGGTTCGCTCAGTGGGGACATGGGGTGAAGCCTACTCCTGTTGTTCAAATTCGAACGAAGGTGTACCGTCGATCGCAGTAGACGTTCAAATTTGAACTACCTTGCACCGCCCCCTCCGCCCCCGATCGCCTCTTCCCACCCGAACCCTGAGCCCCGAACCCCGAACCTCCGAGGAGGACGCCATGAGCGCCGCGGCCCCCGAGCGCATGCCCGCCCTGTACCTGTCGCACGGCGCTCCGCCGCTGGCCGACGACCCGATCTGGCCGGGCGAGCTGGCCGCCTGGTCCGCCGAGCTGCCCCGGCCCAAGGCCGTCCTGATGGTCTCCGCGCACTGGGAGGAGGCCCCGCTCGCCCTCGGCGCCGTCACCACCGTCCCGCTGGTGTACGACTTCTGGGGCTTCCCCGAGCACTACTACCGGGTCCGGTACGCGGCCCCCGGCGCGCCGGAGCTCGCCGAGCGCGTGCGCAAGCTGCTGCGCGCCCCCGGCACGCCCGTCCAGGACATCCCCGACCGCGGACTCGACCACGGCGCGTACGTCCCGCTGGTGGAGATGTATCCGGACGCCGACGTCCCGGTGCTCCAGATCTCGCTGCCCACCCTCGACCCGCGGCGGCTGATGGAGATCGGCCGCAAGCTCGCCCCGCTGCGGGACGAGGGCGTGCTGATCGTCGGCAGCGGCTTCTTCACCCACAACCTGCGGGCGCTCAGCAGCGACGGGCGGGTCAGCTCGGTGATGGCCGAGTTCGACGACTGGGGGCGGCGCGCCCTGGAGGCCCACGACCTGGACGCCCTGCTCGACTTCGAGCACAAGGCCCCGGCCGGGCGCCTCGCCCACCCGCGCACCGAGCACTTCGCGCCGCTGTTCGTCACCCTCGGGGCCGGCGAGGCCGACCTGGACAGCCAGCGCAGCGTCATCGACGGGTTCTGGATGGGCCTGGCCAAGCGCTCGGTCCAGCTGGGCTGACCCGGGCGGGACGCTCACCGGGCGCTGGGGCCCGGAGTCTGCTCCCGGGCCCGGCGGCCTCACAGGAGCAGCGCAGGTCCCGGTGGCCTCACCAGGAGCAGCAGGTGAAGCGCTCGCCGATGTGCTCGGGCTGCTCGATCTCGTCCACCAGGGCGGCCGCGTAGTCCGGCACCGAGATCCGGCTGCGCCCCTGGGCGTCGGTGAGCAGCTGGTCCAGGCCGGTGTGGTACCGGCCGGTCCGCTCCCCCGGGCCGATCTCGGCGGCCGGGCTGAGCACCGTCCAGCGCAGGTCGAAGACCGTCCGGAAGTAGTCCAGCGCCGCACCGTGCGCGTGCATGATCTGGAGGATCGGCTCCGGCAGCCGCGGGTCGTCCCAGACCCGCACGCCCGGCGCGGTCTCCAGGCTGCCCGCCCCGCCGACCGCGATCAGCCGGGGCGCGGCGCCGCCGAGCCGGCGCAGGCCCTCGACCAGGGAGCGGGCGGCGGGCTCGATCAGCGCCAGGTGGCCCGGGCCGTCGCCGCCGCCGACGGCGCTCACCAGGACGTCCCGGCCGGCCGCGACCCGGGCCACGTCCGCCGGGTCCAGGACGTCCGCGCGCTCCACGGCGGCGGCCTCGCCCCGGTAGCGATCCGGGTCGCGGACCACGGCGGTGACCTCGTGCCCGCGCGCCGCCGCCTCCGTGACGAGGGCGCTGCCGATGGTGCCGTTGGCGCCGATCACGGCGATTGTGGCCATGGGGTACCTGCCTGGTGCGGTGGAGGTGCGGGATGGCGTCAGCCAGGGTCGATTATCGGACGGACTCCCGGCGCGGGCTCGGGCGTTGGGCCTATCGTGTGACACCCCGTCCGAGGAGTGATCATGCGCAACGGCGACTCCGTACGAACCGCCCTGGACGCCTCACTGGCGGTCCTCACCCCGCACACCGGGGACCGCGACTGGGACGCGCCCGCCGGGCTCCTGGAGTGGAGCTGCCGCGACACGGCCGCCCACACCGCCCACGACCTGCTCGCCTACGCCGGTCAGCTCGCCGCCCGCCCCCGGGACCGTTACCTGCCGCTGGACCTCACCGTCCGGCCCGAGGCCGACCCGGCGCAGGTGCTCGGCGTGGTGCGCGCGGCCGGGCAGTTGCTGGCCACCGCCCTGGACGCCGCCCCGCCCGAGCTGCGCGCCTACCACCACGGGCCCTGCGATCCGCCGGGCTTCGCCGCGATGGGGGTCGCCGAGACCCTGCTGCACACCCACGACATCACCTGCGGTCTCGGTCTGCCCTGGCGACCGCCCGCCGAGCCGTGCCGCTTCGTGCTCGACCGGCTCTTCCCGCACGCTCCGGAGGAACCGGACGCCCACCCGGCGGAGGTCCTGCTCTGGTGCACCGGGCGCGGGGAACTGAACGGCCGCCCGCGCAAGTCCTCCTGGAACTGGCGGGCGGCCATGGGCGAGTGGCCGGACTGATCCGCTCGCTCAGGCGTCGCCGGTGGCGACCCGCTGCGCCTGGCTGCGCTCGACGCAGAACTCGTTGCCCTCCGGGTCCGCCAGGATGACCCAGCCCTTGCCGTTCGGGAGACGGTGGTCCGCCAGCACGGTGGCGCCGAGGGCGACCAGGCGCTCCACCTCCTCCTCCCGGCTGCGGTCCTGCGGCTGGAGGTCGAGGTGGAGCCGGTTCTTCACCGACTTCTCGTCGGGCACCCGGATGAAGAGCAGCGAGGCACCGGCGGACTCCACCACCGCCATCGGGTCCTCGGGGTGGTCGTCCTCGCCGCGGGTGCCGTCCAGGACCTGGACCCAGAAGCCGGCCAGGGCGTACGGGTCGGCGCAGTCGATCGTCACATGTCGTACCAGAGAAGCCATTCGACCACTCTGACCTGCGTCATCGGGATCCGTCCAGCCATTTTCGGGAGTGCCGGTGGCCGTCCAGCGGGTACGGCGGGAAGGCCGGGACGATCTCCGTGAGGCGGTAGCCGGCCTTCTCGGCGACCCGGCAGGAGGCGGGGTTGTCCACCTGGTGCAGCAGGTCGATCCGGCGCAGGCCGTCGGCGGCGAAGGCGGCGAAGGCCCAGGCGGTGAGGGCCTCCACCGCGCGCGGGGCCACCCCTCGGCCGCGGGCCGGGGCCGCCGTCCAGTACCCCACCTCGGCCGACTCCCCGCCCGGCGCGGGGCGCTTGAGCACGACGTTGGCGACGAGTGCGCCGCCGTCCAGGACGGCGAAGCTGTAGCGGGTGCCGGCCGCCCGGCCCTCGTCCTGGAGCCGCAGCCAGTGCGCGGCCTGCTCGGGGCCGTCCACCGGAGTGCGGGTGAAGCGGCGCAGCGTCTCGTCCCGGTAGATCTCGATCAGGGCGGGCGCGTCGGCGTCCTCGAAGGGGCGCAGCAGCAGTCCGTCGGCTGTCGGGTGGTCGTTCATGGCGTGCTCCCCCGTACTCCCCCGGTGGGTGGTGACCGTGCGTCGCGATCCTGCCAGGTGTACGGCGGGGCCGGCGCCCCGGGCCCGCCGTTCGCCCCGGGCCCTTCGCGGGCGGAGGGCCCGGGGCTCCCGCTTGACCTTGACGCCGGCGGCAGGGTCGGAGGGTGGGGCCATGAGCGACGAGAGCGGGACAGCGGGCCGGGTCGTGGTGGTCACCGGGGCGGCGGACGGGGCGGACCCGCAGGGGTGATACCCCCGATCGGGGGTGTGCACGGGCCGGACGGGGGAGGACAGTGGGCCCCATGCAGATTCCACTCTCCGTGATGGACTTCCTCGACCGGGCCGAGCTGGTCTACGGCGACCGGGTCGGCATCGTCGACGAGCCGGTGCAGCCGGCCGAATCCTGGGGCGAGCTGAGCTACCGGCGGGTCGCCGAGCTGGCCCGGGCCCAGGCGGCCGGGCTGGACCGGCTCGGTGTCGGGCCGGGCGAGCGGGTCGCGGTCGTCTCGCACAACTCGGCCCGGCTGCTGACCTCGTTCTTCGGGGTGAGCGGGTACGGCCGGGTGCTGGTGCCGGTGAACTTCCGGCTGCGGGCCGAGGAGGTGTCGTACATCGTCGAGCAGAGCGGCGCGTCCGTGCTGCTGGTCGACCCCGAGGTGGCCGACTCCCTGAGCGGGGTGGTGGCCAAGCACAAGTTCGTGCTCGGCGCGGACAGCGACGCCGTGCTCTACGACTTCGACGGCACCCCGCGACGGTACGCGGTGGACGAGAACGACACCGCCACCATCAACTACACCAGCGGAACGACCGCCCGCCCCAAGGGCGTTCAGGTCACCCACCGCAACGCCTGGCTGAACGCGACGCTGATGGCCCTGCACTACGGCGCGAGCGACCGGGACGTCTACCTGCACACCCTGCCGATGTTCCACGCCAACGGCTGGGGCATGCCGTTCGCGATCACCGGCCTGGGCGGCCGGCACGTCGTGCTGCGCAAGGTGGACGGCGCGGAGATCCTGCGCCGGGTCGAGCGGCACGGGGTGACCTTCCTGTCCGGCGCGCCCGCCGTCGTCCAGATGGTGCTGGACGCGGCCGCCGAGTGGGACGGCCCGGTGCCCGGCCGGGACCGGGTGCGGATGGTGGTGGCCGGCGCCCCGCCGCCCACCTCGGTGATCCAGCAGGTCGAGGAGCAGCTCGGCTGGGAGTTCATGCAGCTCTACGGTCTGACCGAGACCTCCCCGGTGGTGACGGTCAACCGCTCGCGGGCCGAGTGGGACGCGCTGCCGGCCGCCGAGCGGGCCGAGAAGCTGGTGCGGGCCGGGGCCCCGGCGCTCGGCACCCAGCTGCGGATCGACCCCTCCGGGGAGGTGCTGGTGCGCTCCAACACCGTGCTGGACGGCTACTGGCGGCAGCCGGAGGCGAGCGCGGAGGCACTGCGGGACGGCTGGTTCCACACCGGCGACGGCGGCACCCTCACCGACGGCCAGCTGACCATCTCGGACCGCAAGAAGGACGTCATCATCAGCGGCGGGGAAAACGTCTCCTCGATCGAGGTGGAGGACTGCCTGTACGACCACCCGGCCGTCGCCGAGGTCGCGGTGATCGGCGTGCCGCACGAGAAGTGGGGTGAGACGGTGAAGGCGCTGGTGGTGCTCCGGGAGGGCCACGAGACGGTCACCGAGGCCGAGTTGATCGCGCACTGCAAGCAGCGGCTGGCCGGCTACAAGTCGCCGACCACGGTGGAGTTCCGGGACGGGCTGCCGCGCACCGCCACCGGGAAGCTCCAGAAGTTCCGGCTGCGCGAGCCGTACTGGGCCGGGCGGGACCGCCAGGTCAACTGACGCACCGTCAGTCCACGAGCCCCGACTCCCGGGCGGCGAGGGCGAGTTCGGTCCGGTTGCGGACGCCGAGCTTGTGCATCGCGGACTTCAGGTAGCCGGTCACGGTGTTGCAGGTCAGGCCCAGGTGGGCGGCGATCTCCGGGTTGGTCCGGCCGGTCGCCGCCCACCGCAGCACCTCGTGCTCGCGCGGGGTCAACGGCGGTACGGGGGCGGCCTGCCGGGGCCGCGCGCGGCTCCACGCGGCCGTCCCGGCGAGCGCCCTGGTCGCGGTCCGGGCCAGCTTGCCGACCGCCGAGATCCGCACGTCACCGAAGGGGACGACGGCGCGCAGCGAGGCGTACACCACGCCGTGCACGGTGTCGCCGTCCATCAGCGGGACGGTGAGCATCGCGTACAGGTCCTCGGCGGCCACGGCCGCGTCGTAGTGGTGCGAAATGGTCGTCGCCGCGCGGTAGTCGGGCACCCAGGTGGGCGCCCGCTCGGCGAGCGCCCGGCCGCCGAGGCCGAGTCCGGCCGGGACGGGCACGTCGTGCAGCAGGTCGGCCCGGGTGCCGGCCCAGTGGCGCAGCACCATGCCCTCGCTGCCGGGGCGGCTCCCGGGCAGCGGCTCCGGCACACCGACCAGGCCGACGTCGGCGCCGCACTCGGCCACCACCCGGCGGGCGAGGTCGCCCAGCACGGCGTCCCGCACCAGCTCGGCGGCGCGCGCGGTGAGTTCGGGGTCATCGGGTTGCGCAGCGTCGCCGACGGGTTGCGCAAGGTGGGGGTCCGCAGCCCTTGTCATCGCGGAATTGTCACACGCGGTGCGGCCGGTGGCGAGAGTCCTGACGTGCGTGTTTCGTGGAGTGGCGGACAACGGTGGCCGGCCGGGCGTAGGGTGCGCCGGACGCTACCGGCGGGTAGCAGCCGGCGGGCCTCCCGCTGGCAACTGCCGTGGCCGCAAGGGGATCCGGTGCCGGAGGGAGAACCGATGACCGACTCGAACACCGCGGGTGACGTCCTGGACGGGCTGCTGGCGGACCTGCGGGCCGAGAGCGCGGTGCTGGACGGCCTGGTCGCCGGGCTTCCGGCCGAGGACTGGGCCCGACCGACGCCCGCCGAGGGCTGGACGGTGGCGCACCAGATCGCCCACCTGGCCTGGACCGACGACTGGACGGCGCTGGCCGCGCGCGACCCGGAGGGCTTCGGCGCCTCGCTCGGCGGTCGCTTCACCGACCTGCTGGAATCCGGCGCCGATCCGGTCGAGGAGGGCGCCCGCGAGGGCGCTGCCGCCGCGCCCGCCGCGCTGCTCGCCCGCTGGCGGGCCGGGCGGCAGGAGGTGCAGGCCGCGCTCGGCGCCGCGCCGCCCGGTGTCCGGCTGCCCTGGTTCGGCCCGCCGATGAAGCCCGCCTCGATGGCGACCGCCCGGCTGATGGAGACCTGGGCGCACGGCCAGGACGTCGCGGACGCGCTCGGCGCCACCCGCGAGCCCACCGCCCGGCTGCGGCACATCGCCCACCTGGGGCTGCGCACCCTGGGCTTCGCCTTCGCCCTGCACGGCCTGCCCGCGCCCGAGCGCCCGGTCCGGCTCGAACTGACCGCGCCGGACGGCGGGACCTGGTCCATCGGCCCGGCCGGCGCCGAGGACGTGGTGGCCGGCCCGGCCCTGGACTTCTGCCTGCTGGTGACCCAGCGCCGCCACCGGGACGACCTCGCCCTCACCGCCACCGGCCCGGTCGCCACCGCCTGGCTGCCGATCGCCCAGGCCTTCGCCGGGGCGCCGGGCAAGGGGCGGCGACCGGCGGCCTGAGCCGACCCGATCCGGGTGAGGGGGCGGCAGTTCGGGGCGGCCCGATCCGGGCTTCGGGGCCACCCGATCCGGACAAGGGGGGGCGGCAGCCGAGGTGTGAACCGGCCCGACCCGGGCAAGGGGGGCGGCAGCCGGGGCGTGAACCGACCCGATCCGAGTGAGGGGGGCGGCGACCGTCGGCGTGAACCGACCCGAGGGATGCGCTGTCCGACCTCCGGGGTTGAATGACGGCATGAACGCCCTGCTCAGCGCCCTGCCCGCGATCCCCGACCTGCGCGACCGCTGCCGCGCCCTGGCCGCCCTCGACGCGATCCTCTGTCCGGACGACTGGGACTCGCGGTACCACTCCTTCGACTCCGGCTGGGGCGAGGGCGAGGAGATGGCCTCGATGCGCAACGGCCAGGGCGACGACTGGTTCGTGGTGTTCTCCCCCGCCGGCGTCTACGGGCGCGGCTTCGACCACGAGGCACCCAACGCCCCGGAGCTGCTCGGGTCCGTGCCCGAGGAGTTCCGCCGCTTCGCCGAGGAGCCCGCCTTCGGAGACGAGGACGGCCCGACGGTCACCCGCTGCTTCTGGCGCGCCACCGGGGACGGCGGCTGGCACGGCGTGGCCGCCGAGCGCGGTGGCGAGCACCTGTTCACCATGCTGGAGTTCGCCCTGCGGACGGGTGGCCCGGCCGACGGCTCCGCCGAGGAGCCGGCCGAAGCCGACGGCCCGGCCGCAGGCTTCGGTGACGACCCGGCCGAGGCCTACCGGGCGTGGGCCCGGGACTACTTCGAGCCGGAGCACGAGCTGGACCTCGGCGCGGTCGAACACGTCCTGGCACTGCGCCCGCTCACCCCGGCCGTGGTGGCGGCGCTCAACCCGGACACCGACCTCGACGAACTCGCCGAGGACCTGGCGGCGATCGGCTACCCGCAGTAGGGATCGGGTACCGGAGCAGGGACGGGGGTACCGGACAGGGATCGGGTACCCGGGATCGGCCGCAGCAGGAGGACCCGTGTCCCATCGGGCCGTGGGCCCACCCCGCTCAGAGGCCGATCCGCAGCGGGGTGAGCCGGGTGGCGATCAGGTTGGTGGCACCCCGGTCGCGCTCGATGTGGCCGTGCACCAGCAGCCCGGCCCGGTCCAGGGCGGTGCGGCGTTGGGACTCCCAGACCGGGCGGTTGCAGATCACGTTGATCAGCCCGGTCTCGTCCTCCAGGCTGAGGAAGAGCACCCCGCCGGCCGTCGGCGGCCGCTGCCGGTGGGTGACCAGGCCGCCGACCACCACCGCCGTCCCCGGTGGCACGTCCGGGAGTTGGGCGGCCGAGAGGGCGCCGCCGCGCTCCAGGTGGCCGCGCAGGTGCTGGAGCGGGTGGCTGGTGGCGGAGGTGCCGGTGGCCCACAGGTCGGCGATGGTCTCCTCGACCGGGCTCATGCCGGGCAGCTCCGGCGCCTCGGTGCCGGGGGTGGTGCCGGGGATCAGGTCCGCCGAGATCCCGGCGAACGCCCCGGCCGCCCACAGCGCCTGACGACGCGTCAGCCCGAAGCAGTCGAAGGCGCCCGCCGTCGCCAGCGCCTCCAGGACGGGACCGGGCAGACCGGTGCGGCGGGCGAAGTCCTCCAGGTCGGCGTACGGCTGCCCCGCCACGATCGCCTCGGCCTGCGGGGTGCCGATGCCGCGCACCGTCTCCAGGCCGAGCCGGATCGCCGGCTGCGGGCGCCCGGCGGTCAGCGGCGGTTTCGGGGTCGGCCCCCGGTACGGCTCCAGGGTGGGCCTGGCCCCGCTGGCGTTGACGTCCACCCCGCGCACCCGTACGCCGTGCCGCCGGACGTCCGCGACCAGGCTGAGCGGCGAGTAGAAGCCCATCGGCTGGTTGGCCAGCAGCGCGCAGGTGAAGGCCGCCGGGAAGTGGTACTTGAGCCAGGCGCTGGCGTACACCAGGTAGGCGAAGCTGATCGCGTGGCTCTCCGGGAAGCCGTAGTTGGAGAAGGCCTCGATCTTGCCGTAGACGTCCTCGGCCACCTCCGGCGGGATGCCGCGCTCGGCCATCCCGGTGAGCAGCCGCTCGCGCAGCCGGGCGACCCGCTCGTGCGAGCGCTTGGCGCCCATCGCCTGGCGCAACCGGTCGGCCTCGGCGGGGGTGAACCCGGCGCAGTCGATGGCGAGTTGCATCATCTGCTCCTGGAACAGCGGCACCCCGAAGGTCTTGCCGAGCGCGTTCTCCATCAGCGGGTGCGGGCAGCCCGGCGGCTCCACCCCGGCACGGCGGCGCAGGTACGGGTGGACGGATCCGCCCTGGATGGGGCCGGGGCGGATCAGCGCCACCTCGACCACCAGGTCGTAGAAGTGGTCCGGCTTGAGCCGGGGCAGGGTCGCCATCTGGGCCCGGGACTCGACCTGGAACACGCCGACGGTGTCGGCCCGGCGCAGCATCCCGTACACGCCCGCGTCGTCGTCCGGGATGGTGGCCAGGTCGTAGCGCAGGCCGTGGTGCTCGGCGACCAGGTCGCAGGCGTCGTGCAGGGCGGCGAGCATGCCGAGGCCGAGCAGGTCGATCTTCACCAGCCCGGCGCCGGCGGTGGACTCCTTGTCCCACTGGAGCACCGAGCGCCCCGGCATCCGGGCCCACTCGGTGGGGCAGATCTCGCCGATCGGCTCCCGGGTGAGCACCATGCCGCCCGAGTGGATGCCCAGGTGGCGGGGCAGGCCGTGGAGCTGGGTGGCGAGCTGGAGCACGTCGGCGGGGATGACGGCGTCCGCACCGGGGGCGGAGCGGAAGTCGGTCTGCCGGCTGAACGCGTCCACCTGCCCCTGGGGGTAGCCGAGCACCCGGGCGGCGTCGCGGATCGCCAGCCGGGGCCGGTAGGTGATCACGTTGGCGACCTGGGCGGCGTGCTCGCGCCCGTACCGGCCGTAGACGTACTGGATGACCTCCTCGCGGCGGCGGTTCTCGATGTCCAGGTCGATGTCGGGCGGCCCGTCCCGGGCGGTGGAGAGGAAGCGTTCGAACAGCAGCTTGTAGTGGATCGGGTCGACGGCGGTGATCCCGAGGGCGTAGCAGACCGCCGAGTTGGCGGCCGAGCCCCGGCCCTGGCACCAGATCTCCCGGCTCCGGCAGAAGTCCACGATGTCGTGGACGATCAGGAAGTAGCCGGCCAGGTCGAGGTCCTCGATCACGTCCAGCTCCTTGGCGAGCTGGCGGCGGGCGGCGGTGTTGCCGGGGCCGAAGCGGGCCGGGCCGCCGGCCGCGACCAGGGCGCGCAGGTGGCTGATCTCGGTCTCGCCCTCGGGGACGGGGAAGCCGGGCAGTTCCGGGTCCAGCTTGGCGAAGTCGAAGGCGCAGGCCCGGCCGAGGTCGGCGGTGGCCCGCCGCACCCCGGGGAAGCGGGCCAGCCGGGCGGCCATCTCGCGGCCCGAGCGCAGGTGCGCGGTGCCGGCCGCCCTGGTCCAGCCGACCGCGTCCTGGAGGGTGCGGCGTTCGTGCAGGGCGGCGAGGCTCTGGGCGAGGCGGCCCTGGGCCGGGCCGGCGTGGTGGGCGTTGGTGGAGGCGACGACGGGGAGCCGGGCCGTCGCCGCGAGGGCGGCGAGGGCGTCGTTGCGCCGGTCGTCGCCGGGCAGCCACTGGTCGATCAGCTCGACGTAGACGTTCTCGCGGCCGAACGCCTCGGTGAGGGTGTGGAGTCGGCGCTCGGCTTCGGCGCCGTCGGGCAGGGCCGCCGGGACCCGGCCGAGCCGGCAGCCGGTGAGCACCGCCCAGTGGCCCCGGTGCGCCTCGGCGAGCGCGGCGAGGTCGTACACCGGGTTGCCCTTGGCCCCGCCGGCCAGCTGGGCGGCGGCGATCGCGGCGGAGAGGCGGCGGTAGCCGGCCGGGTCGCGGGCGAGGACCAACAGGTGCTCCACCGAGTTCTCGTGACGGAGCGTCAGTTCGGCGCCGAACACGGTGGCCAGGCCCGTTCCCCGAGCCGCCTCGGCGAGCCGGACGGCGCCGTACAGGCCGTCGTGGTCGGTGATCGCGAGGGTCTCCACGCCCAGCCGGAGCGCCTCGGCGACCAGGTCCTCCGGGTCGCTGGCGCCGTCCAGGAAGCTGAAGGCGGAGTGGACGTGCAGTTCGGCCCAGGGTTCGGGGGTAGAGGTGGGTTCCGGGGCGGGGGTGGGTGCGGGGGCGGGGGTGGGTGCGGGGGCGGGGGTGGGTTCCGGGGCGAGGTCGGGGGTGGGTCCGGGGGTGGGTCCGGCGGGGTCGTCCGGGGAGCCCTTCGGCGCCGGGGGCTGCTCCTGTTCCGGGGCGTGGCGGCGCAGCGGGACGACCGTACGGTCCGGCGCCGCGCCGGTCAGCCGGCGGTGCAGTTCGCTCCAGGGGAGGGTGGGGTGGCTGGTGAAGCCCATCGGAGGGTGCCTTCGTCGTTCTCGTACTCGTTCCTGCTCCCCCCTGGGTGCCGGGTCGGTCCCGCTTCCGGGTTCTGCGTCCCGGCTGGTCTCCGCGCTCCGGGCTTCGCGTCCCGGCTCCGCGTTCCGGCTGGTCTCCGCGTTCCGGGTGACTCTGCGTTTCCGGCTGGTCTCTGCGTTCCGGGTGGCTCTGCGCTGCGTTCCGGGGTGCGGGACCGCTAGTCGTAGCCGGCCTCCAGGTACCAGGCACCCCCCTCCACGGTGAGCAGCAGCGCCCGGCCGCCGCCCACCACGACCTGGAACCGCGCCCGGCGGCGGGCCGTCGACTGGTCCCACCAGTACTCGACCGCCGGCCAGGGCCCGGTCCAGCCGTCCACCCGCTCCTCCCGCCCCCGGACCACCACCAGGGCCGGCCGGGCCGACACCCCCGCCCGGCCGTCCACCGTCACCGGTCGCCCGGCCCCGTCGAGCACCCGCACCGGTGCCGGCTCCCGCAACACCACGGCGGGCCACACCTCGGGCAGCCGCCCGGGCCAGGGCGCGTCGGCCGGCACCGCCGCCTCGTACGGCTCGCCCCACGGCACCTTGACCACCTGCTCGCCCGGACCGCGCCCGCCGGCCGGCTCGATCCGCCGCAGCCCGGCGTGCCCGAGCACCGCCTGCACCCGGGCGACCGCGCGCTCCACCCGGTCGTCCGCGACGGCCTGGCCCCACAGGGCGAGCTGGCGGCCCTGGTCCGGGGAGAGGCCATCGGGGGCCAGCCGGAGCAGGGTGAAGCCCGACTGGTCACCGTCCGCGAAGGTGCCCGCGCCCTGCCAGGCCTGGAGTTGCCAGCGGACCCGCTCGGCCAGCGCCGTCGCGGACAGCCGCCCCTCGTGCCGCCACAGCCGGGAGGCCGTCCGGCCGTCCGCGCAGGCCACTTCGACGGCCACCCGGCGGCAGGTCAGCCCGGCCCCGGCCAGCCGCTGGTGCAGCTGCTCGGCCAGCGCGCGGGCGACGAACACCAGCGGTTCCGCCAGCGGCTCCGGCGGGTCGAAGCGCTGTTCGACGGCGAGGTCCGGCTCCTCGTCGCGCGGCACCAGCGGGCGCGGCTGCAAGCCGCGGGCCAGCCGGTGCGCGACCGTCCCGGACGGGCCGAAGCGGTCCGCGACCGACTCGGCCGGCAGCGCGGCGAAGGCCCCGACGGTGGACAGGCCGAGCCGCCCGAGCAACTCGGCCAGCGCCTCGTCGCCCAGCGCGCTCACCGGGTACGGGGCGAGGAACTCCGCCGTCCGGCCGGCCGGGACCAGCACCCCGGCCCGGGCGGCGAGCACGGCGGCGAACAGGCCGTCGGCGACGCCCACCTGGGCTTGCGGGGCGGCTGCCCGCTGCTCCCCGACGGGGGCTGTGGTTGGGGCTTCGGGTGTGGTTGTGGCCTCGGCTTCTGCCGTGCCCTGGGCTGCGGAGGCGGCTGTGGCTGCGTCCGGGGTCTGGGCGGTGTTCGGGGTCTGGGTGGTGACCGGGTTCTGGGCGGTGTTCTGGGCTTGGGCGGTCGCCGGGGCTTGGGAGGTGTTCGAGGCCTGGGCGGTGTTCGAGCCCTCGACGGCCACCGCGCCCGGGGCGGCGTCCGGGAGGAGCGGCTGCCCGAGGGCGTCCGCCACCGCGCGGCCGACCTTGTCGGCCAATGCCTCCTCGCCGCCGAAGTAGCGGCCCGGGCCCTTCACCGGGATCGCGCACAGGCCCGGGCGGATCACCTCCACCCGGGGCGTGAACGCCTCCACCGCCGCGACCACCGGTTCGAAGCGGCGGGTCTCCGCCTCCGGATCGCGGTCGCGCAGCTCCAGCTCCGGGCAGAGCCGCTGGGCCAGCTTGAGCCGCTGCCCCTGCCGCACCCCGGCCGCCCGGGCGCCCGCCGAGCAGGCGAGGATCCGCCCGCCCTCGGTCACCGCCACCGGATCGTCACCGGTGACGGCCACCACCGGCCAGTCCGGGCACCAGACCACCAGCACCCGGGGGGTTCTGTCGTCCGCCATCTCAGACCACCGCCGCCACTCTGGGTGCCGCCCGCGCCGCCAGTTCCACTCCCGGCTGCAGCTGTTCCCGAAGCGGCAGCTCCCGGAAGGGCAGCTCCTGGAACGGCTGCTCCTTGAGCGGCAACTCCTGGAATGGCTGCTCTTGGAGCGGGCGCGCCGCGCCGTTCTCGTCCGGCAGCCAGAGCCGGGCCGTCCGGCCGCGCACCGCCGAGCCGCGCCCCTCGGCCACCACCTCCACCTGGCGACCGGTGAGCTGCCCGTGGCCGTCGCCCAGCCCGAACCAGCGCCCGGAGCGCACCCCCAGCCGCAGCACCGCGCCCGGCCACGGCCCGGCGACCAGCAGGACGCAACCGCTGCGCCGCAGCACCGCCGCCAACCGGGCGGCCAGCTTCGACGGCACCGGCCCGGACGGGCGCAGCATGATCAGCTCGACCGCGCCGGCCAGCACCGACACCACCTCGGCCCAGTGCGGTCCCGGGTCGTCCGCGACCAGCAGCCGCCGCAGGTCCAGCCCGTACCCCTCGGCGGCGGCCAGTCCCAGGTCCGGCAGTCCGACCGCCGCGGCCCAGCCGCCCTCGGTCTCCTTCACCCCGGCGGCGAGCGCCAGCAGCAGCCCGGTGTCCCCGCCCGCCACCGACACCGCCGTCCCCCGGCGCAACCCGGCCTCGGGTAGCACCTCCCGCAGTGCGGGCGGCACCGGCAGCAGGCCCCGGGGCTCCGCCGCCCGCCCCTCTCGCTCCCCCCGTTCCCCCGGCGCGGCAGCCGGGGACGCCACCGGGCGGAGCAGGGGACGTGCGGGCTGCTCGGCGGTGGATTCGAAAACAGATTCGAAAACGGGCACAACCCCAGGATCGAACATTCGTTCGCAAAGATTCAAGTCCGATCACCCGCCTCGCTCGTCACTCTCCGTGACGACGTCGCTGCCGAGGCCGCCTCGCGCACGGACTCGGCCGGTGCGAGGCCACGCCCCTCGCCACGCCTTCCGCGCCGCCACCGTCGGGCGGGCGATGGCACTCGCCCGGAGGGGTGACGGGACCCGTCCGAAGGGGTGACGGGCGCGTCCGGGCGGGGTACCGACAAGGGATTTCTCCTTGACGAATTTTTTGCCGGTCGCAGGCTGGCACGGTGCTGGAAGTCGCCGTGAGCCCGGACCCCGCCCACTCCCCCGACCAGCTCTCCGCCCGCCGGCTGCTGGCACTAGGCTCCCGGCTGGTGCAGGAGGCCGGGGCTGCTCCGGAGGGGGGCGGAGGCCGCCTGGCAGGGGTGGCCGGCCGGGGTCCTCACTGACTTTCGGAACCGACGAAGCCGACGGAACCGACGGCCCGGCAGTTCTTCCGGACTTCCGGAGCTTCCAGGGCACTTCGGGGCTTCGGAGCCTTCAGAGCCCTCGGAGCTCACGAAGCTACGAAGCTTTCGAACACAGACTCCACGAGAATCGAGGAACCACCCATGCGCACCCTGATCAGCACCGCCTTCATCTCCCTCGACGGCGTCGTCGAGGGCCCCGGCGGTGAACCCGGTTACCGCAACTCCGGTTGGACCTTCAAGGACATCGACTTCCTCCCCGAGGCGTTCGAGATCAAGGGACGGGAGCAGGAGGAGGCCGCCGCGATGCTGCTGGGCCGGGTCAGCTACCAGGCGTTCAGCCCGGTGTGGCCGGACATGCCCGAGTTCGCCCGCTACAAGACGCTGCCGAAGTACGTCGTCTCGACCACCCTCACCGAGGACGACCTGGTGCCGAACTGGGGCGAGACCACCATCCTGCGCTCGCTCGACGAGGTCGCCGCGCTGAAGGAGACCGAGGGCGGCCCGATCATCGTCCACGGCAGTGCCGCCCTGAACCGCGCCCTCTCGGACGCCGGCCTGATCGACCGCTACCACCTGCTCGTCTTCCCGCTGCTGCTGGGCGCCGGCAAGCGCCTGTTCAGCACGACGGACAAGGACACCCAGAAGCTGAAGCTGGTCGAGCACGAGACGTACGGGAACGGCCTTCAGAAGCAGGTCTTCGACGTCGTCCACTGACGGGACGGACAGAGCGGACGGGGCGGACAGAGCGGACGGTGCGGGACCGGGCTTGGACGGGGCCGGAATCGGGGTGGTCCGGATCAGGGTCGGCTTGGGGTGGTCCGGATCAGGGTGGTCGAGGGCCGGCTCGGGGTGGTCCGGCTCGTCAACGCTCCTGTGTGGTGCGCCAGACGAACACCTCGGTGCTCGGCTGACGCTCCGAGAAGAGGCCCGACGGCGAGGCCCGGGCGAGGAGCCGGCGGAGGTCCGCCTCGAAGGCCGGGCCACGCTCCGCGAAGAGGTGCGGGGCCGAGGAGGAGAGCGAGAAGACGCCCGAGACCGCGTCGTCGGCCGTACGCTCCAGCGGCTGCCCGCCCGGGACGACGATCCGTTGCGGGCCGGTGAAGCCCGCCCGGGCGAGGACGGCGGCCTCGTCGCCCGGCGTGCCGTGCGGCAGCAGCCCCTGCCCGGCGCGGCGGACCGGGCCGAGGTAGCGCCGCACCAGCTCGCCGATCTCGGCGTGCGGCACCGGCGGGTGCGGCAGCCCCTCGGTGGGTCGCGGTTCGCCCTTCAGGTCCGAGATGTGCGCCAGGGCGCCGCCGGGCCGCAGCAGGCCCCGTACGGTCGCCGCCACCAGGTCGCGGTCCATCCAGTGGAAGGACTGGCCGAAGGTCGCCAGGGTGAAGGTGCCGAGGTCCGGCGGCAGTTCCTCGGCCCGGGCCCGCACCCAGGTGGCCTTGGACTCACCCGCACCCGCCCGCCGCGCCTCGGCGATCATCCCCGCGTCCGGGTCCACCCCGACGACCTCGGTGAACAGGTCTGCCAGCCCCAGCGCCAGTGTCCCCGGCCCGCACCCCACGTCGAGCAGCCGCCCCCGCCCGTCGAGCCCCAGCGCCTCGGCCAGCGCCTGCGCCAGCCCGGGGGCGTACGGGTGCCTGCCGCGCGTGTAGTGGGCTGCCGTTCCGGCGAACAGCGTCTCGTCCCAGGACCAGGTGTCGCCGGTCATGACCGTTCCTCTTCCTTCTGCCAGGGTTTCGGTTCGCAAGTGAACTCGCCCGATCATGGCACGGGTTGAGGCTCCGCCGGGGCCGGGCCGGATCGGAAATCGATGGACAGGCGCCCCGTGATCAACAGACTGATCCCATGACAGCGACAGATGACAAGAACGATCTGCGGATCTACATCCAGGACGCCCGCGACG
The DNA here is from genome assembly GCF_055575155.1 of Kitasatospora sp. NPDC034533. Lineage (NCBI taxonomy): Bacteria > Bacillati > Actinomycetota > Actinomycetes > Kitasatosporales > Streptomycetaceae > Kitasatospora > Kitasatospora sp. NPDC034533. The sequence goes on from NZ_JBVITE010000045.1 coordinate 50,496, forward strand.
CCCTGCTCTGGAAGCTCGAAGGCCTCTCCGAGTACGACCTGCGCCGCCCGCTCACGCCCACCGGAACCAACCTGCTGGGCCTGGTCAAGCACGTCACCGGCGCCGAGGCGCTGTACTTCGGCGACACCTTCGGACGCCCCTTCCCCGAGCCGGCCCCGGTGTGGATCACCGGCCAGACCGAGCCGAACGGCGACATGTGGGCGCGGGCGGACGAGAGCACCGAGGAGATCGTCGGGCGCTACCGGAGGGTCTGGGCGCACTCCGACGCCACCATCGAGGCCCTGCCGCTGGACGCCGTCGGCAAGGTGCCGTTCGGCGCCCGCCACGAGCAGACCCTGCACCGGGTCCTCGTCCACATGATCGCCGAGACCCACCGCCACGTCGGCCACGCCGACCTGGTCCGCGAACTCGTGGACGGCGCCACCGGCCAGCGCTCCGACGGCGCCAACACCGCCCCCGGCGACGCCGACTGGTGGCGGGCCCACCACGACCGCGTGGAACAGGCGGCGCTGGAGGCCGGCGGACTCGTCTGAGCCCTTGCCCGTGCCCGCGCCGCAGGCCTCCGGTCTTCCGGACGGACGGGCGGGACGGGCGGACGGGCGGGCAGGGGCGCAGCGGGTGCGGCTGCTGTGCCCGGGGCGGGGGTCGCTGTCTCATGAGGCGGCTGGGCCATGGGACGGCTGGGCCTCGGACGGCTGGGTCAGGGAGGGGGTGGCCGGTTTACGGGGCGGCCGGTTCACGGGTGGCTGTGCCGAGGTGTCGTACGACGGCCGCCGCGCGGTCGGCGAGGGGGCCCGGGGCGATCGGGACGCACTCGTACCCGAACTCGGCGTAGGCCTCCCGGTGGATCCGCTCGAACCGCAGCGACTCCTCGTACGAGATGCGCCGCGCCTCGGTCGGCGTGACGAAGCCCGGGCTCTCCACGAAGAACACCCGGCGCTCATAGACCTCCTCCGCCCGGACCCGGTCGAGTTCCCGGGCGAGGTCCGGAGTCACCGGATGGCCGAGGTACACCGCCAGGGCGTACGTGCACACCGGCGAGCGGTCGAAGAACCGCACCTCCTCCGGCGGGCCGACGGCCCACTCCTGCCGCCGCCGTTGCAGGGCGACCACCGCGTCCACGAACGACGGGTCCGTCCACGGCTCGGGCTCACCCTGGGCCTGCCGCAGCGCGATGACGTCCGTGGCGGCCTCCTCGACCACCGGGTAGCCCTCGTACTCCAGCCGGCGCAGGATCGCCGTCTTGCCGGCCCCCGGGGTGCCGGTCAGCAGGTAGCGCTTCATTCCCGCACCCTACGGGCCAGGGGGTGGCGGGTGGCCGGGGTGGGGCGGACGAGGCGGGGCGGCCGGAGGGGCGCCGTAGGGTGTCGGGCATGGCGGGACGGGAACAGAGCGTGAGGACGGCCGTCCGGTGCACGGACTACGGGGGCGCCGCCGTCCGGAGCGTCGGGCAGTTCCTGATGCGTGGCAGTGAGTTGTGGTGGGACGCCGAGCGCTCCTGCCCGCAGTGCGGCGCCACCTGCTGCGAGGACTGGAGTTCGGGGCCGGCGCCACAGGAGGTCCGCGAGGTGCTGCTGACCACCCACGGGCCGGCCCGCCTCCGGCTGACCGAGCCGCTCGACGATCCGGTGACCGTGCTCCGGGTCCTCCGCGAGGTCTCGGGGGCGGGGCTCCGGAAGGTACGGGAACTCCTCGCCGAGCTGGAGGGCTTCGGCGTGGGCGGAACGGCCGTCGAGATGGCGTACTGGCGGGTGCGGCTGGCCGAGCGGGGAGTCGCGGCCGAGGTGACGGACGGGTTCGGACGGGCCTACCGGTACGCGGGGCCTCCGGAGCTGCGGCCGGGCGCCGACGGACCGGGTGGTCAACCGCTTCGCACCCCGGGCGAGTTCGCCGCCTGGGCGGAGGCCCGGACGGTGGCGGAGCTCGCGGAACCGTTCACCTTCGTGGTCGACCTCGGCGGCACGCTGCGGACGGCTCCACGCCGCAGTGAGCATGTGGCCTGCACGGGCGGCGAGTTGGTGCTGGGCGCCGGGGAGATCGGGTTCCGGCGCGCGGGGGACGGATGGGAGGTCGAGACGGTCAGCAACCACTCCACCGGCTACTGCCCCGACACCAGCTCCTGGCCCGCCGTCGCCTCCGCCCTCGCCCGCCTCGGACTGCCTCACCCCGGCGACTTCACGTACGCGGCGGTCTTCCGCCGCTGCCCACGGTGCGCCCGGTGCAACCTCGTGCGCGAGGAGCACTACGTCTGCGCCTTCTGCGACACGGACCTGCCGAAGCAGTGGAACGTCGACGTGGTCACGCTGCCGTAGCCGTGCGCCCGAGCGGTACGGGAACAGGGCGGTACGGGACCAGGACGGGACGGGACCAGGGCGGACGGTGCGGACCCCGCCGCCGTGCGAGTGCCTCGCCGCACCCCGCCTCGGGACGGCACCGGTGCCCGGCCCAGGACCTCCCCGGCCGACCATCAGGGGCGCGGACCCTTGACTCGCGGTCGATCACGGCATCGCACTGCCCCACCACTCCCGCCTGGACCCGCCCGGCTGGACCCCCGTAGTCGCCTGGGCAGCGCGGCTGGCCCCGGTACCCGCGGCCAATGCCCACTCGGCCGTTCGAACCCGGACGGACCTCGGGTTTCCTTCCGGGACCTCTGGGGCGATGGGCGCGCACGATGGTGGAGTCCGCTGAGATGTCCCAGCCGATCTCGCCGGTCGCGTCGGCGGCACGGCCGCGTCGGCGGCATGGCTGTGTCGCCTCCCGGAGTCGGTTCGTGGACCGGGCGTAGGCTGTGCCGGTTCGGCCACTCGAAGGGGCGTCGGAAGGGACACACGAGGGATGAACGGCGTTACAGGCGAGCTCTACCGGGCGTTCGCGGAGCGGGAGGCGCGCGGCAACTCACCGGTCTACCAGCACCTGGCCGAACACGTAGCCGGGGACGGACAGTTGTGCGTGCTGCTGGACGGCCTTCCGGCCACGAAGCGGCAGCCGAACCTGCTGTTCGGCGCGGTCCGGCACCTGGACGGGCCGGTGACGGAAGGCTGGTCGGCCTTCCGCGACTGGACGACGGCGCACTGGGCCGAGGTCTCGGCGACGATGCTGGAGCGACGGACCCAGACCAACGAGGCCGGCCGCTGCGCCACCCTGCTGCCGCTGCTGGCCACGTTGCCGCAGCCGCTCGCGCTGATCGAGGTGGGCGCCTCGGCCGGGCTCTGCCTGTACCCGGACCGGTACCGCTACCGCTACCTGTCCGGGGAGCAGGACGGGGACGGAGGCGGAGGCGGAGGCGGACTCGGGAGCGTGAGTGGGCGCGGGCACGCGAGCCGGACCGGCGCCCCAGTGGCCGAGTTCGGCGCCGTGGCGAGCCCGGTGACGCTGGACTGCGTGGTGAGCGGACCGGTGCCGCTCACCGACTCCCTGCGGGAGCGGCTGCCCGAGGTGGTGTGGCGGGCCGGGATCGACCTCAATCCGCTGGACGTGCGGGCCGAGGCGGACATGCGCTGGCTGGAGTCGCTGGTCTGGCCCGAACAGACCCACCGGCTGGACCGGTTGCGCGGCGCCGTCCGAGTCGCCCGGGCCGAACCCCCGCTGCTGGTGCGCGGCGATCTCAACGCGACGGTGCGGGAGTTGGTGGCACAAGCCCCGGCGGGCGCGACGCCGGTGGTGTTCCACAGCGCAGTGCTCGCCTACCTGTCCCCGGAGGACCGGGAGGCGTTCGCGGTGACCATGCGCGAGCTGCCCGGGCACTGGATCTCCAACGAGGCGGTCTCGGTCCTGCCGACCGTGGCCCAACGCCTACCCCGTCCGGCCCCGGCCGGCTCCGGGTTGTTCGCGCTCGCCCTGGACGAACGGCCGGTGGCCTTCACCGGGCCGCACGGGCAGTCCCTGGACTGGTTCGGCGAGGAGTAGACCGCAGGCGGAGCAAGGTCGGGTGGGCGGGGCGGAGCGAGGTGGGTCGAGCAGGGCGGAGCAGCATGGGCGCCGGACGCGACGGGTCTGGGGCTTGAAGCTGCCGCAACGGCAGCTTCTACCGTCGTGACCAGGGCCGGAGACTCCGGCCCCGGTCCCAGCGAACGTGGGGACTTCGGCACGTTGGAACATCGGGACGTGGGAACGAGGGAGGCAGCAATGGCCTGGCCTATCGCGGAGGTCGCCCGGATGTCGGGCGTGACAGCCCGGACCCTGCGGCACTACGACGAGATCGGACTGCTCCCCCCGGCCTGGGTCGGTTCCAACGGCCACCGCTACTACGAGGAACGGCAGTTGCTCCAGCTGCAGCAGATCCTGGTACTGCGGGCCCTGGGTGTGGGGCTCACCGAGATCGCCCGGATCCTGGGCGATCAGGTGGACGAGTTGGAGGCCCTACGGGGCCACCGGCGGCGGCTGGTCGCCGAGCGCGACCGACTCGACGCCCTGGCCGCCACCGTGTCCCGCACGATCGCCGACCTGGAACGCTCACGGAAGGACGGCACGCCCATGACCATCAACCGCCCCGAGAACCTGTTCGAGGGCATCCAGCCCGAGGACGTCGACGCGAGCCTGCGCGACTTCCCCGAGCACGCCGAGGCCACCCGACAGGCGACCGCCGCGATGACCCCGGCCGAGATCGAGGCCGGGCAGCGCGAGCGAACCGCCCGCATGATCCGCCTGGCGGAGCTGATGGCGGCCGGCCACCCGGCCGATGCCGAGCCCGTTCAGAGCAGGATCGACGAGGAGTACCGGCTGCTCGGCACCATCCGGTCGGTCACGACCGAGGAGTACCTGGCGATCGCCCGTTCCTGCACCGAGAACGAGCAGTGGAGCGCCGCGTACGAGGCCATCGCCCCTGGCCTGGCGGCGTTCCAGCGTGCCGCCATGGAGGCGTACGCGGCGGCGCGGCTGTCCTGAGTCGGCACTGGCCGACGCCGGGGGCAGGTCGGGCCAGGTCGGGTCAGGTCAGGTCGGGTCAGGTCGGGTCGGGTCGGGTCGGGTCAGGTCAGGTCGAAGTGACCTGACCAGGGCCGGGCTGGACCTGGCTGGGCCCGGCCTTCCTGGACTGGTCCTGCCCGGGAGCCATACGGGAGGCTCCTGGGCAGGACCTCGGGCGCCGGCCTGCTTCTCTCCTGGCCCTCCCTCCCCCGGCCGTCACTCCGTCCGCAGCGCCGTGACCGTCCGGGTACGGGCCGCCCAGGTGGCCGGGAGGGCGGCACCGAGCAGGCCCAGCACCAGGCCGCCGAGTATCAGCGGCCCCGTCACCGACGGAGCGAACACGGTGAGGTCGGCGTCCGGCATCCCGATCCCGGCGGCCCGGGCCATCGCGGGCATCACCTGGTGGTGCACCAGGATGCCTATCGGGACCCCGATCAGCCCTGCCACCAGCCCGCTTCCGCAGACCGAGGTGAGCACCATGCCGACGGTCTGCCGGGGTGACATCCCGAGTGCCTTGAGCACCCCGAGGTCGTGCACCCGTTCCCGGGTGTCCAGCAGCACGGTGTTGAGCACCCCGAGCCCCGCCACCACCGAGAGCAGCAGCGTGAGCACGCCCGCCAGGGTGTTCATCGCCAGCACCACGATGTTGATGTGATCCTCACCGGGTTCGGCACCCAGGCCCAGCGGCTTCACGGCCTGGTCCAGCCCGTCGGCGTAGGCCTGCGCGTCGGTGCCGGGGGTGAGGTCGATGTGGAAGGAGAGCGCCTCGGGGTGGATCGCACCGCCGAGCGGTGCCAGCGTGGACCGGTCCGTGAACACCAGGTCTTTGGTGGTCAGCACCTCTCCGGTGATCTTCGCCGGGGCGCTGCGCCCGTGGTCGGTGAGGGTGACGGTGTCCCCGACCTTCGCCTGGTTGGCCCGCAGGAAGGCGGCGGCCACCACGACCTCGCCGGGGCCGTGGAACCAGCGGCCGGAGACCAGTTGGAACCCGCTCCAGGAAGCGTCGCCGCCGAACGCCACCACTTCGGAGCGACCGGTACTGCCCGCGAGGGCGACCGGGGTCGAGACACTGCTGTACCAGGCCCGGGTGCCGGGACGGGAGTCGATCGCCTTGGCCACGGCCGCCTCGTCCACGTGGTCGACGGGCTGCGTGGAGCCCTCGATCGGGGGCTGGACCACCACTTTGCCCGCCCGGTCGGCCGCCAGGCCGTCCTGGAGGGAGCTCAGCGAGAGCGTCAGGCCGACGCAGAGGGTGGCCCCGACCGTACCGAGCACCACGGCGGCACCGGTGGTCGCCGAGCGGCCCGGCCGGTTGAGCGGGGAAGCCAGACCGAGGCTGAGCGCCCGGGGCAGCGGCAGCCGCCCGATCAGGTCCTGCGCCCGGGACAGCAGGCCGGCGGTCCCTGCCCCGTCGGCCCCGCCGCGGGCGGCCGCCCGTTTGGCGCCGGGCGCCGTCCGGCCGACCGCGAGCGCCTCCACCGTCCGCAGCCGCCCGGCCCGCAGCGCCGGTACCAGCGCGGTGCCCGCCACGGCCCCCAGGGCCGCCACCGCGACCACGGCGTCCACCCAGAGCGGTATCCCGAGCAGTCCGCCGCGCAGCGCCTTGTGGGCCAGCCCGAGGACCGGCACGGACAGCAGGTTGCCGAGGAGCACCCCGAGCGCCGTGCCGACCCCGGCGGGGATCAGCGCCTGGGCGACGTAGGCGCGTGCCACCTGGGTCGGGGTGAAGCCCAGGGACTTGAGGATGCCGATCCGCCGGGTGGCGGCGCTGACGGTGCCGCTGACCACCACGCCGATGATCAGCACCGACATGGCCAGACCGAGCACCCCGAAGGCCGTGACGAAGGGGACGAAGGTCGAGGCCGTCCGGTTCGCCTCCTCCTGGGCGGGCCGGTAGGAGGTGGCCTTGGTGAGCGCGCCGCCCGGGACCGCGGCGGCCAGCGCGGCACGGTCGGCCTCCACCTCGGCGTCGCCTTCGGCGTGGGCGAAGCGGTAGAGGTACTGGGCGGCCGGCGTGGTGCCGGGCGGCGTCAGCCCGGCCACCTGCTCCGGGGCGACCCAGCCGTCCGCGCTCCAGGAGACCGAGGCCGCCAGGCCGACGACCTTGAGCGTCGGGTGCCCCGGCAGGTCCGGGAACGCCATGCTGTCGCCGACCGCCAGCGGCGAGTGCCCGTCCAGGAACACCACCTCGCCCGGGCCGGCGATCCAGCGGCCGTTGGTGATCCGCAGGTCGTCCAGCGGGCCGCTCTGGGCGCGGCCGACCAGCGTCACCGGCGGCAGCGGGCTCCCGGCCGGCGGGATCCGGGTGCCGTCGCCGGAGCGCGGCTGGACGGTGACCGCCTGGTAGGGGCCGGCCGAGGCCGTCACCCCGGGTGCGTGGGCCGTCGAGGCGAGCTGGGCGGGGCCCGCCTCGGCCTGGTCGTAGAGCACGTTGAGGTGGGCGCCGTGCTGGGCGGCGAAGGAGCGCTGGTACGGACCCTGGGCCGCGACCAGCAACCCGAGCGCGAGGATGCACGCCGTCACGGACATCATCGTGGTGAGCACCATGACCAGGGTCTGCACCCGCCGGCGGCCGACCCCGGCGCGCACCACCCTGCCGAGCGCGCTCATCGGCCGCCGCCCGGCGCCGGCACGGCCGCCGTGTCCCGGACCAGCCGGCCGTCGAGCAGTTCGATCGTCCGGTCGGCGCAGGCCTCGGCGAGCGCGGTGTCGTGGGTGACCAGCAGGATCGTCTGGCCCTCCGCGTTGAGCCCGCGCAGCAGGTCGCGGACGTCCGCGGCCGAGGCGGTGTCCAGCGCCCCGGTGGGCTCGTCGGCCAGCAGCAGCGGCGGGCGGTTCATCAACGCGCGCGCCACCGCGACCCGTTGGCGCTCGCCCCCGGAGAGCTTGCCCGGGAAGGCCTTGGCGTGCCGCGCCACCCCCAGCCGCTCCAGCAGCTCCCCCGCCCGGGCACGGGCCCGCTCCCGCCGCATCCCGGCCAGCTGGGCGGGGAGCAGCACGTTGTCCTCCGCGTTCAGGTCGTCCAGCAGGTTGAAGAACTGGAACACCATGCCGATCCGCCGCCGCCGGTACTCCGCCAGCGCGGCCTCGCCGAGCCGGTGCACGGCCACGCCGTCCACCTCCACCTCACCCTCGCTCGGGCGGTCGAGGCCGGCGATCAGGTTCAGCAGGGTGGACTTGCCGCTGCCCGAGCGGCCGAGCACCGCCAGCGCCTCGCCGGCCCGGACCTCCAGGTCGAGCCCGGCCAGGGCGGGGCGGGCGGCGTCGGATCGGTCGTACGTCTTGCTGACGCCGCGGATCCGGATGATCGGCGCGTTCACGGGCCCTCCATCGTTCGAGGTCCGGTGCGGGGGGCCGCCCGGACCGGCTGACGGAACATCACGCTACGAATCGGCGGCGGGGTGCCGACAGCCGTCTGGACGGTCTCTGCGGGGTGTATCCAGATACACCCCGAACTGGGTGTTCAGGCCTAGAGCGCCGGGCGGCCCGGGCGGGCAGACTGACCCGTCGAAAGATCGGAACCGGGGTCCACGGGGGGCTCCGGACCGCGGCTTCGAGCCCTCCGGACGGGGGCTCCGGAAGGGACAGGAGGCACGCCATGGGCACGGAAGCGCTGCGCGGGCCGGCCCAGAGGGTCGGACGGGCCTGCGTGGACGGGGTGCGCGCCTGGTACGCGGTGACCCTGGTGGTGACGGGCTTCCTCGCGCTGCTGGCCGCGCCGGTCCTGCTGGCCGCCGCGCTGTTCGGCCCCGACGATCCCCATCCGGACTTCCACCCGGGCGGGCCGCTGGTCCTGGCGGTGCCGATGGCGCCGGTCGCCCTCTGGGCGCTGTGCTGGGCCACCGGGGGCGGCGGCCGGGCGATCGGCGCCGCGCTGTTCGCCCCGGGCACGATAGCGCTGCTGGCGACGCACCTGTACGGCGGTGCCGCGCCCGGCGGCCGGTCCGTCTCGGCCGGGCTGGCGCCCTCGCTGTTGCTGCTCGGGCTGTTCGGCGCCCGCTGGATCGCGGCGGAGACCAGGCGGGTCGTCGGGAAGTGGAGCGGGCGGCCGATCCCGGTGCCCTACCGCCGGGCGCCCGGTGCCGGGCCCTGGCAGCGGCTGCGGGCCGGCGGCTGGCTCACCGACCCGGCGACCTGGCGGGACTTCGCGTGGACGCTGCTCGCCGGCGGCGCCGTGCTGGTCACCGCGGTGGCCGTCCTGCTGGCTCCCGTCACCATCGAGGTCTTCGGCCGGAACGGGCGGTTCGTCGCGCTGGGCGTCATCTACGGGATGGGCCTGTGCGTCGCCCCGCTGGCCGCCCTGTGGGCCGCCCCGCCGGCCCTGCGGATCCACGAGCGGGCCGCTCGGGCGCTGCTCGGCCCGTCCAGGCGGACCGAACTCGCCCGCCAGGTCCACCACCTCGCGCGGACCAGGGCGGACACCATCGACGCCGGAGCGGCCGAGCTGCGCCGGATCGAGCGGGACCTGCACGACGGAGCGCAGGCCCGGCTGGTGGCACTGGGCATGCTGCTGACCGTGGCCGAGCAGCTGAAGGACGACCCGAACGCCGTCGGACCGCTGCTGGCCGAGGCCCGGCTGTCCTCGGTGAAGGCACTCGGCGAGCTGCGGGACCTGGTCCGCGGCATCCACCCACCGGTGCTCGCCGACCGTGGCCTGGCCGACGCGCTGCGGGCGACGGCGCTGGACCTGCCGCTGCCGGTCAGCTTCACCGGCGACCTTCCCGGCCGGGCTCCCGCGCCGGTGGAGTCGGCCGCTTACTTCACGGTGACGGAGCTGCTGGCCAACGTGGTGAAGCACGCCGGGGCCTCGCACGTGTGGATCGAGATGGGGCACAGTGACGGGCTGCTGAGGATATCGGTCACCGACGACGGGCGCGGAGGCGCCGACCCGTCCCGGGGAACCGGCCTCAGTGGAACCGAACGCCGACTGGCCGCCTTCGACGGGGTGCTCGCGATCAGCAGCCCGTCCGGCGGGCCGACCATCGTGAACCTGGAGATCCCGTGCGCGTTGTCATCGCCGAAGACCTCTTCCTCCTCCGGGACGGCCTGACCAGGCTGCTGGAGGCCAACGGCATGAAGGTCACCGCGGCGGTGGAGGACGGCGAGCAACTGCTCGCCGCGGTGGCCGCGGACCGGCCCGACATCGCGGTGGTCGACGTCCGGCTGCCGCCGAGCTTCACCGACGAGGGGCTGCGTGCCGCCCTGGCTGCCCGTCAGGCCCATCCGGGTCTGCCCGTCCTGGTGCTGTCGCAGTTCGTGGAGCAGCTGTACGCGCGCGAGCTGCTGGCCGGCAGCACCGGCGGGATCGGCTACCTGCTTAAGGACCGGGTGATGGACGGCACCCAGTTCATCGACGCCGTCCAGCGGGTCGCCGGAGGCGGCACCGCGATGGATCCGGAGGTGATCACCCGCCTGCTCGCCCACAACTCCTCGGCCGGCCCGGTCTCCACCCTCTCCCCGCGAGAGCGGCAGGTGCTGGCGCTGATGGCGGAGGGCCGGTCCAACGCGGCGATCGCGCAACAGCTGGTGATCACCGAGCGGGCCGTCGCCAAGCACACGGCGTCGATCTTCGTCCGGCTCGACCTCCAGCCCTCCGACGACGACAACCGCCGTGTCCTGGCCGTCCTGGCCTACCTCAACAACTCCTGAGCCGTCCCGGCCTCCCCGGGGACAGAGCTCTCCCTGACCCAGCGTCCCCCGACCCCCATGGAAGGAGCCACCATCGCGCCCACCGCCACCCCACCGTGCACCGGATCGCCACCTGCCGGATCACCACGTGCCCGACCACCACCTGCCCGACCACCGGCACGTGGCGAGTGGCCCCTGCCGCACGGGGCTCCCCCGCCGCAGAACCGGTCAATTAGGCTGGTGGGGTGCTCATCCTTGTTCGCCGCCGCCACGTGGACCTGCTCCGCGTGACGACCATGTCCTGTCGACGCTCCGGCTGAACCTCGCGCCACCCCTCAACGGCGGCCCCGCAGGCCGCCACCACCTCCCGACTCCCGGAGCACCCGCCGCACCAGGTGGATGCTCCGGCCGTCCACGGTCGACCACCGGGACCGGTCGGGACGAGACCCAGCGGATGTCACACATGACGCAGCAGCACACGCCCATATCCGAGACCGGCTCCGGTTCCACCCCGGCGGACGCCCTCCCGGTGATCGACCTGTCACTCGCCGACGGCACCCCGGACGACCGCCGCCGACTGCACGACGAGCTCCGCGCCGCAGCCACCGGCGTCGGTTTCTTCCAGCTCGTCGGCCACGGGGTCACCCCGGAGGAGACGGCCGCGCTCACCCGGGCCATGCGCGCCTTCTTCGCGCTTCCCGAGGCGGACCGCCTCGCCGTGAGCAACCTCAATTCCCCCCACTACCGGGGTTACACCCGCACCGGAGACGAGCGCACCGGCGGCAGCCAGGACTGGCGCGACCAGCTGGACATCGGCGCCGAGCTGCCCCCGCACGTCCCCGGCACCGGCGAGCCCCCGTACTGGTGGCTGGAGGGGCCCAACCAGTGGCCCGCGGCGCTCCCCGAGCTGCGCAGCGCAGCGCTCGGCTGGATCGACCACCTCGGGGCGGTCGCCCGCCGCCTGCTGCACGAACTCCTCACCTCGATCGGCGCCCGCCCCGACTTCTACGACGAGGCCTTCGCGGGCCACCCCCACCTGCGCCTCAAGCTGGTGCGCTACCCCGGCACCGCCCCGGACGGCGCCGGCCAGGGCGTCGGCGCCCACAAGGACTACGGCTTCATCACCCTGCTGCTCCAGGACACCGTCGGCGGCCTCCAGGTCGAGCGCGCGGACGGCAGCTTCCTCGACGTCCCGCCGCTCGACGGCGCCTTCGTCGTCAACCTCGGCGAGCTGCTGGAAGTGGCCACCGACGGCTACCTCAAGGCCACCAGCCACCGGGTGGTCAGCCCGCCCGGCGCCCGCGAGCGCTTCTCCGTGCCGTTCTTCTACAACCCCCGGCTCGACGCCCACATCGAGCCGCTGGACTTCCCGCTCGCCCACCACGCCCCCGGCGCCACCGAGGACCCGGACAACCCGCTCTTCGCCGACTTCGGCCTCAACGAGTGGAAGGGCTACACCCGAGCCCACCCCGAAGTCACCCGCCGCCACCACCCCACCCCGGCCTGACACCACCCGACCACTGTCCGAAGCCGACCCCTGACCCGGCCCTGCCGCTGTCCCGACGCCCTTGCCCGAAACCGACGCCGGTCGGTGGCAGGGGCGTCGGTGTGCGGGCCTCTTCCTGCGGCTCCACCTTCGAGGAACGACGAGCTGTACCACCCGGGGCCCGCCCCGATGTCCCCATCACCGTCCGCACCCGCCTCCGAACGCACCCGCCGCCACCCGTACCGTCGGCCACCGGAGGTGGTGCAGGGCTTGCGGATCGCTAACGGGAGGCAGCGGACGGACGGGTCCTCCCCGCGGGTGTTCGAGCCGCGGGTGTTCGAGCCGCGGGTGTTCGAGCGGCGCTGAGCGCAGGCGAGGGAGTCCGGCCGCAACCGGGCCTGGTCCCGATCGGTGCCAGCGCCCCGAGCCGTCCCCTTCGGAGCCGTCCCCTTCGGACTTCCGTCGCCGCCCGGGCGACCAGGCGACCAGCCGACCGGCCGACCGGCGCCGCCCCCTCGGTGGACCGGTGCGTCCGGCACTGTCACACTGCTGCTGTCACAGCAGAAGTGTGCCAGTGCGGGAGGTGGCGGATGGGGGAGCTCGGCGGTGTGGGGGCCGGGGTGCGGCTGACGGTGGACGAGTTGGCGGCACGGGCCGGGGTGACGGTGCGGACGGTGCGGTTCTACGGGACGAAGGGGCTGCTGCCGCCGCCGGAGCTCGGGCCTCGGCGCGTGGGGCTGTACGGGGAGGCGCACCTGGACCGGCTGGGACTGATCGAGGAGTTGCAGCGCCAGGGGCTGACCCTGGCCGCGATCGAGCGGTACCTGGCGCGGCTGCCGGAGGACAGCACGCCGCTGGACCTGGCGATCCACCGGGCCCTGGTGGCGTCCTGGACGCCGGAGACCCCGGAGGAGGCCACCAGGGCGCAGCTGGAGCGGCGCGCCGGGCGGGGGCTGACGGAGGAGCAGGTCGAGCGCCTCACCGCGATGGGCGCCCTGGAGCGGACGGCGGATCCGGAGGTGTTCCGGGTGGATCCGGGGCTGCTGCCGCTGGGCGTGCGGATCCTGGACGTGCCGATTCCGCTGGAGACGCTGTTGGCCGCCCGGTCGGTCGTGCTGGAGCACAGCCGGGCGACGGCGCGGGAGTTGCAGCGGCTGTTCCGCGAGACGGTGTGGAAGCCGTACCGGGAGAGCGAGCCCGCGCCGGCGGAGCTGGCCCGGATGAAGGCGTTGACGGACCACATCCAGCCGATGGTGGCGCAGGCGCTGGTCACGGCCTTCCAGCGGTACCTGCGGGAGGAACTGGGCGAGGAACTCCGCCAGGACCAGTAGCAGGAGGCGGAAGGCGGAAGGCGGAAGGCGGAAGCCCGGTGAGGCCGTGCGGCGCACGGCCTCACCGGACCCGGGCAAGCACCCGGGCGACAACCTCGGGCAGGAACCCGAGTGACCACCCCCCGCGCCCGCCCTCCGGTCAGTCCGTGAAGGTCCGTCCCTCGGCCGCCACCCGCTCCAGCAGCGCCGGCGGCGCGAACCGCTCGCCGTACGCGGCGGCGAGTTCCCGGGCGCGGGCCACGAAGCCGGCCGGGCCGCCCGGGTACCCGTTGATGTACTGGAACACACCGCCCGTCCAGGCCGGGAAGCCGATGCCGAGGATCGAGCCCACGTTGGCGTCGGCGACCGAGGTCAGCACGCCCTCCTCCAGGCAGCGCACCGAGTCCAGCGCCTCGCTGAACAGCATCCGCTCCTTGAGGTCCTCGAAGGGAACGTCCGACGGGGCGCCGGCCGAAGGAACGCCGGCCGAAGAGGCACCGGACGACGGAACACCCGACGAAGCCCCGGACGACGGAGCACCGAAGTGCTCCAGCAGCCCCGGCCAGAGCCGCCCGCGCTTGCCGTCCTCGCCGTACTCGTAGAAGCCCGCGCCACCACTGCGCCCGGGGCGGCCGAACTCGTCGACCATCCGGTCGATCACCGCGTCCGCCGGGTGCGCGGTCCAGGTGCCGCCGGAGGCCTCCACCGAGCGCCGGTACTCGTCGCGGATCTTGCGCGGCAGGGTGAGGGTGAGCTCGTCCATCAGGGAGAGCACCTTGGCGGGGTAGCCGGCCTGGGCGGCGGCCTGCTCGATGCTGGACGGGTGGATGCCCTCGCCGACCATGGCGACGCCCTCGTTGAGGAACTGGCCGATCACCCGGGAGGTGAAGAAGCCGCGGGAGTCGTTGACCACGATCGGGGTCCGGTCGATCTGCCGGACCAGGTCGAAGGCGCGGGCCAGCGCCTCGTCCCCGGTGCGCGGGCCGCGGATGATCTCGACCAGGCGCATCTTGTCGACCGGCGAGAAGAAGTGCAGCCCGATGAAGTCGCCCTGGCGCTCGACGCCTTCGGCGAGCAGCCCGATCGGCAGGGTGGAGGTGTTGGAGCAGAGCAGCGCGTCGGGGGCGACCACGCCCTCGATCTCCTGGAACACCTTGTGCTTGAGCTCGGTGTTCTCGAAGACCGCCTCGATCACCGCGTCGCAGCCGGCCAGGTCGGCGGCGTCGGCGGTGGGGGTGATCCGGGCGAGCAGCTCGTCGCGCTCGGCCTCGGTGGAGCGCCCGCGCGCGATGGCCTTGTTCAACAGCCCCTCGGAGTAGGCCTTTCCGCGCTCGGCGGCCTCGACGCTGACGTCCTTGAGCACGACCTCGATGCCGGCCTTGGCGCAGGTGTAGGCGATGCCCGCGCCCATCATCCCGGCACCGAGCACCGCGACCTTGCGGACCAGCCGCTTCTCGACGTCCTTCGGGCGCCCGGCGCCGGAGTTGACCGCCTGCATGTCGAAGAACAGCGCCTGGATCATGTTCGTGCTGGTCTGCCCGCAGGCCAGCTCGGTGAAGTAGCGGGCCTCGATCGCCATCGCGGTGTCGACGTCCACCTGGGCGCTCTCCACGGCGGCGGCCAGCACGTTGCGCGGGGCCGGGTAGGGCGCACCGTTCAGCTGCTTGCGCAGGTTGGCGGGGAAGGCGGGCAGGTTGGCCGCGAAGGCCGGGGTGGCCGGGGTGCCGCCGGGGATCTTGTACCCCTTGACGTCCCAGGGCTGGACGGCGGTCGGGTTGGCCTCGATCCAGGCGCGCGCCCGGGCGGTCAACTCCTCCGGTGTCCCGACCAGTTCGTGCACCAGTCCGTGCTCCAGCGCCTGCGCCGGGCGGTACTGGCGGCCCTGGAGCAGGAACTTCAGCAGGGCGTCGGTGATGCCGAACAGCCGTACCGTACGGACCACTCCGCCGCCGCCCGGCAGCAGGCCGAGGGTGACCTCGGGCAGGCCGATCCGGCTGGCGGGGGTGTCGAGCGCGATCCGGTGGTGGCAGGCGAGGGCGAGCTCCAGCCCGCCCCCGAGCGCGCTGCCGTTGACGGCGGCGACGACCGGCTTGCCGAGGGTCTCCAGCGTGCGCAGCGCGCGCTTGATCCGCATCGACTTCTCGAAGACGGCCCCGGCGTCCTCGGGGCGGGCGGCGGAGAGCATCCGCAGGTCTCCCCCGGCGAAGAAGGTCTTCTTGGCGGAGGTGATCACCACGCCGCGCAGCGCGTCCGAGGCGGCCAGCGCCGCCAGCCGCTCGACGACGGTCTCGAAGTCGGCGGTGAAGGCCTCGTTCATGGTGTTGACGGACTGGCCGGGGTCGTCGAGGACGAGGGTGACCACGCCGTCCTGGTCCTGCTCCCAGCGGATGGTGGTGGTGTCGCTCATCAGGTGCTCCAGATCTGGGAGGGAAGGTCAGACGCGCTCGACGATGGTGGCGATGCCCATGCCGCCGCCCACGCAGAGGGTGATCAGGCCGTAGCGCAGGTCGCGCCGCTCCAGCTCGTCGACGACGGTGCCGAGCAGCATCGCCCCGGTGGCCCCGAGCGGGTGGCCGAGTGCGATGGCGCCGCCGTTGACGTTCACCTGGTCGTGGCGGAAGCCGAGTTCGCGGATGAAGCGGAGCGCGACGGCGGCGAACGCCTCGTTGATCTCGACCAGGTCGATGTCGGCGGCGGTGAGCCCGGCCTTGGCGAGCGCCTTGCGGGTGGCCGGGGCGGGGCCGGTGAGCATGATGGTCGGCTCGGAGCCGGAGACGGCGGCGGACACGATCCGGGCGCGCGGGCGCAGCCCGTACCGCTCGCCGACCTCGCGGTTGCCGATGGCGACCAGCGCGGCGCCGTCGACGATGCCGGATGAGTTGCCCGCGTGGTGGACGTGGTCAATGGCCTCGACCCAGTGGTACTTCTGGAGGGCGACGGCGTCGAAGCCGCCGGCCTCGCCGATGGCGGCGAACGAGGGCTTGAGGCCGGCCAGGGTCTCGACGGTGGTGCCGGGGCGGATGAACTCGTCGCGCTCCAGCACGACCAGGCCGTTGCGGTCGCGCACCGGGACGACCGAGCGGTCGAACAGGCCGTCCGCCTGGGCCTTGGCGGCGCGGGCCTGGGACTCGGCGGCGAAGGCGTCCACGTCGGTGCGGGAGAAGCCCTCGATGGTGGCGATGAGGTCGGCGCCGATGCCCTGGGGGGCGAAGTCGGTCTCGTACGCGGTCATCGGGTCCGCGAACCAGGCGCCGCCGTCGGAGGCCATCTTCACCCGGGACATCGACTCGACGCCCCCGGCCAGGACGAGGTCCTCCCAGCCCGAACGGACCTTGGCGGCGGCCAGGTTGACGGCTTCCAGGCCGGAGGCGCAGAAGCGGTTCTCCTGGACCCCGGCGACGGTGTCGGGCAGGCCGGCTGCGATGGCGGCGATCCGGGCGATGTCGGAGCCCTGGTCGCCGACCGGGCTGACCACGCCGAGCACGATGTCGTCGATCGCGGCCGGGTCCAACTCGGGGTAGCGGTTGCGCAGTTCGTGGATCAGGCCGACGACCAGGTCGATCGGCTTGGTGCCGTGGAGCGAGCCGGAGGCCTTGCCTCGGCCGCGCGGGGTGCGGATCGCGTCGTAGACGTACGCTTCGGTGGTCACGGTGGGGTCGCCTTTCAGCGGGTGTTCGGAGCGAGGGAGTCGAGGGGCAACGGGCGTGCGGGACGGCGGGTTTCCGGGGCCGTGGAGACGGCGGAACGCTCAGCCGAGGATCGAGCGGCCGACGATCTCCTTCATGATCTCGGTGGTGCCGCCGTAGATGGTCTGGATGCGGCCGTCGGTGAACGCCCGAGCGACCGGGAACTCGCTCATGTACCCGTAGCCGCCGTGCAGTTGGAGGCAACGGTCGGCGGTGCGCTTCTGCAGCTCGGTGGCCCACCACTTGGCCATCGAGGCGTCGGCCGGGGTGAGCGCCCAACGGTTGTGCTCGGTGATGCAGCGGTCCACGAAGGCCCGGGTGACGGCGCACTCGGTGGCCAGTTCGGCGATCTCGAAGCGGACGTGCTGGAGCTTGGCGAGCGGACGGCCGAAGGCCTCGCGCTGCTTGACGTAGTCGGTGGTGATCTCGACCAGGTGCTCGGCGCCGGCGATCGCCGCGGCGGCGATGGTGAGCCGCTCCTGGGCGAGGTTCTGCATCAGGTGGACGAAGCCGCCGTTCAGCTCCCCGATCAGGTTCTCCTTGGGCACCCGGACGTCCTCGAAGAACAACTCGGCGGTGTCCTGGGCCTTCTGGCCGATCTTGTCGAGGTTGCGGCCGCGCTCGAATCCGGGCGTGCCGCGCTCGACGGCCAGCAGGCTCAGTCCGTGCGCGCCGCCCTCGGGGGTGGTGCGGGCGACCACGATCACCAGGTCGGCGAGGATGCCGTTGGAGATGAAGGTCTTGGCCCCGTTGAGCAGGTAGTGGTCACCCTGGTCGACCGCCTGGGTGCGGATGCCCTGGAGGTCGGAGCCGGTGCCGGGCTCGGTCATCGCGATCGCGGTGATCAGCTCGCCCGAGCAGAAGCCTGGCAGCCAGCGGCGCTTCTGCTCCTCGGTGGTGAGCGAGGTGAGGTACGGGCCGATGATGTCGTTGTGCAGTCCGATCGCCAGGCCGGAGGCGCCGGCCCGGGCGAACTCCTCGGCCAGCACGGCGGCGTAGCGGAAGTCCGGGGTGCCGCCACCGCCGTACTCCTCGGGAACGGCGAGGCCGAGCAGGCCCTGCCGGCCCGCCGCGAGCCAGGCGGAGCGGTCGACGATGCCGGCCTTCTCCCAGCGGTCGTAGTGCGGCAGCACCTCCTTGGCCAGGAAGGCCCGCACGGTGGCCCGGAAGTCGTCGTGCTGCTCGGTGAAGATCTCGCGGTGCAACGCTACTCTCCTTGCTCTGCCGTTGAGTTGAGGGGCGGGACACCGGCGTCGAGGGACGGTACGCCCCAGTCCCGGGCGACCTCGGCGGTGTCCGCGCCCGGCCGGGCCGGCGGGCGGCGCAGGGCCCCCGGAGTGACGGAGAAGCGCGGGGCGGGAGCCGGCTGGGTGACGCCGCTCTCCTCGACGTACGTCCCGCGCGCCACCAGGTGCGCGTCGGCAGCAGCCTGACGCATCGTCAGTACGGCTTCCACGCAGGCGTCGGTGCCGGTGAAGACGGTCTCCCATTCGGCCCTGGTCCGGGTGGCGAAGCGGGCGGCGATCCGGGCGCGCAGTTCGGGCCAGCGGTCGAGCTCGTACTGGCCGGGCGCGTCCGGGCCCAGTTCCAGCAGCCGGGCGAACTCGGCGTAGAAGCGCGGCTCCAGCGCGCCGACGGCCAGGTGTCCGCCGTCGGCCGCCCGGTACACCGCGTAGAACGGGGCGCCTCCGTCCAGCAGGTTGACGCCCCGGCGGTCCTGCCAGTGGCCGGCCGCGAGCAGCCCCCACAGCATGCTGCCGAGGTGCGCCGCACCGTCCACGATCGCGGCGTCGACCACCTGGCCGGCACCGGTGGTTCGGGCGTGGTGCAGCCCGGCGAGCAGGCCGACGACCAGGTAGAGCGAGCCGCCCGCGTAGTCGCCCAGCAGGTTGGCCGGGATGCCGGGGGGCTCCTCGGCCCCGCCCGGCGCCGCCACCATGCCCAGCACGCCGGCCACCGCCGCGTACCCCAGGTCGTGCCCGGCGGTCGCCGCCCTCGGGCCGTCCTGCCCCCAGCCGGTCATCCGCCCGTACACCAGCGCCGGGTTGCGCGCCAGGCACGCCCCGGGCCCGACCCCGAGCCGCTCCGCGACGCCCGGCCGGTAGCCCTCGATCAGCAGGTCCGCCCGCTCGACCAGGTCCAGCACCCGCGCGGGACCCTCGGGGGACTTCAGGTCGATCAGCACCGAGCGCTTGTTGCGGTTGCTGAGGTCGTACGCAGGGTCGGTGCCGAGCGGCGAGGGATCCGGCCGGTCCACCCGCACCACGTCCGCCCCGAGATCGCCCAGCAGCATCGCCGCGAACGGCCCGGGCCCGATCCCGGCGAGTTCCACCACCCGCACCCCCGCCAACGGCCCACCGGCCTCCGGCGCACTGCTCGTGTCACGCACTGGCTGCTGAACCCTTCCCGCCGGGGTTTGACAGTAAAGCTGTAACACTCGGGATGATAGGCAAGCGACCGGCCGGTAACAAGACCTCCGCGCCCACGCCCGGTGGCCGATTCCCCCTTGACCGAACCTTGGTGAACCCCGCGACTCACGGTGCGGCCCGGAGCACGGAGGGTGGGTCAGTGTGCTGACAGAGGCTCCCTGTACGGTCGTCATGTAGCGGAGGGGGAAGTGCCGCTCTGCACGATGGGGAGGAACGCACACACATGGGCAACCAGGAGTTCATCACGGGACCGGTCGCACCGGCCTCCGGCTCCACACCGGATTTCGCGTCCACGTACGCCATCAAGTCGCCGTACGCAGCTCCGGCGCGGTCGGGCGACACCACCACGCCGATCCTCCCTCTGACGCCTCCCGGCTGGGGCACCACCCAACTCGACACCCCGTACGAGCTCGCGGCCTCAGCCGGAATGGCCCGTCAGATAGCCACCGATCTCGACAGCGCCAACGGCAAGGCCGGCCCCGGCGGGCACAGCCTCACCGAGTACGCGAGCACCTCGTCGACCAAGATCCGCGGCTTCTCCTTCGGCGGCGCCCTCACCAGCAGCACCGAGCGGTGGATGCAGCAGTGCAAGACGCTGCACGACAAGCTCGGCAACACCGCCGGAAGCCTGGAGAGGACCCAGCAGAACTACCACGCCAACGAGTCCAGGACCGCCGCCGATCTCTGCTGGCGCCAGTAACAAGGGGAGGGGAACAGACAGATGGTGTCCTTCAAGGAACTGCACGAGGCCGACTTCGCCTCGATCAACGACGCCGCCGAGGCGTGGTCCGGCGTCGCCAAGGCCCTCACCTCCCTGGAGGGGCGGGTCACCAAGGACCTCACCAGCACCGCGCAGCGGGCCGGCTGGAAGGGCACGGCCGCCGACAACGCGACCCAGGCCCTCCAGGGCATCGACAGCGACTTCAAGCAGGCCTCGGCCGTAGCCACCGCCCTCGCCGCGATCATGAAGACCGCCGCCGAGGACTTCGCCGCCGCCCGCCGCGACCTCGACACGGCGCTCCACGACGCACAGGGTGACAGCACCTTGACCGTCACCGAGGACGGGACGGTCAAGTGGACGGTCCCGAAGGAGGAACGGAACGACCCCGAGGCCGAGCGCACCATCCGGGCCAACGCCCAGGCGCTCTCGGACCGCCTCGGCAAGGCCGTCCAGAAGGCCACCGCCGCCGACCAGAAGGCCACCGTGGCCCTCCAGGGCGACATAGGCACCAGCACCACCTCCTTCAACGCCTCCCCGTACGGCGCCGGCCCGATCGCCGACGCCAAGCGGGCCACGGACCTGATGTCCAAGGCCGGCAGCCTCTCCGACGACCAGCTCAACCAGCTGAACGCGCTCATGGCCGCCAACGCGGAGAACAAGGACTTCTCCACCACCCTGCTCAACGGCCTCAACGCCGGCGGGAAGACCGGCCCCGAAGCCCTGCTGGAGTACAGCAAGGTCTACGACGGCCTCGCCCACGGCAACCACAACGCCAAGGGCTACCAGGACGTCTACGGCAACCTGTCCGTCGCGTTGGCCACCGCCACCCGCGACGGAGGGATGGGCAAGGAGTGGCAGGACGGCCTGCTCGCCGCCGCCCGCCGCCCCGGCGCGTCCGCGGCGGGGTACAACGACAACTACCCGGCGCTGACGTCACTCATGGGGGCAGGCGGCAAGTACGACAAGGCGTTCCTGATCAAGGTGAGCAACGACCTGGTCGACTACGAGCGCAACAGCAAGACCAAGGGTGAAGACCTGTGGGGTCCGAACTGGACCCTCAGGGCGGGGCAGGGAGATCCGCTGAACCCCCTGATGAAGCAGTTGAGGAGCGATCCGGCAGCGGCCGGCGAATTCCTCGACCCGAGTCGCAATGGGAACCTCAGCTACCTCCTCAAGGACCGTTCGTGGCCGAATCAGGACCTGGAGGGCAAGCTGTCCGCAGATGAACTGCGCAACAGCTCTCATGGGATGTTCAGCCAGGTCCTGGAAGCCGGCGCAACCGGCCGTGACCCCAACGGCACACAGCCGCCGGTACGCCCGCACGACGCCACGATGACGCGGATCATGGACACCGCGCTCTCGACGCTCGGCGGCGACAGGGCGGGCCACGAGAACGACCTGTCCGCCGCCCTCCGCCGCCCGCTGGCCAACATGATCAGCGACTACGCGTCGGACACCCATGACATCCTCAGCAGGGATCTCCCCGGCCCCTCCGAGCCCGGCGGTCTGACCGCCACCCGTGAACAGCTCCTCCGAGTGATCCGCGGTACCGCCGAGGACCCGGAGTCATACGCCCTGATCCATGTGGCCGAGACGCAGGAGGTGGCTCGACGGATGGCCGAGTTCGGCCCTGAGGCGTTCAAGGACGTCAACGGTCGCCCGGATCCCCGGTTCGAGGCCTTCACCAATCAGGCCAGCAAGGCCTTCGGCGCGCTCGACGCCGTCCAGGCAGACGCCATCACTGACCACAAGGCGGACGAACAGTTCAAGGTCAACTGGAAAGCCAAGATGGACTACCACTACGTCGGCACGATCGCGAACATGATTCCAGGCACGAGCTGGCTGCCGGTAGGGGACATCGCGCAGCGCTATGTCGATGTCGCGACATCCGACTGGGCCAACAAGGTCAACTCGGCGATCGACACCAAGGCGCAGGGTGATCTGAGCAGCCTCTACACCACGGGGCAGTCACAGATGCAGGTCATGCTCAAGGAGAAGGCCCACGAGTTCGGTGTGGCGGATCGCGACATCATGCTCGGCCAACTGACCGACTCGGCCAACGTCCACTACTACACATCGATCACCCAGGCCCATAACGCGGCCTTCGGAAAGGGATGATCCTGTGACGGGAGGACAGCAGCGGACCTCCGGCGGACCGGTCGACAACGTCGGCACCACACTCGACCGGCGGGGGTTCATGACCTGGCCGCTGCGGGTGCGCGCGACGGTCGCCGCAGCCGGGGTGGCGGTGGTCGCGGCCGGAGCGGGGGTGTTCCTTGCGCAGAACCTGAGCAACGCCTTCGGACCGGACAGCGTGTGCGACGGCGCGGTCAGCGCGACCGCGCTGACCGACGCGCTCGGGTCCGGTAGGGTCAGCAGCGAGAAGAACGGGGCCTGGCAGTCGCCCAGTGGCGGAGCACTCTGCACGGCGACGGTGAGCTACGGGGCCTTCGGCAACAGCCGGTCCGTCTTCGTGCAGGTCCGTCAAGCCGACGACCTCGGTCCTTTCCTGGCCGACTCGGGAGCCCGCCTGTTCGCGGCTTCGGCGAACGGCGGCGCGTCCGGAGCAGCTCGCGACGGCCTGGCCTGGGCGCTGCTTCCCGAGGGATGTGGCGACGGGCTGCGGATAGAGGTCAAGTCGGGCAGTTCTGACGGGCCCGGTCCCGAGAAGCTCGCCCGCCTCGCCGTGGCCACGGCGAACGGCCTTGCCACTGACAGGGGGTGCGAGAGGTCTCCACTTCCCGCACCGCGCGAGCTGTCTCAGGCCGGGCAGGAGCGCGAGCTGAACGGCGGGGCGGTCTGCGGCCTGCCGGGGTTCACCGCGGCCGGCGCCGGAAGCAAGGACTACAAGGAGATCGCGAGCACGGCGTTCGACCCGTTGTGGGTCTGCCGGATCAGCACGGAGCAGAACGCCCTCGCCTACTCGTTCTCCATCGGCGCCGAGCCCCGCGTGCGCGGCCCGGTGTCCGGGGAGGACGCCTCCCCCGCGTTCGGCCGCTCCCGTTGGGCCGGTTCCCCCATCCGGGACAAGGAAGTGGTGGCGACCTGCCACGGCAAGCCGACGTATTTCCGGATGGACTCGGACATTCTCCAAGGCCTCTTCCCAACTACTGAAGAGGCCTGGAAACAGTTCCTCACCGCCGGTGGAAAGGCCATCGGCTGCGAGCCGATCCTCTAGCCCTTCCCTCCTGGGGCGGGGGGGGGGGGGAAGGGCGGGCCAAAGAGAAAGCCGGAAGCGGGGAGGGTTCGACCCCCCACGCCTCCCCGGGGCCAGAAGGTGTGCAGCTCGGC
>NZ_JBVITE010000045.1:73961-74832 GCF_055575155.1 Kitasatospora sp. NPDC034533
GAGAGGCCGTCGGTTGCGACCTTTCCTTCCTCCCTCTTCTTCTTGTGGTTCCTTTCCCCCCCCCCCCCGCCCCAGGAGCACGCCTGAATCCGGCCGTGTTCCACCTCCCGATCCCTCCCGGCGCCCGGACGTTCGCCGCTTCGGCGAACGGCGGCGCGGTCGGCGCCGTCCGTGGCGACGAGGCGTGGGCGCTGCTCCCCGGGGGGGGTGCCCCAACGGGCTCTGGGCCCGGGTCACCGCGTACTCCGGGAAGGAGCCCGACCCCCTGAAGCTCGCCCGGCTCGCCGTGTCGGCGGCCGACCGCATCGCCGACCGGCGCGGCTGCGGCAGGGCGCCGCTGCCCGCCCTGCGCGAGCTGGCCCCGGCCGCCACCGAGCGGGAGCTCGACGGCGACGCCGTCTGCGGCCTGCCGGGGGTCTCCGTCCAGCGCTCGCCCGGCAAGCGCTACGAGGAGGCCGTGACCGTGGGGTCCGACCCCCTGTGGACCTGCGAGGTCACGCCCGAGGGCGAGAACGGGGGCACTTCCTCCCTCGTCATCGCCACCGAGCCCCGGCTCCGGCCGGACGCCGCCGACCGGGACACCAGTCCGGCGTTCGGCCGAGCCCGCTGGGTGGGGTCCCTCCCCCGGGACGAGATCGTGTGACCTGCCACGACCGGCCCGTCTACTTCCGGATCGGCACGATCAGGCACCTGGGGTACCTGTTCTCCACCTCCGACGAGGCCTGGAAGCAGTTCCTCACCGCCGGCGGCCAGGCGATCGGGAGCGAGCCGATCCTCTAGTGTCCTGCACCTGAAATTCGCTTCATATCTGTAGCCTGTGCCCATGGCGCGTATGGGGCGGCCGATGGCCGAGCTGACCTTGACCGATGAC
>NZ_JBVITE010000046.1:0-73742 GCF_055575155.1 Kitasatospora sp. NPDC034533
CAGAAGGGTGTCCAGGTTCGTCTTCACAAACCAACCAACGGGCACCCTTCGTCATGGTCGCGGCCAGTCCGGAGATCGGACTCATTCATCTAGGGTGGGCCCGTGGACCCCAACCACTACCGGTTCCGGGGCGTCTGGCGGCTCGCGGCCCCGGCGTCCGCCGTGTACACGGCGCTTGAGGACGTGCGGAGCTACCCGCTGTGGTGGCCGGAGATCCGCGAGGTCCGGCCGACCGGCGAGGACTCCGGGGACGTGGTGGTGCGCGCGCTGCTGCCGTACCGCCTGGTGATCGGCCTGGCGACGAGCCGGCGCGACCCGGCCGCCGGGGTGCTGGAGGCGGTCATGCGGGGCGACCTGGCCGGGTGGTCGCGGTTCACGGTGACACCGGACGGGCCGGGCGGCACGGGGAGCCGGGTGCTGTTCGAGGAGGACTCCCGGCCCGGCAAGCTCCTGCTGCGCCGGCTCGCGTTGCCGCTGCACCCGTTGTTCCGGGCCAACCACGCGGTGATGATGCGCCGGGGCGGGCGGGGGCTGGGGGTGTACCTGGCGGGTCGGGGCGGGGCGGGGAGCGACGGCGGGGCTACGGGTGCGGACGCGGGTGCGGGTGCGCGCCCCGGGTGCGACTGCGGATGACGAGGGTGGCGGGGTGACGGCGAACAGATGACAGATGACAGCTTTCAGCGAACAGATGACAGATTTCGAAATCTGTCATCTGTTCGCGCCACTCCCGCACCCGGCCCCGACCCCGTGACCGCCACCCCCACCCCTCGCCCGGACTTCGGTTTCGACGCCCCCTTCGACCGCGCCGGCACCGGCAGCAGCAAGTGGGCCCGGGCCGCCGCCCCCGGGGTGATCCCCATGGGCCTCGCCGACATGGACCTTCCCGGCCCACCCGCCGTCGCCGACGCGCTGGAGCGGCGCGCCCGGCACCGGGCGTACGGCTACACCGTCTGCGACCCGGCCGGGCGCGCCCTGGTGGCCGACTGGTACCGCGCCCGGCACGACGCCGCGGTGGACCCGGACTGGGTCCTGCTGCTCCCCTGCGGCCCGCGCACCGCGCTACGCGTCCTCCTGGAGACCCTCCGGCCGCAGGCACCCGTGCTCCTGCCCACCCCCGAGTGGGGAGGCTTCACCCAGCTCTGCCGCGCGGCCGGCCTGCCCCACCGCGAACTGCCCCTGCATCCGGGCCCGGACGGCTACCGACTGCCCCTCGGCCCGCTGCCCCACCCCGCCGGCGCCCTGCTGCTGAGCAACCCGCACAACCCCTCCGGCACGGTGTGGCCGGCCGACGCGGTGCGCGCTCTCGCCGCGTGGTCGGCGGAGCACGGCACACCGCTGGTCTCGGACGAGGTGCACGGCGACCTCACCCACCCCGGCCCATCGCACCCCGTCGCCGTCACCACCGCCGACCCGGCGCACCGTCACCTCGTCGTCACCCTCAACTCCGTCGGCAAGACCTTCAACTGCTCCGGCATTCCCAGCAGTTTCGCGCTCGTGCCGGACCCCGGACTGCGCGCCCGGTTCGCCGAGTCCCTGGCCGGCTACGGCCTCTGGGAGGGCGGCCTGCTGGAACAGACCGTGCAGCAGGCCGCCTTGCGCGAGGGCGGCCCCTGGCTGGACGCCCTGCTCGCCCACCTCGCCGACGCCCGCACCCGGCTCACCGACCGGCTCGGGCCCGCCGTCCGCTCCGTCCCGCAGGCCTCCTACCTGCTCTGGCTGGACGCCGCCGCCCTCGGCCTGCCGCCCGCCGAGGCCCGTCGGGCACTGCTGGAGCGCTGCGGCCTGGAGGCCTCCGACGGCGCCGAGTTCGGTGCGGGCGGGCGGGGTTCGCTGCGTCTGAACTACGCCCTGCCGGGGCCGGTGCTGGCGACCGTCCTCGACCGGCTGGAGCGCTTGGAGTGCCCGGAGCGTCCTGAGGGCCCGTCGCGCCCGTGACCCCGGCACTTGCCCCGGCCGGACTCCGCCGGCAGTCGCCCCCGCGCCGCGCCGGAGAACGCCCGTTCACCCGTTCGCCACACCGCCGACCTGCGGAAACGAACGTTCACGCGATTTTTGCGGGGCGCCCTCGCATGCTCCGTAGCAGACTGGGCAGGGTAGACCGGGCCGCAATCGTGATCCCGAGGATGGTGAGTCCGGTGATACCGACATCCCGCACCACTCCGCCCGACCGGCAGAGCGCGCCACCGCCCCCGCCGGGGGTGACCCCGTTGACCGAATCGGGGGCGCGCAGCCACGTGTCGGGCGTCTGCTTCAAGATCGGACCGCCCCGCCTGGTCGGGGTGGAGGTCGAATGGTTCGTCCACGACAACCGATGTCCCACCCGGCCCGTACGGCCCGAACTGCTCCACGCCGCACTGGAATCGCTGCCCCTCGGCGGCCCGGACGGCACCTCGCTCCCCTCCGGTTCGCGTCTCACGCTCGAACCCGGCGGACAGGTCGAGCTCAGCTCCCCGCCCGCCACCGGCCTCCTGGCCTGCGTCGAGGAAACCCGACGCGATCTGACCGCCCTGCGGACCGCCTTCGCGGCGCAGGGCCTGCGACTCACCGGCACCGGGACGGACCCGCTGGCCCGCCCCCGACGGATGGTCCTGGACCACCCCCGCTACCTCGCGATGGAGCGGTTCTTCGACTCCGCCGGCCCTTGGGGCCGGATCATGATGACCGGAACCGCGTCCGTACAGGTCTGCCTGGACGCCGGCGAGGCGGACGGCCCGCACGCGGTCGAGCGCCGCTGGCGACTGTCCCACCTGCTCGGCCCGGTCCTGGTCGCCGCGTTCGCCAACTCCCCCGTCCTGGACGGCAGTCCGACCGGCCACCGGTCCACCCGTCAGGTGGTCTGGTCCCGGATGGACCCGACCCGCACCCTCGCTCCGGAGCCCGACCACGGCGACCCGCGCGAGGCCTGGGCGCGGTACGTGCTGGACGCCGAAGTACTGTGCGTCCGAAGGCCCGAGGGCCTGCCCTGGACGGCTCCGGCCGGGCTGACCTTCCGCGACTGGATCCGAGGTGGAGGCGAACGGCCGCCCACACTCGATGACTTGGAGTACCACAGCACCACCCTCTTCCCGCCGGTGCGCCCACGCGGCCACCTGGAGCTGCGGATGATCGACGCCCAGCCCGGGGACGGCTGGGTGGTGCCGACCGCACTGGTCACCGCGCTGCTGGACGACCCGGTGGCCGCCGACGCCGCGCTGGCCGCCCTGGAGCCGCTGGAGTCCACCGGCCGACCGGGGACGGACGACCCGCCAGGGACCGATGACCAGCTGGGGACGGACGGCCCGCCTATCACGGACGGCCCGCGCGCGCCGCGCAGCGACGTCTGGCGCCGCGCCGCCACCCTCGCCGTGGCCGACCCCGAGCTGCGCCGGGCCACCCTCGCCTGCTTCGCCGCCGCCGACGCCGCCCTGGGCCGCCTGCCCGGCGCCGGGCGGCTGCGCGCCACCGTCGCCGAGTTCGCCGAGCGCTACCCCGCGCGCGGCCGCTGCCCGGCCGACGACCAGCTGGACGCCCTGCGCTCCGGCACCCGACGCACTCCCCCGGAGGAGGCCGCACCATGACCGACGTCCGACCCCACGGGGATGCCCAAGCCGGCAGCACGGACCCGACCGGTACCACCGGCACCACCCGCCCCGCCGGCGCCGCTCACCCCGCCGGTGGACTCGGCGCCCCCCACCCCGCCGGTGGACTCGGCGCCCCCAGCACCCTCGACGGCCTCGGCACCGAGGCGCTGCGCGAGAGCATCGCCACCGAGCTGCTGGCCGCCCGCGCCCGAACCGCCGCGCTGACCGACTGCGTCGACGACGGCGACCTCACCGCCCAGCACTCCCCGTTGATGTCCCCGCTGGTCTGGGACCTGGCGCACATCGGCAACCAGGAGGAACTCTGGCTGCTGCGCAACGTCGGCGGCCGCGATCCGATGCACCCCGAGATCGACCCGCTGTACGACGCCTTCCAGCACCCCCGCGCCGAGCGCCCCAGCCTGCCGCTGCTGCCGCCCGCCGAGGCCCGCGCCTACGCCCACGAGGTGCGCGGCCGGGTCCTGGACCTGCTGGCCGCCAGCCCGCTGGACGGCGCGCCGCTGCTGGAGGCCGGATTCGCGTTCGGCATGATCGCCCAGCACGAGCAGCAGCACGACGAGACGATGCTGATCACCCACCAGCTCCGCCGGGGTGCGCCCGCCCTGGCCGCTCCCCCGCCGCCGCCCGCGCCCGCCGACGCGGCCGTGCTGCCCGCCGAAGTCCTCATCCCCGCGGGCCCGTTCACCATGGGCACGGACACCGAGCCGTGGGCGCTGGACAACGAGCGCCCGGCCCACGCCGTCGACCTGCCCGCGTTCCTGCTGGACACCACCCCGGTCACCAACGCCGCCTACCAGCGCTTCATCGCGGACGGCGGCTACGACGACCCGCGCTGGTGGACCCCCGAGGGCTGGTCGCACCGGCAGCAGGCCGGCCTGACCGCCCCGCTGTTCTGGCGGTGGCAGGACGGCCAGTGGCTGCGCCGCCGCTTCGGCTCGGTCGAACCGGTCGAACCGAACGAGCCGGTGCTGCACGTCAGTTGGTACGAGGCCGACGCGTACGCCAGGTGGGCCGGCCGCCGACTGCCGACCGAGGCGGAGTGGGAGAAGGCGGCCCGGCACGACCCGGCCACCGGACGCTCCCGCCGCTACCCCTGGGGCGACCAGCCCCCCGGCCCCGAGCACGCCAACCTCGGCCAGCGCCATCTGCGCCCGGCCGGCGCGGGCAGCTACCCCGAGGGGCAGTCACCCTACGGCGTCCGGCAGTTGATCGGCGACGTGTGGGAGTGGACGGCCAGCGACTTCCACCCCTACCCGGGCTTCCGGGCCTGGCCGTACCGGGAGTACTCGGAGGTGTTCTTCGGCCCCGAGTACAAGGTGCTGCGCGGCGGCTGCTTCGCGGTGGCGCCGGTCGCCTGCCGGGGCACCTTCCGCAACTGGGACTACCCGATCCGACGGCAGATCTTCGCCGGCTTCCGCACCGCGCGCAGCCCGGAGGAGCACTGATGTGCCGCCACATCGCCTACCTCGGCGAACCGGTGGCCCCCCGGGAGCTGCTGGTGCACCCGCCGTACGGGCTCTACCGGCAGTCCTGGGCGCCCCGCGTCCAGCAGTACGGGACGGTCAACGCGGACGGCTTCGGGCTCGGCTGGTACGCGGACGGGGACGAGGTGCCCGCCCGCTACCGCCGGACCGGGCCGATCTGGGCGGACGAGACCTTCGCCGACCTCGCCCGGGTGGTCCGCACCCGGTCGCTGCTGGCCGCCGTCCGCTCCGCCACCGAGGGCTGCGCGGCGGGCGAGACCGCGGCCGCGCCGTTCGCCGCCGAGCGCTGGCTGTTCAGCCACAACGGCGCGGTGGCCGGCTGGCCCGGCAAACTGGCCGCGGCGGCCGCCCTGCTGCCCCCGGCCGAGCTGCTGGAGCTGGAAGCGCGCACCGACTCGGCACTGCTCTGGGCGCTCGCCCTGCACCGGCTGCGGGCCGGCGCCGGACCGGGCGAGGCCCTGGCGGCCACCGTCGCCGACGTCGCCGCGCACACCACCGGGCGGCTCAACCTGCTGCTCACCGACGGCACCGCGATCGCCGCGACCACCTGGGGCGACACCCTGTACCACCGCACCCTGCCGGGCCTCGGCACGGTGGTGGCCTCCGAACCGTACGACGACGCACCGGGCTGGACCCCCGTCCCGGACGGTTCGCTGCTGCTGGCGGACTCGCGCGGCATCACCGTGGACCGGCTTCCCGGCCGCGACTGATTGCCCACTCTCCCTTCATCTTCTGAACAGAGGAACCACCCTGTCATGGACACCTTCGATCTCGTCCGACTGCTGCCCGCCGACCACTTCAGCACCGCGCTGCGCCACGACGTGCAGCACGGGCTGACCTCCGCGCCCAAGTGGCTCCCGCCGAAGTGGTTCTACGACGCGCGGGGCAGCGAGCTGTTCGAGGAGATCACCCGGCTGCCCGAGTACTACCCGACCCGCGCCGAGCGGGCCATCCTGACCGCGCGGGCCGGCGAGATCGCCGCCGCCACCGGGGCCCGGACCCTGGTCGAGCTGGGCTCCGGGTCCTCCGAGAAGACCCGGCTGCTGCTGGACGCCCTGCGCTCGCTCGGCACCCTGGAGACGTACGTCCCGGTGGACGTCAGCGAGAGCGCGCTGGCCGCCGCCGGCGCCGCGCTCGCCGCCGAGTACCCCGGGCTCGGGGTGCACGGGGTGCTCGCCGACTTCACCGCCCGGCTCGGCCTGCCCCCGGAGGGCGGCCCGCGCCTGGTCGCGTTCCTCGGCGGCACCCTGGGCAACCTGCTGCCCCAGGAGCGGGCGGCCTTCCTGCGCGGCCTGCGCGCCGCCCTCGACCCGGGCGACTTCCTGCTGCTGGGCACCGACCTGGTCAAGGACCCTGCGGTGCTGGTCGCCGCGTACGACGACTCCGCCGGGGTGACCGCCGAGTTCAACCGGAACGTGCTGAACGTTCTCAACCGCGAGCTGGGCGCCGACTTCGACCCGGACGCCTTCGAGCACGTCGCGCTCTGGGACCCCGAGCAGGAGTGGATCGAGATGCGGCTGCGCTCGCTGCGCGCGCAGGCCGTGAAGATCCCGGCCCTGGACCTGCCGGTGCACTTCGCCCGGGGCGAGGAGCTGCGCACCGAGGTGTCGGCGAAGTTCCGCCGGGAGCGGGTGGCCGGGGAGCTGGCGGCGGCCGGGCTGCGGCTGAGCCACTGGTGGACCGACCCCGAGGGCCGGTTCGGGCTCTCGCTCGCCGCACCGGTCTGAGAAGCCCGCGACGGGGCACACGAGGGCAGGACGCGGGGGCGCACGAGGGGTGAACCCGAGGGCGCCCCGGCGACCAGGCTCGGACAGCTCAATTTGCTTGTTCACCTTACGAATTCTCAGAGCGAAACTTGAGGTTCCCGATGTACAAGACTTAAACGCACAGGGGTTACGATCTCCGCTACCGAGCTCAGCGTTGAGTACCAGGAGTCAGATCGTGAGTGTCACCCAGAAGCCCTCCGGGGCGGTCGAGGCCCCCGCGCCCGGCCGCCTCGGCTTCGTCGTCTTCATCACCGCGGCAGCGGCCCTCGGCGGCTTCCTGTTCGGCTACGACAGCTCCGTGATCAACGGCGCCGTCTCGGGCATCCAGGAGAAGTTCGGCGTCGGCAGCGGCGTGACCGGACTGATCGTCTCCTCGGCCCTGCTGGGCTCGGCGGTCGGGGCGGCGCTCGCCGGACGGTTCGCCGACCGCTACGGCCGCATCAAGGTCATGAAGGCGGGCGCACTGCTGTTCGCGATCAGCGCCGTCGGCTCGATGCTGCCGTTCTCCGCCTGGGACCTCGCCCTGTGGCGGGTCCTCGGCGGCGCGGCCATCGGCATCGCCTCGGTGATCGCCCCGACCTACATCGCCGAGGTCGCGCCGACCAAGTACCGGGGCCGGCTGGCCTCCTTCCAGCAGGCCGCGATCGTGCTCGGCATCGCGATATCCCAGCTGGTCAACTGGCTGCTGGCGCAGGCGGCCGGCGGCGACACCCGCGGCCAGCTGCTCGGCCTGGAGGCCTGGCAGTGGATGCTCGGCATCTGCGTCGTCCCGGCCGCGGTCTACTTCACGCTCGCCTCGGTCATCCCCGAGTCCCCGCGCTACCTGATCCAGGCCGAGCGCCTGGACGACGCCCGCAAGGTGCTCGCCGAGGTCGAGGGGGACGGCGTGGACACGGACGCCCGCATCGCCGAGATCCGGGCGCTGATCGCCTCCGACCACCGCCCGCGCTTCCGCGACCTGCTCGGCGGCCGCTTCGGACTGCTGCCGATCGTCTGGATCGGCATCGGCCTGTCGGTCTTCCAGCAGCTGGTCGGCATCAACGTGATCTTCTACTACTCGTCGATCCTGTGGCAGTCGGTCGGCATCGACCAGAGCAACTCGCTGCTGATCAGCTTCGTCGGCTCGGTGATCAACATCCTGGGCACCGTGATCGCGATCGTGCTGGTCGACCGGATCGGCCGCAAGCCGCTGGCCCTGATCGGCTCGGTCGGCATGGCGGTCGCGCTCGGCACGGCCGGCTGGGCCTTCTCCTCGGCCACCGGCAGCGGCGACAACCTGACCCTGCCCGACTTCCAGGGCACCGTGGCGCTGGTCGCCGCCAACGCCTTCGTGCTGTTCTTCGCGATGTCCTGGGGCGTGGTCGTCTGGGTGATGCTCGGCGAGATGTTCCCGAACCGGATCCGCGCCGCCGCGCTCTCGGTCGCCGCCTCCGCGCAGTGGATCGCGAACTGGGCGATCACCGTCTCGTTCCCGTCCATGTCGCGCTGGAACCTGTCGGCGACGTACCTGATCTACGCCGCCTTCGCGGCGCTGTCCGTCCTCTTCGTGGCGAAGTTCATGAAGGAGACCAAGGGCGTCCGGCTGGAGGACATGGGCTGATCCGAACGCCGGGCCGTCGGCCCCCGCCTCTCCCGCGCCAACGACGGGGGGAGGCGGGGGCCGAATCGTTTCCGCCGAGCCGGATCGATCCGCGGTGGTCCACCGGACGGCGGGTCCGGCCGGGGCAGCGCCCTTCGAGCGGGCGGACGGCGCGGGCGGTCGGCGCGGCCGTTCGACGGGGCCGGCCGACCAGGCCGGTCGAGGGGGCCGGGTCAGGGGCGTTCGGCGAGCCGGGCGTAACGCAGGGCCAGCCCGTCGAGCAGCGCCTCCAGACCCGTCTCGAAGGCGCCCTCGTCCACCGCCCCCCGGTGTCCGGCCAGCCGGTGCGCCTCGCCGAGGTGCGGGTAGTCGGCCGCGTCGTAGACCTCGGCGTCGGCCGGGAAGCCGGCCGCGAAGGAGGCGAGCGCGGAGCCGGTGACGAAGTAGCGCATCAGCGCGCCGATCCGGGTCGCCTGGCCGCGCGGCCACCCGGACTCCACCAGGTGGCCGAAGACGGCGTCGGCCAGCCGCAGCGCGTTCGGCCGCCGCCCGGGGCCCTGGGCGAGCACCGGGACGATGTTGGGGTGGGCGGCCAGTGCGGCGCGGTAGGAGCGGGCCCAGTCGCGCAGCGCCGCCGGCCAGGGGGTCTCGACGGTCGCCGGGTCCGCCGCCCCCGGCCCAGTGGCTCCCGCTGCGGCGGGCCCAGCTGCGGCCCCCACGGCAGTGCCCCCGGCAGCCCCCGTCCCCGTCCCGGCGGTCCGGAACATCGACAGGTCGACTTCGCCGATGACGCTGTCCACCACCGCGTCCAGCAGCTCGTCCTTGGTGGCGAAGTGGTTGTAGAGCGAGGGCCCGCTGACCGACAGCTCGGTGGCGAGGCGGCGGGTGGACAGGGCCTCCAGCCCCTCCTCGTCGATCAGCCGCAGCGCGGCGGCGACGATGCGCTCGCGGCTGAGCAGCGGGGTGCGTGGACGGGCCATCGCGGCGGGTGCCTCCGGTTCCTCCGGTCGAGTGCGCTGGGGACCGATTCTGGCAGGTGCCCCTTCCCAGCACGGCGTCGGCGGGGCTACAGTCCCCCCATAAAACTTGCAGCGCTAGTTTAATGGGCCCGGTCCCCTCCCGGGCCCTGGACACCGGATTCGGGAGCCGCCGTGAACCTGGAGTTGTCCGAGGAGCAGAGCGCCGTCCGGGACCTCGCCGCCTCCTTCACCGATCGCGAGATCGTGCCGTACGCCGCCGAGTGGGACCGCGCCGAGTCCGTCGACCGCGCGATCGTCGGCAAGCTCGCGAAGGTCGGCTTCCTCGGGCTGACCATCCCGGAGGAGTACGGCGGCAGCGGCGGCGACCACCTCGCGTACTGCCTCGTCCTGGAGGAGCTCGGGCGCGGTGACTCGGCCGTGCGCGGGATCGTCTCCGTCTCGCTCGGACTGGTCGGCAAGTCGGTCAACGGCTTCGGCACCGAGGAGCAGAAGCGGTACTGGCTGCCCCGGCTCACCTCCGGCGAGGCGCTCGCCTGCTTCGCCCTCACCGAGCCGGGCACCGGCTCGGACGCCGCCCACCTCACCACCCGCGCCGTCCGGGACGGCGGGGACTGGCTGATCAACGGCGCCAAGACCTTCATCACCAACGGCACCTGGGCCGACGTGGCGCTGGTCTTCGCCCGCACCGGCGGGGACGCGCCCGATCAGCGGGGCCACCGGGGCGTCACCGCCTTCCTGGTCCCCACCGACCTGCCCGGCTTCACCCGCACCGAGATCCACGGCAAGCTCGGCCTGCGCGGCCAGGCCACCGCCGCGCTCACCTTCGAGGACGTCCGGGTGCCCGACAGCGCCCGGCTCGGCGAGGTCGGCAAGGGGTTCACCGTGGCGATGGCCGCCCTGGCCAAGGGGCGGATGTCGGTGGCGGCCGGCTGCGTCGGCATCGCCCGGGC
Source organism: Kitasatospora sp. NPDC034533 (assembly GCF_055575155.1). Taxonomy (NCBI): domain Bacteria; kingdom Bacillati; phylum Actinomycetota; class Actinomycetes; order Kitasatosporales; family Streptomycetaceae; genus Kitasatospora; species Kitasatospora sp. NPDC034533. The sequence goes on from NZ_JBVITE010000046.1 coordinate 10,338, forward strand.
CTGCCTGGAGGCCGCGGTGCGCTACGCGGGCGAGCGCGAGCAGTTCGGCAAGCCGATCGCCTCGCACCAGCTCGTCCAGGAGCTGCTGGCCGGCATCGCCGTGGACGTCGAGGCGGCCCGGCTGCTCACCTGGAAGGTCGCCGACCACATCGAGCGCGGCCTGCCGTTCGCCACCGAGTCCTCCGTCGCCAAGCTGTACGCCAGCGAGGCCGCCGTCCGGGCCGCCAACAACGCGCTCCAGGTCTTCGGCGGCTACGGGTTCATCGACGAGTACCCGGTGGGCAAGTACCTGCGTGACGCACGGGTGATGACCCTCTACGAGGGCACCAGCCAGATCCACCAGCTGCTCATCGGGCGCGCCCTCACCGGCGTCAACGCCTTCTGACCGCGGCACGCGCCCGCCCTCCCTACAGCCACCCCGGCCACCCCGGCCGTCCCTGCCACCCCTGCCACCCGACAAGGAGCCCGACGACGTGCGCCCCGTCTACTTCGCCGCCGCCCGCCGCACCCCCATCGGCCGGCTGCGCGGCGCGCTCGCCACGGTCCGCCCGGACGACCTCTCGGCCACCGTGCTGCGCGCCCTGCTCGCCGACGCGCCCGCACTCGACCCGGCCCGGATCGACGACGTCTACTGGGGCGCCGCCAACCAGGCCGGCGAGGACAACCGCAACGCCGCCCGGATGGCCGTCCTGCTGGCCGGCCTGCCGGAGACCGTGCCGGGAGCCACCGTCAACCGGCTCTGCGCCTCCGGCCTGGAGGCCGTCACCCTCGCCGCCCGGGCCATCGGCTCCGGCGAGGCGGACGTCGTGCTGGCCGGCGGGTGCGAGTCGATGACCCGCGCCCCCTTCGTCCTCCCCCGCCCCGACGAGGCGCTGCCGCACCGGATGGAGACCTTCGACACCCGGCTCGGCTGGCGGCTCACCAACCCCCGGATGGCCGAACTGCACGGCGTGCTCAGCATGGGCGAGACCGCCGAGGAGGTGGCCGCCCGGTACGGCATCGGCCGGGAGCGCCAGGACGCCTTCGCGCTGCGCAGCCACCAGCGGGCCGGCGCCGCGCGCAAGGACGGGCACTTCGACGCCGAGCTGGTCCCGGTCGAGCGGCCGGACGGGGTGACGGTGGGCCAGGACGAGGGCATCCGCGAGGACACCAGCCTGGCGAAGCTCGCCGGGCTGAAGCCGGTGTTCCGCCCCGGGGGCACCGTGACCGCCGGGAACGCCTCGCCGATGAACGACGGCGCGGCCGGCCTGCTCCTGGTCGGCGAGGAGGCGCTGCGCGACCTCGGGCTCCAGCCGCTCGGCCGGTACGTGGCCGGCGCCTCGGCCGGGGTGCACCCGGACGTCATGGGCATCGGCCCCGTCCCGGCGACGGCGAAGGTGCTCGCCCGGGCCGGCTGGTCGCTCGCCGACCTGGACACCGCCGAGCTGAACGAGGCGTTCGCAGCGCAGGCGCTCGCCTCCGCCGACGGCATCGGCTTCGACCCGGAGCAGGCCGAGGAGGTGGTCAACCCCAGCGGCGGGGCGATCGCGCTCGGCCACCCCCTGGGCGGCTCCGGCGCCCGCATCCTGACCACCCTGCTGCACCGGATGCGCCGTACCGGTGCCCGGCGCGGCCTGGCCACCATGTGCGTGGGCGTGGGGCAGGGTACGGCCGTGCTGGTCGAGAGCGTCTGACCACCACCGCCGCCTGCCACGGGCGTTCTGTCACTTGCCACCTGTTGATCCAGACTTCCGAGGAGTTCACATGACGCGGTTCGCGGGGAAGGTCGCCGTCGTGACCGGCGCGGCGCAGGGCATCGGGGCGGCCACCGCCCGCCGGCTGGCCGAGGAGGGCGCGGCGGTCGCCGTGGTCGACCTCACGGCCGAGCGCGCGGCCGGGACGGTCGCCGAGATCACCGCCAAGGGCGGCACCGCCCGGGCGTACGGCTGCGACGTGGCCGACTACGACGCCGTGGAAGCGGTGTTCGCGCAGGTCGCGGCGGACCTCGGCGGGGTGCACATCCTGGTCAACAATGCCGGGATCACCCGGGACAACCTGTTCTTCAGGATGCCCAAGTCCGACTGGGACGCGGTGCTGACGGTCAACCTGACCAGCGCGTACAACTGCAGCCACGTCGCCCAGAAGTACATGGTGGCGCAGAAGTACGGGAAGATCGTCTCGCTCAGCTCGCGCTCCGCCCTCGGCAACCGGGGCCAGGCCAACTACGCCGCCGCCAAGGCCGGCATCCAGGGCCTCACCGCGACGCTGGCGATCGAGCTCGGGCCGTTCAACATCAACGTCAACGCCGTCGCGCCCGGGTACATCGCCACCGCGATGACCGCCGCCACCGCCGAGCGGGTCGGCAGCAGCGCCGAGGAGCACCAGGCGGAGGTCGCCGCCCGGACTCCGCTGCGCCGGGTCGGGCAGCCGGAGGAGATCGCCTCGGTGGTCGCCTTCCTGGCCAGCGAGGAGGCCTCGTACGTCAGCGGGCAGACCCTCTACGTCAACGGCGGGGCGCGTTAGGACTCCTGCTGACGTGTCGTCACCCGGCCGTCCCAGGTGGGAGGTTACCTTCCCCTGGGACGGCCTTTACCTTTTCGCGTGGCCGAGCATGACCATGACCTTGATCATATGACCCCTCCGAATGACTATGGCATGATCATGTAGCTCTCGATGGGATGGCCGGACCCACCCGACCGAACCAGGTCGGGCCCTGCGTCCCAAGGAGTCCCATGGGCAGCCCCGCCACCCTCCGCCGCGCCCTGGCTCTGCTCGCCGTGGGGGCCACCGCCCTCACGGCCGGCACCGTCGCCGTACCGGCCGCCGGCACCGCGATCGCCGCCCCCGCGCACGACCTGACGGGCGTCCACGTCCGTCCCGCCTCCTTCGGGCACCACAACGCCCAAGCGCGCGTCGCCCCGCTGAGCACCACCCAGTGCGTCAGCCAGATCGGCATCCACTGCTACTCGCCGCTCCAGTACCGCACCGCCTACAACCTGGACCCGCTGTACCGGGAGGGCATCACCGGCAAGGGCCGCACGATCGTCATCGTCGACTCCTTCGGCTCCCCGACCATCCAGCACGACCTGGAGGTCTTCGACAAGCAGTGGGGCATCAAGGACACCAACGTCGAGGTGGTCAAGTGGGGCGACGTCCCCGCCTTCGACCCGAAGAACCCCGACCACACCGGCTGGGCCGGTGAGACCACCCTGGACGTCGAGTACGCCCACGCCGTCGCCCCCGACGCGCACATCGTCCTGGTCGAGACCGGCGTCTCCGAGACCGAGGGCACCACGGGCCTGCCCGAGATGATGGACGCCGAGAAGGCCCTCATCAAGGCCGGCCGCGGCGACGTCATCTCGCAGAGCTTCGGCGCCACCGAGAACACCTTCCCGGGCTACGACAAGGGCGACTTCAAGTCGCTCACCGATCTGCGGTACGCCTTCCAGGCCGCCGCCGACCACAACGTGACGGTGCTGGCCGCCTCCGGCGACAACGGCGCCACCGACGCCCAGGAGAACGGCACCGACCTGTACCCGTACAAGGTCAACTCCTGGCCGTCCTCGGACCCGCTGGTCACCTCCATCGGCGGCACCCAGCTCACCCTGGACGACTCCGGCAAGCGCACCGCGCCCGACAAGGTGTGGCACGACCAGTCCGGCGCCGGCGGCGGTGGCGTCTCGGGGATCTTCGAGCGCCCGTGGTACCAGGCCGGCGTCGCGAACGTCACCGGCAACCACCGCGGCACCCCGGACATCAGCATGAGCGCGGCCGTGGACGGCGCCGCCTGGACCTACGAGTCCTACGACCCGACCTCGGTCGGCTGGCACCTCACCGGTGGCACCAGCGAGGCCACGCCGCTGTTCTCGGGTGTCGTCGCGCTCGCCGACCAGCTCGCCGGCCACCGCCTCGGCCAGCTCAACTGGCGCCTGTACGGCATGAACCTGCTGCCGAGCCAGTTGACCGGCATCGTCGACGTGAAGGAGGGCGACAACAGCTGGGGCGGCGTCACCGGCTACAACGCCACTCCGGGATACGACCTCGCCAGCGGTCTGGGCACCATCGACGCCGCCAAGTTCGTGCACGCGATCGCCGCTCGCTGAAACGGCGGGCCGCGCGCGACGGCGGGCAACAGGTAACGACGAACAGATGACAGCGAACAGATAACAGCGAACAGATGACAGATTTCGAAATCTGTCATCTGTTCGCTGTTCGTCGTCTCCTGGCCGTCTGTCAGTCGGTCGCGGCCAGCTGGGCGAGGTAGCGCTCCGCGGCGCGGAGCTTGCGGCGGTCGGGGCCCGGGAGGTGGGCGCGCAGTTCGATGATCTCCGGGGCGATCCGGATCGCCTCGGCCCGGTCGGTGACGGCGCGCCAGCAGGCCTCGGCGTTGGTGGCCGCCCGCTGGGTCTCCGGGTGGTCAGGGCCCTGCGAGCGGAGCAGCGTCAGCGCCACCTCGCGGTAGATGTCCGCGGCCTCGGCCGCTCGGCCCGCGAGCCGGCACACGTGCGCCCGGACCTGCCGCACCTGGAGCACCGGCTCGGACACCGCCCCGTGCTCCGCGATCGCCTCCAGTTCGAGCGCGAAGGCCAGATCGGTGGCGGCGGCGTGGTCCCCGGCGTCGGCGCTGCGGACGATCCGTCCGATGACCTCGCGGTAGTCCGCACGGGGCCGACCGGTCTCGGGGGCCTCGGCGCCGGGCGTCTCGGCCGGAGTCTCGGCGGGGCTCTCGGCCGGGGCGGCGGGCGTCCCGTCGACGGGGGCTGGTGCCACGGCCGCCGCGTCGACCGACCTTTCGCCCGCCGGCACGCCGCCCTGGGGCACGGCGTCGGCCGGCACCTCGTCAGCGGGCGCCTCGTCCACAGGCGTCTGATCGGCAGGCGTCTCGTCCGCAGAAGTCTCGTCGGCCGGCACCACCTCGGCGGTCGCCTCGCCCACCGGCGCCTCGCCCGCCGGTCCCCCGTCGGCCGGTCCCCCGTCGGCCGGCGTCCCATCCGCCGGTGCCGGCTCGACCGGAACAGCGTCCTCGGGCGCCTCCCCGACGACCTCCCCGACCGGTTCCTCCACCGCCGCCGCCACCTCGACCCCGGCCTCGGAGGCCACCACGGCCTCCACCCACGGGAGTTCGGGCTCCGCGACGCTGTCCGCCGGCTCCGGCCGGGGCTTGCGCAGCGTGACACCGGTCACCGGCGTGCGGTCCACCGGTACGGCGTCGGCCGGAACGGGCTTGCGCAGGTTCACGGCCGGCGCCTCACCCGCTTCACCCGCCTCACCCGCCTCACCCGCCTTCAGCAGGCTGACCGGACGGGCCGGCCGCGGCGGGGTCGGTGGTACGCCCGGCTTGACCAGGCTGACCGGGCCCCCACCAGCCGTCACCGGGTCCGCCTCGGACGCGGTGGACGCGGCGGACGTTCCGGGCGCGGCGGACGTTCCGGGCGAGGCCGGCGCGCCGGAGGCCCCGGCCGTGGCGGACGGCACAGGCACCACGGCCGGCGCGGGCACCGGCCGGTCGGCGACGGCGTCCCGCGGCTCCGCCGAACGCGACGGCAGCGGCACCGGGGGCGGCGCCACCTCGGCCGCCGGCCCCTCGCCCCGCCGGGCGGTGTTGCGGAAGAACGGGCGCTCCGGAGCGTGGGTGGCCAGGATGACCACGTCCGGCCGCAGCACCGAGTACACCTGCTGCCGCAGTTGCTCGGGGGCGAGCACCTCGCCCGCGCCGGGTCGGCCGCCGTGCAGTGCCTCGATCAGGGCACGGGTGAAGGTGCCGATCTGCTCCGGGTCCGGGCTGACCACCGCCCACAGCGGGATGCCCTCACTGAGCGGGGAGACGGTGCCCTGGAGGTACGGCCAGGCGTTCTGATCGGCACTCAGGTCGGCGATGACGAGGGTCGGCCACTCGGCCGGACGGTGGCCCAGCTCGGCGGCGAGCGCCTGCCAGGGCAGGCCGTCCTGCTTGGCGTCACGCAGGGTCAACTGGAGCTGGCCACCGCGCTTGTCGGCGACCACGTGGCCGCCCAGGTGGATCAGCAGCGGTCCCGGGTGCCGGGAGGCGGCACGCAGGTGGGCGAGGACGGTGTGCGGGTCGCCGGCGCCGGGGAGGTGGACGGCGTCCACCGCGTCCGCGGCGAGCAGCACCTGCGGCGAGACGGCGGCGAGCATCGCCGAGAGCACCGGCGCCTGGGCCGGGCCGCCCCGCCCCCAGGTGCGGCGGCCGGAGTTGCCGTACCCGCCCTCGATCACCAGGATCCGCCCGCGCGGCGCCGCACCGAGCCCACCCGCACCGACGGCGGCAGCGCCCTGGGCCACGCCCTGCACCGGGAACGGCGGCGGGGTCGCCGTGGACGCGGACCCGACGGCCGGCAGTCCGGTGAGGGTCCATCCGGTGGGCGGCACAGGAGGCGCGGCCGGGGGCGCGGGCGGCGGCACGGGCGCCTGCCCGATCGGCTGCGCACCCCCCTGCACGCCCGTCCCGACACCCATCCCGACACCCGGAATCGAAGCCGGCTCCGAAACCGGCTCCGAAGTCGGCGCTGCGATCGGAGCGGGAGCGGCCGGGGGCGGCGGCGGCTCGTACAGCGCGGCGGGACCGGGCGGGTGCTCCCCGACCGGCAGACGCGGCGGCGGCGGTACGGCGTCCCAGGGGCCCGGGTCGGCCGCCGGGTCGGGACCTCCGGAAACCGCTGTCGTCTCCGCCATCTCCTGGTCACCGCCCCGCCCCGCCGCTCCCGCGGCGTCTGATGCCCTCGCCCGCGTGGTGCCTGCCACCACACTCCGTGCGCGCCACCCTACGAGATCCCGGCTCGCCCGTTCCAGGCCGGGTGGCCGATCGGCGCGCCACCCCGCCCACGCCGTCCCGCTAGGGTGCCGTCATGAGTGATGCCGGCCGCCCGTTGCTGTTCCTCGACGTCGACGGCCCGCTCATTCCCTTCGGCGATCCGCCGCCGGGCGGCTACCCGACGTTCCGGAGCCCGTACGTCCCGTCCGGCGCGCTGCCCGGCGGGAACCCGCTGATCGGCCGGGTGGACCCGGAGTTGGGGGCGCGGTTGCTGGGCCTGCCGGGCGAGCCGGTGTGGGCCACGACGTGGCTGGAGGATGCCAACGAGTGCCTCGCGCCCTGGCTCGGCCTGCCCCGACTGCCCGTCGTGGACTGGCCGGTGGAGCAACCGGACCAGCCGGACGGCGTGCACTGGAAGACGCGTGCGCTGGTCGCATGGGCGGACGGGCGGCCGTTCGCCTGGGTGGACGACGAGATCGCCGAGGCCGACCGCCGTTGGGTCGCCGTGCACTCCGCCGCCCGCGCCCTCCTCCACCGGGTGGACCCCGGACGCGGGCTCACCGAGTCGGACTTCGCCGCCTTGGAGGCCTGGCTGCGGACCGTCTGACCGGCCGCGGCCGCTGTGGTCGGCCCGTCAACGGCGCTGCCCGGCCTCCCCCGTGGGAGTGGCCGGGCAGCGGGCCGCCTGGGTCAGGAGCCGGCGAGCAGGTCCCGCAGGAGGGTGACGGTGTCGGCGTCGAGGTCCCGGCCGGTACGACGGCTGAGCGCGTCCAACCGGTTGACCGCCCGCAGGAGTTGGTCCCGGGCGCCGGCCGAGGCGTACGCGTAGAAGAGGTCCCGGTGCAGCAGTTCGACGTCCGGGGCGACGGCGAGGCCGCGGAAGACGGCGGCCTCGGCGCTGCGGTGGTCGCCGTACTGCAGGCGGCGGGCGGCCAGTTCGTGGGCGGTGTCGACGATCGCCGCGATCATGTCCTGCCGCTCCGCCTCGGCCCAGCCGTACGAGGCCGGCGGGGCCTCGGCGAACGGCGCGCCCCGGACCAGGGCCAGGGCGTGGGCGAGGGCGGCGTCGGCGGTGGCGCTGGTGCTGCGCATGCCGCGCCGGTAGAGGCTGCGGAACTCGTCCCAGTCGCAGGTGACCGCCGGGGCGAAGGAGTAGCCCTCGGTGCCCTCGGTGGGCAGGAAGGCCCGCCCATCGGGCGACTGGCCGAACCAGGCCGCCAGGTCGGCGAGTTTGGCCGGCAGCGGGCTCTGGGCGTCGGCCGCGGTGGGGTGCGGGTCGAGGTGCGCCGCGCCGGGGTGCAGGTCGTGGTCGAGGGCGTGGCGGTCGGCACCGGGGCGCAGCGCCAGGTAGACGGCCAGTTCGGTGAGCCTGGGCAGCGCACCGGGCGTGGTGGAGCCGAGGGTTCCCGCGACGTCCACCGGGCCGAGCAGGCGGATCCGGGGGGCGTTGCGCGGGGCGTGGGCCTCCGGGGAGCGGAGGATGGCGAGCAGGTCGTCGCTGTCGCTGCGGCCGGGGGTGGTCCGGGCGACCGGCGCGACGGCGGCGGGGCCCGGCTCGACGGCGGGCGCGGGCGCGGGCTCGGGCGCCTGGGTGGCGACGGCGCCCGAGCTGTCGGCCGTTTCACCGGACTCGACGGTATCGACGGTCTCGACGGATTCCACGACCTCGGCGGCCTCAGCCACCTCCGGGGCGTCCACGGTCCCGGAGGCGGCTCCCGCGTCGGCGCCGGCCCCGACAGTGGCGGCCGGACCGGGAACGGATTCCGTGGTGGGCTCGGCCGGCTGCGGTACGACCGGCTGAGGCTCGGCCGACCGGGGCACGACCGGCTGCACGGCGAGGACCATCGTCGCCGTGGATTCCGAGGACCCGCCCCCCGACTCGGCGGTCCCTTCGGCGCCGCCCTCGCCCTCCGGCGGGCCGGGGCGCCGCAGGTCCCGGGTGGTCTCGTCGGTGGCCGCCTGCCGCCCCTGGCCGTTGACGGCGAAGCGCGCCGGACCGGCCGGAACCGACGTCGCGCCCGGCCCCGCACCCGCACCCGGCGAGGGAGCCGGAACGGGAAGGGGACCAGGACCGGCGGACTGAGCCGGCACCAGCGCCGACGCCGGAGCCGGCGTCACCGGGTCGGTGCCCGCGAACGGGCTGGCCCCGGTGCCGATGACCCGGGCCACCAGCCGCGGACCGGCGTCCGCGCCCGCGCCCTCCTGCGCTCCGCCGCCCGAGGCTCCGACGCCCGCCAGCACCGGTACGGCGACGGGCAGTTCGGTGGTGTCGGTGTCCCCGTCCGGCCCGTCCAGGGTCCAGGCCGGGGCCGGGTGCTGGGTGGTGTCGTCGGCGACCCGCAGCAGCTCGGTGACCTGGTCGTACTGTTGCCCGCTGAGCCGCTGTAGCTCGACCGTCAGGTGCAGACCCGGGATCGCCGCCTGGCCGGAGGTCGGCAGGGTCCAGCGGGCCACCGGACCGGTGCCGCGTTCGGGCGCGCGGGTGACGACCGCGACGCAGGTGCGCGGCCGGGCGTCGAGCAGGCGCCCGAGCTCGGCCGGGATCTCCCCGCCGGGCTGGTGCGCGCAGAGCACGATCTCGGGCGTCCAGGACTCGTCGGCCTGGCCCCGGCTGCGGGCCTCGCGCGGGCTGCTGGCCTCGGCGGCGACCAGGGTCGCGCGGGCCTTGGCGGTGCGCGGGCCGAGGGCGGCGAGCGCGGCCTCCAGGGTGGGGTGGCGGTGCACGCGCTCGGCGGCCGGGCCGCTGATCGGCACCTCCTCGGCGAGGTCCACCAGGTGCAGGTGCAGCCGGTCGGCGAGCGGGCTGTGGGCCAGCTCGATGGCGAGGGTGCGCAGCACGTCGCGGGCGTCGTCCGGGTGGCCGGACAGGTGGAGCAGCCGGACGGCCTCCAGGTCGGCGAGGACCACCGAGCCGTCCGGCGAGCTGCCGAGGGTGACCAGGGCGGGGTACGGCGCGGCGGTCTTCCGGGCCTGGCCGGGGCTGAGCAGGTCGCCGGAGTCGGCGCTGCACCACCAGACGTTGGCGGCGTGCGCGGCGCGGAACGGCGCGATCGGCGTGGCCGGGCCGGACAGGTGCAGCTCGATGGTCTGGCCCTGGGTGATCCGGGCGGCGACGATGGCGGGCAGCCGCTTGCCGCCGCGCACGGTGTTGCGGGCCAGGGTGCGCAGGGCGCGGTCCAGCAGGTCCAGCCCGGCGCCGTCCTGCCGGGCCATCAGCTCGTTCTCGAAGGCGGCGGCCTCGGCGCCGGGCATCGCGATGCGGTGCCGGGGGCGGCGGGCACGCTGCTGGGTGCCGCGCTTGTGGGCGACGGTGCCGACCATGATGGCGGCGAGCAGGACGCCGACGGTGGAGGCCGTGAGGGCGACGGTGTAGTCGCCGCCGGTGGCCGGGTCGGCGTGCGCGGCGGGGGCCGGCGCCTTGGCCGGCGCGTGCGTGGGCGCGGGGGCCGACTGCGGGGCGCCCGAGGCGGGGGCGCCCGCCGCCGGAGCCGGAGCCGGAGTCTGGGCCGGCGCCTGGTCGGCCGGTGCGGGGGCGGGGGCGGGAGCCTGCCCGGGCTGGGCGGCCTGGTCACCGGGAGCAGGAGCCGGAGTCGCTGCCCCCGTCCCCGGCACCGTGAGCACCATTCCCGGCACCACCACGTCAGGGTTCGTCAGCTGCTCCCCGTCCGGCGCCTGTGCCCCCTTGTTCGCCTCGAAGAGCTTCGGCCACTGCTCGCCGTCCCCCAGCTCCCGCTGGGCGATGGCCGACAGGCTGTCCCCGGCCTGGACGGTGACGGTCCGCGGCGCGCCGGAGCCGGCCGCGCCACCGGGCCCCGCCTCCGTACCGGACTGCGGAACGCTCTGCGGCGCGCCCTGGGGCGCCCCCTGCGCGGCATCGCCCGAAGGAGCGGGCGCGGGCGCCTTCGCCTCGTCCGGCTTGGCGTCCGCCGGCATCAGCAGCTCCCAGCCGGGCTGGATCGGCCGGTCGGCGTCGAAGCGGACGCCCGAATCGCCCATCACCCGGCCCTCGTTGAGCTTCGCGATCTCCACCCAGCGTTCGCCCGAGCCGAGTTGGCGCTCGGCGATGGACCACAGGCTGTCGGCCGGGCGGGCGTCCCGCACGGTGTACGTGTTCTGCTGCTCGGCGGCCGGGGTCAGGGTCGGCGCGGACTGCGCCGCGGGCAGCGCGGCCCGCTGCACGCCCGGCGTCACCTGCGCCTGGGCGGCCGGGCCGTCGTCGAGTTCGGGGACGGCCGCGAAGGCCGAGCCGGCCACCGGCACCAGCGCGAGCACCGAGCCGACCAGCCCGGCGGCGAGCCGCTGGCTCCAGCCGAAGGCCGGGATGCGGCGGGCGATCCGGCCGCGCAGCTGGGCGGGGATCTCCAGCAGGACGGAGAGCGCGAAGCAGGCCCAGGCGAGCCAGCCGACCACCACCAGCGCCCACAGGAACAGGCTTCCGTCGTCCGAGCTGGTGAGCGCCTCGCCCACCCCGCCCGAGGTGACGTCACCCATCCCGGCGACCGCGTCGGTGCCGTACAGCAGCAGCGCGGGGACACCGAGCAGCAGGGCGAGCAGGGTGACCAGCGCGCCGAGCGCGGTGATCACGGCCCGGCCGCGCCCGCGCGGTGGTCGGGGCAGCGGGGCGGCGGGCCCCCGCGCGCCGCCGGCTCGGTGGGAGCTCCCGGCCCTGCCGGTACGGGCCTGGGCGGTTCGGGCCTGGTCCTTGGCACGTGGCGCGGCCATCAGTCGGTCTCCGCTTTCTCGACTCCGTGGACGAGGGTCGCACTGCCCTTGCCCGTTACCTTCCGTTCCCCGAGGGCTCCCAGCAGGACCGGTCGGTAGTCGGCCTGCACGGTGACGGTGACGACCTTCCCGTCACCGGAGAACTCGATGCCGCCCGCCCGGAGGCCGTACAGGCCCAGGTAGGCGTCGGCGGCGTCCCGGACGTACTTCTCCTGGACCTTGAAGCCCTGGCCCTGAAGGACGGCGGCCTGGTCGAGCTGCTGGCCGCCCACCCGTGCGGCCTCCAGGGCGTAGGCGTCGGTCCGCTCGGCGATCCGCAGCCGGCCTCCGGCGTCGATCACCAGAGCGATGACGAGCACGACGTAGGCCGCGCAGATCGCCACGAAGAGGGCCACCGCGCCCCGGTCGGACCGGCGCGCCGACAGCCGTCGCCGCAGTCCGCTCACCATCCCCGTCCCCTCCCCCCACTCCGCACGCTGCTCTCCCCACCTGCCCCCACCGGGCGCCACTCGGTACCGCTGTGTCATCCCCCGAGCGCTCTCCGCTTGCGTTTCCCCACTCGGGCCTTCTCCAATCCCCCGTCCCGCGGGTGCCGGCGCCGTACGTCCTCAGGTGCCCCGGTAGCGGTCCACCACCGAGGTGAACTCGCCGACGAGGTGCTTCGTCACGGGTACGCCGGACGGTCCGCCGAGCACGTCGGCCAGTTCCACGTCGCAGACCACGGTGACCGTGACGGTGGCGACCGGTCCGCCCGGCAGGTTCAGCTGCCCCTTGGCGACGCGGACGTCGCCGTCGCGGCAGGACACGCCCTGCTGGCGCAGCGTCGCGAGCGCGGAGTCCCTGGCGGGCTGCTCCGGACCGACCGCACCGCGCTGCAGGGAGGCGGTCCGGGCTCCGGCCCGGGCGGCGGCCTCCACGGTGCCGGCCGCGGTCTGCACCCGCCCGGCGGCGATGGCCACCAGGACGAGCCCGACCACTCCCGGGACGACGATCGCCGCCTCGATCGCGATCCCGCCGCGGTCCCGACGCTTCGAGCCGCCCCGCCGGTTCAGCGGGTCCGGCCCGCCCCGCCGGTCGCGCCGCCGCCACCGGGCCGGTGTCCGCGGCGCGCGCCTCACGGCTTCACCGCCGGCGGGACGAAGCGCTCGCGCGGCGCCTCTGCGAACTGGGTGATGGCCGGCGCCTTGAGCCCGGGGAGCAGCAGCGGTGGGGTCAGCCGCACGGTGACCCGGACGGTCTGCGCCGTGCTCCCCTCGGTGCCCACGGTGTACTCGTGCACGCCCTGCCGGTCGAGGAAGTCGCGGGCCTGCCGCTGGGCGGCCTCGTTCTTCTCGCCGTCCGTCGCGCTCCCCTGCACCCGCCCGGCGTCCACGCCCTCACGGGCGGCGGTGAGCGCGACCTGCCGGTCGTACCACCACAGCGCGGCCTGGACGACGAGCAGCAGGAGCAGCAGGACGACCGGGAAGACGATGGCGAGGCTCACGCTCATCGACCCCCGGTCGCCGCCGCGACGGAGAGCAGGACGCATCACGGGGTGGCGCCGCCCGCGCCCGCGCCGCCCGGCAGGTTCGGGTCCTGCTCGACCTTCTTCACGACCTTGTCCTTCAGCAGGTAGAGCGCGGTCGCCACGGCGCCCGCGACGAAGACCAACGCGATGATGGCGAGGGCGAGTTCGATGCTGATCGCGCCCCGGTCGCCGCGTGCGCGGGCGGCCCGGAGACGGCCGAGCCGGAAGGTGAACAGCAGCAGTGCGAACTGGACCGGTAGCAGGACGGGTCGCAGCACCCGGTCTGCCAGCTGGGCGAGTCGGACGGTCATCGGGTCTCCCGGGGGTAAGGCGGTGTGGTGAGGTGTGGTGGTGCCGACTGCTCTGAGAGGACGCTGCTCCAAGAGGACGGAGGAGCCGGACCGGAGCCGGGCACCGGTCAGTTGAGCATCTGGTGCAGCGCGGGGAAGACGATCAGGACGGTCATCAGCAGGGTCAGGGCCGCCCCTGGCGCGACCATCCGCTCGCTGTCGGCGTTCGCACGGGCGAGGTCCTCGGCGAGCAGTTCCCCGCGCAGGCCCTTGGCACGGGCCCGCAGGGTGTCGTACACGGCGGCGCCGTCGGTGCCGGACAACCGCATGATGTCGGCCACGTCCTGGAGCGGGCTGAGCCCCAACTCCTCGGCCAGAGCGTCGAGTCCAGCCCAGGGCGGGAGCCGGTCGGTGGCCGCGCGCTCCAGGGCGTCGCGGATCCGGCGGAACACCGTGCCCTGCCCGACCGCGGCGGCCCGGCGCAGCGCCTCGGCGGGGCCGCAGTCCGCGGCCCGCTCCATCGCGACGAGTTCCAGGTAGGCGGCGATGCCGTGCAGGTACTCGGTGCGCGCCTCCTTGGCCTCGCCGCGCACGATGGCGTCGGGGACGAACCAGAGCAGGCCGGCCAGCAGCGGTCCGACGACCAGCGGCAGCGCGAACGGCAGGCCGACGTCCATCAGCACGGCCATCGCGCCCAGGTAGGCGGGCAGCACCAGGCCGAGCGCGGCGAACAGCAGCTTGTGCACCATGAACCGGGCCGGGGTGCGGCCGATCAGGGCGAGTTCGCGGCGCGGCACGGAGACGCCGCGCAGCCGCACCGACCGTTCGCCGATCCGGTCGTACCAGCGCGGTCGTTCGTCCGGGTCCTGCGCGCGGTCGGCGGGGGTGGCGTGCAGCCGGTCGAGCGCCTGGCCCAGGTCCGGTGGCGTCGGGCGCAGTTCGGCGACTAGCAGGGCGAGGCCACCGGCCGCGACGGCGCCGGCCAGCACGGACCAGGGGGAGATCACCGGACCTCCCCGAGTTGCTCGGCGGGCTGCGGCGCGGGCGCCGGAGCGCCGGAGCGCCGTCCGCTCCTGCTGCGCCGGTCCGGCGTCAGCAGCCGGGGCACCGGCGGGTGGGAGGCCAGCGCCCGCATCCAGGCGATGATCGCCACGAACAGGGCGGCCACCACGGCGAGGACCAGCTGGCCGAGGAGGGTCCCGTACGGCCGGGTGTACTCGGTGTTGAAGGAGCCGGCCGTCACCACCAGCACGATGATGCCGACCAGCCAGCGGATGGTGGTCCGGTGCTTGGCCCGGTCGGCCTCGATGGCGCGGCGCTGGCGGACCTCCTCGCGCACCGAGTCGGCCATGTCGGAGAGCGTGCGGGCCAGGCCCGGTCCGCTGTCGCCGGCCCGCAGCACGAGCGCGGCGAGCACCTTGTCGGCGGTGGCGTCGGCGAGGCTGTCGGCGAAGGCGCGCAGCGCCTCCTCCGGCCGCCAGCGGGCCTGCAGCCGGGCGGCCAGTTCGCCGATCTCGTCCTCCAGGGCGGCCGGGGCGGTGCGGCGGCTGGTGACGATGGCCTGGTTGAGGCCGACGCCGAGCAACAGCACGTCGGCGATCCGCTGGGTCCACTCGGACAGCGCCTCCAGCCGCTCGATCCGCTGGGTGTCAGGGCGGGTGGTGTCGAACAGCCAGGGCAGGCCGAAGACGGCCAGCGGCACCAGCAGCGCGGTCAGCGGGATGCGGGTGAACAGCCAGGCCAGCGGCCCGCCGACGAGCGCGAGCAGCAGCTGGATCCGGCGCAGCCGCGCCATCCGGGGGGTGACCGTCCCGGGGGCGCCGTACCAGAACACGTGGAGGCGGCCGGCGAGCGGGTTCTCCGTCCGCTCGGCCCCGTCCTCCTCCTCGGGCTCGCTGCCGCGGCCCCAGACCACCAGGGTGACCAGGCCGCCCGCGAGCGCCAGCCCGCACAGGGCGAAGAGCAGCATCACCGCGCGCCACCGCCGATCCGCAGGTGCAGCGGGGCGGCCCAACTCCCGTACCGGGAGCCGAGCAGCGAGGCGTCGAAGCCGGCCCGGCGCAGGTCGTCCAGGCACTGCGGCGGGGTGTGCGGGACGGCCCGCGGCTCGCCGAGGTCCGGCCGGGGGCCGAAGACGGTGTTCAGGGCGGGCCGGCCGCTCTCCCCGAGGCCGGTGACCTCCAGGACGTGGGACACGAAGCGGTGCCGACGGCCGCCGACGGCGGTCTCGTCGACCATGGTGACGTGCACGATGAGGTCCAGGGCGTTGGCGGTGAGCCGGTAGGCGAGTGAATCGGTCATGTGCGAGCCGTACTCCAGGCAGAGTTCGGCGATGCGGTCGACGACCATGTGCGGGCCGCGGGCGTGCAGGGTGCACATCGAGCCGCCCTCGCCGTTGGTCATCACCCGCAGCATCGGGACGACCTCGCCGGAGCGGACCTCCCCGACGATGATCCGGGAGAGCGTCATGCGCAGCGCGGCCGGGATGAGGTCGCCGAGGGTCAACTCCCCGGCCAGGCGCCCCTCGACGCGCTCGCCGTTGCCCTCGCGGGCCTCCATCGGGACGACCTGGCGCAGGTGGCCGAGGGTGTGCAGCCAGAGTTCGAACTCCGACTCCAGGGTGCCGATCCGCTCGTCCGGCGGGATCTCGGCAGCCATGGCGCGCAGCAGGCTGGTCTTGCCGACGCCCTGGGTGCCGGTGATCATCACGTTCTTCCGGGCCCGGATCGCGGCGGCCAGGAAGGCGGCCAAGGTGGCGTCCAGGGTGCCGAGTTCGACCATCTCGGGCAGGGTCGCGGAGGCCACCCGGTGGCGCCGGATCGCCACGTACGGCCGGGGCGTCACCTCGGTGAGCGCCTGGAGGCGCATGCCGCCCTCCAGGCGCAGCGCGAGGGTGGGGCTGGCGGTGGACAGGCTGCGCTCGCCGCCGCCGTGCTGGCGGGCCAGGTCCTGGAGCAGCTCGATGAGTTCGGCGTCGCTGTCGGCCACCGGCGGTACCTGGCGCAGGGGTTGGTGCACCCTGGAGACCCAGACGTCGTCACAGCCGTTGATCAGGATGTTCTCGATCTCCGGGTCGTCCAGGTAGGGCTGGAGCCGGCCGGCCCGGAACAGCAGGTCGAAGACGGCCTCGGCGAGGGCGCGGTCCTGCTCCCGGGTGGGCGGGATGCCGTGGGTCTGCGCGTAGGCGTCGGACCAGCGGGCGACGGCCTCCTCGATCAGCGCCCGGCCGCGCTGGCGGCGGGTGGCGCGGTCCGGCTCGGAGCCGGAGGCGCTGGTCAACCGGCTGATCTGCTGGTGCAGTTCGGCCGCGACCTGGCGCTTGAGCTCACGGGCGACCTGCGGATCGACGGCCGGGCGGGTGGCGGCGCCGCGCAGGTCCAGCGAGGGCAGCTGGGAGGGCACGGCGGTGGGCCCGGCCGCGCCGGGAGGAACGGGCTGCGGGGCGGCGGGCTGGGCGGGGCCGGGTTGGGGCGCGACCGGGCCGGGCCGGTATCCGTACGGCGGGGCGACCGGGCCGGGCGTCGGCGCGGGAGCGGCCGCGGGCGCCGGAGCGGCCCAGGGCAGCGCGGCCGGATCGGAGGACGGGCGCTGGTGCAGGGGGCTACCGCGCACGGAGCACCTCCCCGGGGTTGTGCGGGTACGGCCCGCCGGGATCGTCATGACGGTTCGTCACGAGCGGTTGCTGGAGCGGGTACTGGTCGCCCGTATCGCCGTTCGGCGCGGACTGGACGTGCGCGGGGAACGGCGCCGGGGCGGCCGGCTGCGGCGCCAGCCCGGCCAGCGGCGCCACCGGGCCGGTGGTGATCACGGGGGGGACGGGCTGCGGCGGGGCGTAGGAGGGCTGCTCGCTCTCGGCCGCCGCCGCGTAGCCGACCGGGCCGGTTGCCGGACGGGCATGCGCCGGACGGGCGTGCGCCGGACGGGCGTGCGCGGGGCGTCCGGGCACCGACTGGCCGTACACCGGCCGGCCGTGCGGCGCCGATCCGTACCCGACCGGCCCGGGCGAGGCCGGGCCGGAGGTGGCCTGGCCGTACGGGTCCTGAGCGTACGGGTCCTGAGCGTAGGGGGTCTGGGCGTGCGTCGTCTGACCGTAGCCGCCCTGTCCGTGCCCCGGCTGCCCGTACGGGCCCGGCGTGGGAGCGGGCCCCGGCACGGGCGCGGAGGAGGCCCCGGGGGGAGGCACGGGCATCGGCGGCTGCGGCGCCGACGGCACGGGCGGGGCCGGTATCGGCGAACTCGGCGGCACCGGCACCGGCACCGGCACCGACACCGGCGCCGCGGGGCCCGCAGGGGCGGCTGCGGCCCTGCCGGGAGCCCCCGCCGGGCCGCCCGCCGTCAGCTGGGCGGGCGCCGCGCCCGGCGCGAGCCGCTGGCGCCGGCGGCGGACCAGCAGCTGCACCTCGTCCGCCGCCGTCCGTGCCGTGCGCATCAGCTCCGAGCGGATGAACCGGCGGTCGGTGGTGTCCCCGCCGTCCGAGAGCACCTTCGCCGTCCGGGCGGCGTACGGCAGCACCCCGAGGACGGGCAGTCCGAGCTCTCGGGACACCTCCGCCCGCGAGTACGGCCCCTCGGAGACCAGCAGCAGCCCGAGCGCGTCCGCCCCGGTGCCGGCCGAGGCCAGGTCCTCGGCGAGGGCGGCGAGCCGGGGCCGGGCCGAACTCAGCCCGCGCAGCGTGGTGCGCACGGTCGCCGCCACCACGTCCGCGCGCCGGGCGAGCACCGCGCTGTGGCCGGTGGCGCCGGAGCGGCCGAGGTCCACGATCACGTCGTAGCCCTGCTGCTCCACGCCGTGCAGCAGGTCGGAGAGCGGCTCCCAGGTGTAGGCGAGGCCGGGCGCCTGGGTGGGGTCGGTCAGCCCGGGCAGCAGCAGCCGGTCGGCGTTGCCCTCGGGCGAGAGGTCGATCAGCTGCTCCCAGATGGTCTGGGCGAGCAGCCCGCGCCGGTCGGCGACGGCCAGGTTGCGCAGCCCGTACACGGCCTCGACCCGGCCTTCCAGGGCGCCGGCGAGCACCGCGCCGCCGTCCGGGTCGGCCTCGACCAGCAGCATCCGCCGGCCGGGCGGCAGCGGCCAGGCCAGCAGCATCGCCAGCGCGGTGGTGGTGGCCCCCGGAGCGCCCGGGCCGCCGACCACCGCGATCACCGCCATCAGGCGCCGCCCGTCGTGGCCGGGGCCCCCGACGCGGTCCCGGCGCCGGAGGCCGTGGGGCCCGGCGTGGCGGCACCCGATCCGGTGGCCGCAGGCGTGGCGCCGCCCGGCGCGGGGGCGCCACCCGCGGGCGCGCCGCCCGGTGCCGGGCTCGGCGCGGTCCCGGCGCCGGGACCGCCCGCCGCCGCTCCGCGCGGTGCCAGCAGCACCTGGATCCGGCCGCTCGCCACCCACTGCGCGAGCCGGGGCCCGTCCGCGGTGCCGACCGCCACGTCGATCACCTGGCTGCCGTCGGTGTCCACCCGGCCGACGGTGATCGCGGTGGCCGGCAGCGAGTCGGCCCGGCCGTTGTCGGGGGTGTAGACGATGACCAGTTGCACGCCCGGCTGGACCCGGCTGGCAGGCAGCTGGCTGTGCTTGGCCGACACCCCGACCACGATCTGGCCGGGCTGCACCGTCAGGCCCTGCGCGAGGTCGGCGCCGGTGAGCATCGCCCCGCGCTTGAGGTCGGTGGCGGCCCGCATGCCGACCGCCTTCGCCCGGTCCTGGGCCGACACCGGGTGCAGTGCCGGGTCCCCGGCGATCCGGGCGACCACCAGGTCGTCCTCGGTGATCACCTGGCCCCAGGGCACGTCCCGGGCCAGCGCCAGCACCGCGACCCGCTGGCCGGTGCTGTTGTAGAGGACGGCCCCGCCCAGCCCGCCGGCCGCGATCAGCGCGACCGCCATCGCCAGCACCGCCGGGCGCCGCCGCCTGGCCCGCATGGTCCGCCCGGGCGCGTGGGGCACCACCCGTCCCCCGCCCTTGCCCGGACCGCCCTGCTCCTGCTGCTCCGGGAGCGCGGCGGGCGCCGCGGGGCCCGCGGAGGTGCCGGTTCCCGGCGTCGCGAACGTACGGTTCTCCACCGGGTTCCGCCCTTCCCTTGTTCGTCTCCGGCTGCTCTGGCCGCGTGCGCTGGATGGTCTTGCTCGTCTGGCTGGTCTGGCTGATGTGGCTCGCGTGGTCGCGGGATAGGGGCCCGGGTCACAGGTCCCCGGTCACGAGGACGCGGTCAGTTGAGCACCTGCATCTCGGCGACCTTGAGCCCGAAGCCCGCGGACTGCGGGAGGTCGACGTCGAAGACCTTGGCGTTCGGCCCGGTCACGACCACGTGCCCCTGCCAGTGCGCCGTCACCGTTCCGTCGAAGACGCCGTCCTTCTTGGTGCCCGAGCCGACGGCGAACTCGTACCCGCAGTCCGGGGACTTCGCGCCGCCGTACTTAGCGTCGTACGGCGTCCCGGCGGTGTCGCAGGTCACCTCCATGCCCTGGTCGAAGGTCCAGGTCACGTTCTTGAGCACCGGCGTGACGGTGACCGAGGCGCCGGGCACCGCGAGCGTCTTGGGCTCGGGCGCCTTGACCCCGTCCAGCCAGAGCCAGACCGGCGCCTTCACCACGGCCGTGCCCTTGGGCGCGACGCCCGCGGCGGGCTTGGGGAACCTCATCTCGTGGGCGAGGCTGATGCCGATGGCGCGCAGGTCCAGCACCGGCGGGCCGGCCGGCGCGTTGGCCTCGAAGACGATCTGGGCGCCGTCGGCGCCGCCGCCGGTCTGCGGACAGACCTTCGAGTAGAGCGCGCCGTCCGAGGGCTTGTGGTCGCCCCACTCCGGTGCGCCCGCCGGGAGTTGGGGGTCGAGCACCTTGTAGTAGCAGCCCTGGTCGCTGTTGAACCAGCCGAGTTCCGGATCGTGGCAGGCCCACTCCACCCCGTGGTAGCTGCACACCAACGGGCCGCCGCCCGAACCCCCTCCGCCGCCCGGCTGGGTGGACCCGGGGCCGGTCGTGCTGCCGCCGGTGTGGACGTCCGAGCAGATCTTGTCGGGGGCGCACTGGGTGGCTCCCCCGCCGCTCGGTGGCTCCTCCGCCGCCGCCGTCAGCGCCGAGGACAGCAGCAGCCCGGCGGACAACGGTGCGAGGAACGCGATTCGCCGGACCCGGTGACGTCCGTTCAGCATGTCCGGTCCACCTCCCGCTTGAAGTCGTAGATCAGCCAACGCGCCTGGTACCAGCGCAGGGACGCCGTCGCCAGGTAGCGGTCGATTCGCTGGGCCGGGTCCTTCGCGGCCCCGGTGGCGGCGTCGACGCGGTGCCAGCCCGACACGTCGACGCAGTCCTCGATCACGGCGGTCCGCGGATCGGCTTTCAGATCAACGGTCTTGACCACCGCGGAATTGTGCGGAGATCCGGTCATCACCAGTTTCGCGTCGTGGAGTTGACGCAGGCCCACGAGGGTGTCCGACAGCGCCCGACCGGAGGAGTACCCCTCCAGCGAGAATCCGTCCGAATCCGTACGGCCGAAAGCCTCGGCCTGCGCCTGCCACCAGTCCTGATACGTCCTCAGGGCCAGCCGCCCCATCGCCCCTTCCGGGCCCTCGGTCGGCGCGATCGAGTCGTTTGCCGGACCACTCGAAGGAGTTACCGGGTTCACTCCAGCCACAGTGGGCGCGGACGAGCCGATGCGATCGACGGAACCGCCGGCACCGCCGCTCGCACAGCCGCCGAGCAGCAACAACAGAACCGCCCCACTGACCCCAACCGCCCCAGGGCGCAACACATTTCCGCGCTGCCGCATGGCCCCACCTCATCGCGACCGATCCGATCCGTGATCCACGGCCGCCCGAAGAATTCCGCCGTCCCGCCGGTGTTTCCGCTGGGGATCGATTCTTCGCCAACCCACCCCATCACGGCAACACCTCAGGCCCCCTGACCTTACGCGGAAGGCGGTTCCGTCGGGGCACTTTCCCGCCACAGAACGGCCAACAGTTCCTCGGAAAGCGACAATCCGGCCAATGCGCCCCGAACCGCGGCCCGATTGCGCATCAAGAGCCGCCCGGCGTGCGGCGGAACGAGCAGGCGCGCGCCGGGCGCGCCCGAACTACCGGCCGGTTCACCGCCGTCCGTCAGCGCGGCCACGGCCGGCTGGAGATCGTGCGGGCCGACCGCCGCGGGGGCTCCCGGGACGCCCTGGCGCAAGGCGGTGGTCAGGGCCGCGCTGAACGAGCCCTCCCCGCCCGGCCGTACGGCGTCCCGGCCGCGTCTGTTCGGGGCGTAGCGGCTGCCCGGGGCGTAGCGGCCGATCCGGCCCCACAGCGGGACCCGTGAGTAGCTCAGCAGTTCGCCCGCGCCGTCCTCGCCCCGCTCCAGAGCCGACCAGGTGTCCCGGTCGGCCACCGCGTCGACCAGCAGCAGCGCCTCCTCCTGGTCCCCGTGCACCATCGCGCTGACCACCCAGTCCCAGGCCAGGCCCCGGCGGTAGGCGTTGTCGGCGGTGCTGCCCGCGGTGACCAGGGCGAGCCGCCGGCCACGCGGATCGGCCACCAACTGGCCGACCAGGCAGACCAGCAGCCACCGGCCGGGGCGCTGGGCAGCCTCCCGGACGGCGGTGAGCATCGCGTTGGCGTCCGCGTCCGACGGCACCGCGGCCACCCGGCAGCCGGCCGCGCCGGTGTCGAAGAACATCCCGGGCAGCACCTCGGCGAGCAGCCGGGCGCCGTCAGGTGCGAGCGCCGCACCGCCGAACGCCCGGTCCGGCCCGCCGTCCGCCCCGATCACGACCAGATCGACCCCGCCCGCCATCCGTCCCCCTCCTCCACCGTTCCTCCACCCGCCGGGCAGGCTACCGCTCCGGGCGGCCTCCGACGGGGCTCCCGGCCCGTCGGCTCAGGGACCATGGGCCCTATCGGCGCGCGCACCGACCGAGGACGATCGGACGCATGGAGCGTGAGGACCGTGTGGAAACCCTGAGCGAGGCCGAGTGCCTGCGGCTGCTCAGCACCGTGCCCGTCGGGCGCGTGGTGTACACCGAGCACGCACTGCCGGCCGTCCTGCCGGTCTCCTTCGAGGTCCTGGACGGGCGACTGGTGCTCGCCGTGCGCCGGGGAAGTGCCACCGCGCGCGGGCTCGACGGCACGGTGGTGGCCTTCCAGGCGGATCTGCTGGACCCGGTCACGCGTACCGGGTGGAGCGTGCTGGTGCACGGGCGGGCCGACGTGGTGAGCGAGCCGGACCAGCTCCGCCGGGTGCTGCGCTCGGGCCTGCGCCCCTGGGTGGGCGATCCGGAGCCGCTGTTCGTCGCACTGGTGCCGGAGCTGGTCAGCGGCCGTCGGCTGTTCCCCACCGGTCCGGGTGCGGCCAGGCCCGTGAACACCGGTTTTCCGTCCGCCTCCTGACAGATACCGGTGGGTAGGCATACGCTTCCGGCGTCCTGATCCCTGCCCGGGGCCGTCCCCCACCAGGAGCGCACCGTGACGACCTTCGCCTCCCTCGCCGAGCTGACCGCCGCCGTCGGCACCGAACTGGGCACCAGCCGGTGGCACACCATCGAACAGCGGCAGATCGACCTGTTCGCCGAGGCGACCGGTGACCACCAGTGGATCCACGTGGACCCGGAGCGCGCCAAGGAGAGCCAGTTCGGCTCGACCATCGCGCACGGCTACCTGACCCAGTCGATGATCCCGGTGCTGGCGAAGGAGTGCTACACCGTCGAGGGCGTGCGGATGGCGCTGAACTACGGCTCCGACAAGGTCCGCTTCCCGGCGCCGGTGCCGGTGGGCACGGCGATCCGGGCCACCGCCGAACTGCTCTCGGCCACCGAGGTGCCGGGCGGGGTCCAGGCGGTGGTGCGGTTCACCCTCACCAGCGAGCGGAGCGCCAAGCCGCACTGCGTCGCGGAGACGATCACCCGGTTCTACGCCTGACCCCGCACGGGGCCGGGCAGGCCGGGCGCGGTCGACGGACCGAGCGCCGGGCCGGGCGGGCCTGGCGGCCATGGCACGGTCCCCGGGCCGCGCGGCCGGAGGACGGGTCGCGGTCGACGGACGGGCCGCGGTGCCGTGCGGGGCCGACAGGGCCCCGGGTACGCCGATTGGACCGTGCGGGGCCCTTCACCGGGTCCGCACGGCCCACGGCGAGTAACGTCCGACGAGATGGTTGTCGTCTCGCAGCAGCCCCGCCCGCCGCTGCGCTGCGCGCCCCGGCCCGGCCGGTAGCCGTGACCGTCCCTGGAGGAGCCGTGCCCCGCCCCGCCCCGTGGTTCTCCCGCCTCGCCGGTCTGTCCTCGCAGTTCGTCCCGCCGCCCGCCGAGCGCGCGGTGCCGGGCCTCGCCGGGCTGCCCAGGGCCCTGTGGCACCGGGTGCGCACCGAGGCCTTCGGCGCCGAGCCCCGGGGCGAGCGGCTGGCCCGCATCCGCCGCTCCCCGAACTTCGTCGACGGCGCCTTCCGCAACCCCCTGCCGACCCGCCGCCTGGTGTACGAGCGCAGCCCGTTGGAGATCACCCGCGCCCAGCTGACCGGGGACAAGACCCGCCGGGCTCCGGCCGCCGCCGTGCCGGTGCACCGGCTGCTCCCGGTCGACCTGGCCGCGCCGCCGGAGTCCGGGCTGCGGCTGACCTGGCTGGGGCACGCGACCGTGCTCGCCGAGATCGGCGGCCGGCGGGTGCTGCTCGACCCGGTCTGGGGCGAGCGCTGTTCGCCCTTCTCCTGGACCGGGCCCAAGCGGCTGCACCCGGTGCCGCTGCCGCTGTCCGAACTCGGGCCGGTGGACGTCGTGGTGGTCTCCCACGACCACTACGACCACCTCGACATGGACACCGTCCGGGCGCTGATCGGGACGGGCGCGGTGTTCGCCGTCCCGCTCGGGGTCGGCGCGCACCTGGAGTGCTGGGGCGTACCGGCCGAGCGGATCGTCGAACTGGACTGGTGGGAGTCGGCCGAGGTCGCCGGGCTGACCCTGACCGCCACGCCGGCCCGCCACTACTGCAGCCGGGGCCCGCGCACCAGCGCGCTGTTCCTGTGGGCATCCTGGGTGGTGGCCGGCGGCGGGCACCGGATCTTCCACAGCGGGGACACCGGGTACTTCCCCGGCTTCGCCGAGATCGGGCGCCGGCTCGGCCCGTTCGACGCGACGATGATGCAGGTCGGCGCGTACAGCGACTTCTGGCCCGAGGTGCACATGACGCCCGAGGAGGGCGTGCGGGCGCACCTGGACCTGGGTGGCGCCCTGCTGCTGCCGATCCACTGGTGCACCTTCAACCTCGCGCTGCACCCCTGGGAGGAGCCCGTCGAGCGGGTGCTCGCCGCCGCCCAGGCCCTCGGAGCCCGGCTGGCGGTGCCCCGCCCCGGCAAGCCCTTCGAGCCCGCCGCCCCGCCCGCGCTGCGGCTGTGGTGGCGCGCCGTCGCCGCCACGCCACGCGCGGGCGCGCCCCTGGTCGGCGCCGGGCCGGACGAGGCGGCGGGTCCGAGGGGCGCGGGGGCCGACGGACGAGTGACGACTTTCGGCGAACAGATTTCAAAATCTGTTCGCTGAAAGTCGTTCGCTGAAATCTGACATCTGAAATCTGAAACCTGTCAGTTGTCAGCCGCCAGCCGCCGCCCTCCCCGGCGGTCCACCACCTCACCCGGCGAGGACGTCCCGCAGCACCCGGGCCTCCTTGACCAGCCGCCCCGATCCCGCGCGCCCGGCCGCCGCCGTCACCTCGGCGACCGGTCCTCGGGCCCCGGTGCGCCGGGCGCAGTCGGCGGCCAGCGCGACCAGGTCGCCCAGCCCGCGCGTCGACTGGTCGGCCTCCCCGAGCAGGGCCGGCAGCGCCGCCCCGAGCACCGTCCAGACCGTCGCCCGGGCACCCGTCTCCGCCGCCATGCCGAGCGCCGCCGACAACCGGGTGGCCATGACCGTGCCGCAGGCCACCAGGGCGCCCAGCTCGCGCCCGAGCAGCTCGCCGTCCAGGTCGCCGCGCGCGGCGAGCACCAGCAGCGCGTCCACCGCCGCCGTCCGGTCCTCGGCCTGCCGGGCGCCCAGGCCGTACGCCAGCGCCAGGTGCAGCGCGAGTCCGGCCGGGCCGCCGGCCTCGGCGAGCAGCGGAAGGTGGCGGGCGGCGCCGGACTCGTCCCGGTCGGCGCCCGCGGCGAACGGGTCGAGCCAGCGCGCGGCCAGCTCCTCCCGGTGCCAGGGCAGCATCGCGAACCAGTGCCCGACGGGCTGCCACGACCAGTCGTACGCCTTGCGGGCGCGGTCCACGCTGGGCTCGGTGCCGTCCAGCAGGGCCCGGAACTCGGACCCGAGCCGTTCCCCGCCCGGCCCCCTCGGCCCCTCGCCGATGCCCGGCTGGGAGACGGCGGTCCGCTGGACCCTCTCCCACCAGCGGTCCCCGTACGGGTCGGCGCGCCGCGCGCCCCTGCCGGGCGCGAACACCACCCGCTCGGACGGCTGTCCGGGCAGGCCGCCGGTGCGCAGCCAGTGCGCCAGTCGGCGCCCGGCCGGGGAGCCGAGCGCCTCGGCGGCCTTCGGCACCGTCTCGTCCACCGCCGGCCCGACCCGCAGCAGGGCCTGCGACAGGTCGGCCTTCCCCGGGGTCGCGCCCACCGCCTGGTACCCGGCCAGCCGCTCGACCAGGACGGCCGCGTCCAGGGCGCCGGTGGCATCGGTCGGAGTGGCGAGCAGGTACGGCGGCGGGCCCTGGATCAGCTGCCGGGCGGCCTCCTCCAGCCGGGCGGCGAGGACGGCCCCGTGCACCGACGTCCGCGAGCCGTGCAGCGGCGAGCGCCCCCTCCCGGTCAGGTAGTCCCAGATCTTCCACGGCGGCGTCCGCCCCTCCACCGCGGCCACCACGTAGAGGATGTCCCGGGGCGCGCAGTCCCCGCGGTTGCCGCCGCCGTGCCACGGGTTCACCCGGCGGACCGGCTCCACCGCCTCGGTCAGGGCCCGCCGGTCCAGGTGGGTCAGCCGCACCAGCCCGTCCAGCACCCGTTCGAAGACGGCGACCTCGGGATCGCGCGCGGCGAGCAGGGCGGACAGCTCCTCCGCGAGCTCGGCCGCCGAGCCGATCGGCGCTCCGAGCGGTCGCGGTCCGGGGGCCGGCGGGAGGAGTTCGCTCCACCCGGTGTCCGGGTCGTCCCCGTCACCGCCGACCGGTGCCCCGAACAGCTCGCCCGCGCGCCCGTGGTGCACGGGGCCCAGCGTCCCGGCGGCGGCCCGCAGCTCCGGCAGCACCGCCTCGCCCGCCGCCTTCAGGTGGCGGGCCACCACGTTCAGCGCCCGCTCCTGGAGGGCGGTGTCCGGGTGCCCGAAGGCCTCGGCCGCCGCCAGCACCACCGGGCCGGAGCGCTCGGGCGTACGCCGGGCGGCCTTGTCCAGCCAGGCCAGCTGGGCGCGGACCAGCTTCTTCTCGGTCCGGAACAGCACCACCGCCGAGGCCTCGACCAGCACCTCGGGCCCGATCAGCCCGGCCGCGTCCAGCCCGGCGAGCACCTCCTGGGCGTGTCCGGCGGTCGTCGACAGCCCGTCCAGCAGTGCCACCAGGTCGCGCACCCGGGCCGCGTACTCCTCGGGCGCCGGATCGAGCGCCCGCAGCACCTCCAGGAAGGCCCGCTGGTCGGCCGGCTTGCCGCCGCGCAGCAGCCGGGCCAGGCAGCGGTCGAGCAGTTCGGCCCGCGCCACCACGCCGGCCGCCGCCAGTTCGCCGATCGCCTCCGTCCACACGTCGCCGGGGCGGGGGCTGAGCCGCAGGGTCAGGGTGTAGCCGATGTCGGCGAGTTCGAACAGCTCCGGCAGCAGCACGGGGGTGAAGGGGTCCTCGCGCAGCGTCTGGGCCAGCGTCGGACGCGGGCCGCCCAGGTCGCTCGTGTGGTCCACCCAGTTCCGGACGAAGTTCGCGGTGCGCGGCACCTCGCAGCCGGTGCGCCGGACCACGGCCTCCGCCACCGGGTACATCGACCAGCCCCAGTTCCGCACCGGCCGCTCGGCGAGCCGGGTGGCCACCTCGACCTGCCACTCGACCGGCTGGGCCTCGATGACCTGGTGCAGCACGGAGTTCCGGGGCCAGTCGCGCACGCTGAGGTCACCGGCGGCCAGCCAGACGGCCGCGCCGGCCGGACCGGTGTGGCAGCCGGCCCCGGCCACCAGCAGGCGGGCCCGGACGTCGTTCGCCTCCCGTGACCAGTCCTCCCGCAGCTCCTTGCGCAGCGCCTTGAGCCCGGGCAGGCAGGCCCGCCGCTGGGCGGCGTCCAGGGCCGCCAGCAGCTCCGGTATTCGCGCCAGGCGCCCGGAGCGGACGGCCGTCAGCAGTTCCTCGACCGGGCCCTGCCGGTCGGCGTCCGCCGTCGCGCTCACGCTCCGGCCCCCTTCACCGACTCCGGCGGGGCGACGGAACCCGTCTCGGAAAACGCCCCCGCCGAGGCGGCCGACCCCTGCACCATCCCGACCGCCAGCGCGTGCTTGCACGGCCCGCGCCCGCCCCGGTACTTGCCCCACCACAGGCAGGTGCAGCTCAGCCGCCCCGACTCGTCCGCCCGCACCCGCTGGATGTGGTCGTCCACCGTGACGACGGCCGTCGCCCCGCCTTCCTCCAGCCGGACCGCGCCCGCCTCCACCAGGGCCCGGGCGGCCCGCAGCCGGGGGTTGGCCGCCTCGGCCCGCCCGGAGTCGTACGGGAGCTGCCGGTGGAAGTACGCGGCCTCGGCGGCGTCGTAGCCGATCTGCCCGGCGGTGCCCAGCCGGGTGAGCGCGGCGCGGACCCGCTCGGGGCTCAGCCCCGACTGCGCGGCGAGGTCCCCGATCTCGATCCGGGGCTCCCAGGCGAGCAGCACCGAGACCAGCTCGGCGTCCCGCCGGGCCGCCTCGGTGGCGAGCGCGTCGAGCACCCCGCCCTCGCCGGAGAAGCCCCGGGAGGCGTCCGGGGAGAGCGTCAGCGTCAGCCGCATGCCGGGCAGCACCGCCTCCCAGGCCGAGGCGGTGGGCTGCCCGGACGCCACCGGCCCGTACACCCGCAGGGCGAGTGCGTGCCTCAGCACCCGCTGGAGCGCCACCAGCCGTTCGGGCCCGGGCAGGCAGACCGCGCCCGGCACCGGCCGGGTGGTCGGCCGCAGCGTCCTCCCGGCCGGGACGACCCAGCCGACGCCGGCCCGCCCGCCGCGCGGCAGCGACCGCAGGAAGCGGACCGCCTCGGCGGCGGGCAGCTCGGCGCGCAGCTCGAAGCCGGCGGCGACCACCTGGGTCTCGGCGAAGCCGCGCAGCCAGCGCTCCGGCAGCGGGACCTTCTTCTCGACCAGCGGGCCGTCGAAGGTGGTGACCTCCAGCGCGTCCGGCCCGACGGCGAGGTGCAGCGGGTCGGCCGGGCCGATCCTGCTCAGCGCCTCCCGCAGCGGGTTGTTGACGTCCACGTTGGTGGTGCCGTGGCCGATCTCGTCCCCGTCGAGCCCGGCCCGGAGCACGTCGAGCCGGGCGTAGACGCCGCAGCAGCCCGAGAAGGACTCGAAGCGCAGCCGGTCCCCGTTGGCGGTGACCACCGGGTCGAGCGAGGCCCGCAGCTGCGGCTGGTAGTAGCGCGCGGCCGCGACGTCCGCGACCGCGAGCAGCGCGGCGGCGGCCGGTGCCGGATCGGCGAGGAACCCGGCGAAGAAGCGCGGGTTGGCGACGGCGCCGAGCGGGGTGGCGCCGCCGGAGGTGGCCAGGTCGAGGTGCCGGCCGTCGGCGCCGTCCAGGACGGCCGAGGGGCGCAGATAGGCATACGCGTGTGCGGATGGCGTCATGCCGAGCACGTTAGGTGGGACGTCCGACACTCCGTCGGGCGAGCTCATGACTGGAACGCGTTCTACACCATCGAAGGGCGGCCGGGCACGGCGTTACCCAGGTCACACCACCACCCGCCGGGCTTCTGCCACTATGGCCCGGTGACCGACCTGACCGAACCGCACGTCCGGACCGACCAGCGCTCCCGGCCGACCGGCCGCTTCGCCGAACTGCTGCGGATCGAGCCCCTGGACGAGAACACGTTCCGGGGCCACTGCCACGCCGGCGCCCCGATGCGCGCCTTCGGCGGACACGTCGCCGCGCAGGCCCTGGTCGCCGCCGGGCGCACCTGCGGGGACCGGCGTCCGGTGCACTCGCTGCACGGCTACTTCCTGCTCCCGGGCTCCCCGGCCCACCCGATCGACTACGCGGTCGAGCGGGTCCGCGACGGCATGTCGTACACCACCCGCCGGGTGACCGCGCTCCAGCAGGGCAGCGAGATCTTCACCCTCTCGGTCTCCTTCAAGCACCCCGAGCCGGCCGCCGACCGCCAGCGCGAGGTGCCGGCGCTGCCCCGGCCGGAGTCGCTGCCCGACGCCCTCGCCCACGGGTCCGAGGAGGTCCGCCGGGCACTCGCCGCCACCGGCGGCTTCCGCGACCTCGACGTGCGGTTCGTCCCGTCGGACGCCCCGGGCCTGCCGCCGGCCGTCCCCGGCCTGCTCCAGCAGTTCGTCTGGATGCGCACGGCCTCCCCGCTGCCGGCGGACGAGCCGCTGCTGCACGCCGGCGCGCTGGCCTACCTGTCGGACCTCACCCTGGCCTCCACCGCAGGGCTGAACGTGCAGCCGAACTTCTTCCAGCGCACCGAGCCGCCCCGCCTGGTGATGGCCTCGCTGGACCACGCGATGTGGTTCCACCGCCCCTTCCGGGCGGACGAGTGGCTGCTGTTCGCCCAGCGCAGCCCCTCCTCCTCGGACGGCCGGGGTCTGGCCCTCGGAGAGTTCTACGACCTGGACGGCCGGCTGGTCGCCTCGGCCGTCCAGGAGGCGCTGATCCGCGAACCCGCGTGACGGCCCGGGCGCCCGTCCCCACACCCCGGTGACCGGCGGGCGAACGGACGGAGGCCGGACGGCGTCATACTCCTGAGCGTCCCCGGCCCGTATCATGGTGCGGGTGACCAAGGTTGACCTGTCACCACGGCCGGTGGAGGCGATGTCTCCGCGTCAGCTCGAACGCCGCGAAAGCCTGATCGCGGCCGCGCTCGCCCTGGTGAACGAGATCGGCGTCGAGCGGATGCAGATGAAGCAAGTCTGCGAACGGTCCGGAGTCGCCCTGGGGACGGCGTACCGCTACTTCTCCTCGAAGGACCACCTCCTGGCTGCGGCGATCGCCGAGTGGCACCGCCTGCTGCTGGCCGACCTGGTGGCCGAGCTGCGCGGGCCACGGGCCGGACTGGGGGCCACCGACCGGGCGGTCCGGTTCGTCCGGGGCGGGATGCGGGCCTACCAGCGGCAGCCGGAACTCGCCCGGCTGCGGGTGGCCGTGGCCGCCTCCACCGACCCGTTCGCCAGCGAGGCCCTCCAGGGCATGGCCCGGGCCGACAGCAACGCCCTCCAGGCGGTGACGGCCGAGGTGCCGGCCGCCGCGAGCGAGCTGGTGCGGCACATCGTGGCCCACGCCTGGCAGGGCGAGCTGACGGCCTGGGTGACCGGCCGTACCACCCTCGGCGACGCCCGGCGGCGGCTGGAGGACGTGGTGCGGCTGGTGCTGACCCCGTACGAGACGCGGTACCCGGCGCCGTACGAGGTCCAGTCCACCGGCTGAGCGGGCCCAGCCGAGCGCCCGCGACGGCCCCCGAGCGCCTGCGAGGACGCCGGGCGCCGCCCGGCCGTCCGTCGCGCCGGCGCGCCGTCCGGCGTGCGGTCCGGCGCACACACCGGCGCGCGGTCTTGACCTTCACACCGGTGTGAACTCCTACCGTCTCCGCTGTCGCCACAGCCCCGACCGCAGAGGAGCACCCCATGCCAGCCACCCCGCTCGCCCGGATCGTCCGGGGCTCCGGCCCCGGCCTGCTGCTCGCCCACGGCGCCGGCGGCAGCGCCCGGGACAACTGGGGCCCGCTGCTGCCCCACCTCGCCGCCCACCGCACCGTCGTCGCCCCCGACTACCCCGGCTCCGGCGACAGCCCGTACGAGCCCGGCGAGCCGACCCTGGACGAGCTGGCCGAACGGCTCGTCGCCGTGGCGGACGAGGAGGGCCTGGACACCTTCGACCTGGCCGGCTACTCGCTGGGCGCCGCCGTCGCCGTCAGGATCGCCACCCGGCACCCCGAACGGGTCCGCTCGCTGCTGCTGCTCGCGGGGCTGGCCGGGGGTTCGGCGCGGATGAGCGCCCTGGCCGACCTGTTCGCCGACCTGGCCGACCGGCCCGAGGACCTCGCCGCGCTGATGCTCGGCGTGGTCCTCGGCCGGAGCTGGCTGGACGCGCTGCCCGCCGAACGGCTCGCCGAACTGCGGGAGCAGCTCAAGTCCCCGGTGCCGGACGGCTTCCGTCAGCAGTTCCGGCTGGCCGCCCGCACCGACGTGCGGTCCGAGCTGCCCGCGGTGGCCGCGCCGACCGTGGTCGTCAGCACCGTCGAGGACACGCTCGTCCTGCCCGCCCAGCACCGGCTGGCCGCCGAACTCGTCCCCGGCGCGCGGCTGGTCGAACTCCCCAGCGGCCACCTGCCGGTGATCGAGGCGCTGCCCGAACTGCGGGACGTGCTGCTGGAGTTCCTCAAGGGCTGACCCCGCGGGGAACACCCCTCCGGGCGGGCGCGTTCGACCGGTCATGCGCATCGGAGAACTCGCCCGCCTGACCGGGGTGTCCACCCGCCTGCTCCGCTACTACGAGGAGCAGGGCCTGCTCCGACCGGACCGCACGACGGCCGGCTACCGCGAGTACGGCGAGGAGGACACCGTCCGGGTGTGGCAGATCCGCAGCCTGCTCGCGGCCGGTCTGAACACCCGGATCATCGGCGAGCTGCTGCCCTGCGCCACCGGCCCCGTCCCCGTCCTGGAGGCCTGCCCGAACCTGCTGGCCACCCTGCGCGGCGAACTCGCCGACCTGGACGCGCGGATCGAGGAGCTCACCCGCAGCCGCCGGGCGCTCGCCCACTACCTCGACAGCGCCCACGACCCCGGGTACGGCTCCGGGCTCACGGCCGGGCACGACCCCGGCGAGACGCGCGCGGCCTGACGGGACGTAGGTCCTCAGCCCGCGCCTCCCCGGCGCGCCGTCGTGCCGCTCGCGGAACGAACTGGACATAGTACGACATACGCCTTCAGTCCCGGCGCGCCGAGCGTCCGCGCATGTCGAGAGGTTCACCTGATGAGCAGCCAGCCCCCGCAGCCCGACCAGCCCGCGAGGGAGCCCGACGAACCCGCCGCGACCCTTCCGGCCGACCGGGCGGTGTTCGGCACCGGCGCCGTCCTGGTGCTGGCGGTGGTCGCCTGGGGCGTCTTCGCCGAGGACTCGCTCGGCCGCACCTCCGACACCGCCCTCGGCTGGGTGCTGCACAACTTCGGCTGGCTGTTCGTGGTGGCCGCCGACGTCTTCCTGGTCCTCAGCGTGGTACTCGCGTTCAGCCGCTTCGGCCGGATCCGGCTCGGCCGCGACGACGACCGGCCGGAGTTCTCCACGCTCGCCTGGATCGCCATGATGTTCAGCGCCGGCATGGGCATCGGCCTGATGTTCTACGGCGTCGGCGAGCCGCTCCAGCTCTTCGCCACCCCGCAGCCCGGCTCCGGTCTGGAACCGCAGAGCGCCGCCGCCGGGCGGCAGGCCCTGGAGTTCTCGCTCTTCCACTGGACCCTGCACCCGTGGGCGATCTACGCGGTCGGCGGCCTGGCCCTGGCCTACACCACCTTCCGCAAGGGCCGGGGCAACCGGATCTCCGCCGCCTTCGTCCCGCTGATCGGGCAGCGCGGCGCGGACGGCTGGGCCGGGCGGACGATCGACCTGCTGGCCGTGTTCGCCACCGTCTTCGGCTCCGCGACCAGCCTCGGCCTCGGCGCGCTCCAGGTCGCCGACGGCCTCGGCTACATCTCCTCCGTCCGCAACACCCAGAACGCCCAGCTGATCATCATCGGCTCACTGACCGCCGCCTTCGTGGTCTCCGCCTTCTCCGGGGTGCACAAGGGCGTGAAGTGGCTCTCCACCGCGAACGTCGTGCTGGCCTCGCTGATCATGGTCTTCGTCTTCGTGTTCGGCCCGACGGTGTTCGCACTGGACGCGATCCCCTCCTCGGTCGGCGGCTACCTCTCCGACCTGCTCGGGATGTCCACCCAGACCGGCGCCTTCACCGACGAGAGCTGGCTCGGCTCCTGGACGATCTTCTACTGGGCCTGGTGGCTCTCCTGGGCGCCCTTCGTCGGCACCTTCATCGCCCGGATCTCGCGCGGCCGCACCGTCCGGGAGTTCCTGCTGGGCGTCCTGCTGGTGCCCAGCGGCGCGACGGTCATCTGGTTCTGCGTGATGGGCGGCACCGCGATCCGGCTGAACACCACCGGCGCGGCCGACCTGGTCGCGACCATCCCGCGGGGCGCCGAGGCCTCCCTGTTCGAGATGCTGCGCTCGCTGCCGCTCGGCTCGGTGACCAGCGTGGTCGCGGTGCTGCTGGTGATGACCTTCTTCATCACCAGCGCCGACTCGGCCTCCCTGGTGCTCGGCTCGCTCTCCAGCCGGGGCTCGCTGCACCCGCGCACCTGGCTGGTGGTGGTGTGGGGCGTGCTGATGGGCGGGGTCGCGGCGGCCCTGCTGCTGGCCGGCGGGCTCACCGCGCTGCAGAACGCGACGATCCTGGTCGCGCTGCCGTTCGTGGTGGTGATGCTGCTGCTGTGCGTCTCGCTGGTGAAGGAGCTCCGCGAGGACCCGGCCGCCACCCCCTCCCGCCTCCACCCGCCGCACGGCCTGCGGGACGCCGTCCGGGCCGCCGTCGGAGAGTCGGACACACGCCGCTGACCAGCGCATACGCCCCGCCCGGTGACGGGTGGGGCGTATGCGGCCAACCGACGCCCAACCCCCGTCCGGACTTCACCCGCGCGTACCGACCGTTCACGCCGCCCTGGAAACCTCCGTGTCATGAACGCCAACCCTCAGGCGCCCTACCAGGACCCGCGCTTCCCCCTGCCCCAGCGGCACCGCCGCCTCCTCGCCGTCACGGCCGTCCTCGCCTCGATCGCCCTCGGCACCCTGGGCGTCGGCGCCACCGTGGAAACCGTCGCCCACGGCCCCCTCACCAGCGCCTCCGCCGGCAAGTAGCGGCCGCCCGCCCAGCACCGCCGTCCCGTCCCGGACGCGGTGCTCCTTGCTGTCGCGCCCCGTGCGCGCGAGCGCTGGGCGGCCGGGGACGGGACCGACGGACCCGGTTCGGCCTTCGCCCGGGCGCGCACTCGACGCGTGGGCGCCCCCTTGCCACGCCCCCTTGCCACGCCCCCTTGTCACGTCCCCCGCTACGCCCGCTGCTGCGGTCGCTGGGCGGCCGGGGACGGGACCAGCGGATCGGGGCGGGAGTGGCGGCCGGTGCCCGGGGCGGGTTGGAGGTCGGGGGCCGGGGCATAGCGGGCGGCCGGGGGGCGCAGGCGCCAGGCCGGGGGCCGGGTGGGGTGGGGCGTGGGGGCGATCAGCGCGAGGCGGTGGAGCAGGTCGAGGGCGTCGCGACGCAGGGCGGTGCGGTCCGAGAGGTAGCGGGCCGGGAGCCCGTACTCGTCCGCGATGTCGCCGAGGACGCCGTCTATCAGCGCGTCCGGGATCGGGACGTCGCCGGTGACCTTCTCGCCGGGCAGCGGGCGGACCTCCTCGACCAGCCGCTCGACCAGCAGCAGGGCGGCCTGGGCGAGGGTGCCGGCGCCGGGGAGGGCGAGGTCGGTGAGTTCGGCGGCCGGGTCGAGCAGGGCGACGCCCTCGGCCCGCAGTTCGGCCTCCAGGCCGAGGAACTCGGCGAGTGCCGCCGGACCGCTGAGCCGGTGCTCGTGCAGCCAGACGCGGCGGTCCTCGGGGAGGTCGGCCGCGAGCACGGCGGGCGTCTCGGCGAGCAGGCGTCGGACGGCGGTGGCCGGCTCGGCCTCGGAGGCGCGGCGGATCAGGTCGTCGGCGTCGTCCGCGAGGGCGGGCGGGCCGGCCGGGACGGCGCGGGCGAGTTCGCGGTCGACGGTCAGGACGAAGGAGTCGTCGATGTCGGCCGGCATCGCACCGAGCACCTGCCAGTCGGCCAGCGCGGCCAGCGCCATCGCGAGGTCGGCCGGTTCGGCGGCGACTTCGGGGGCGGCGGCGTGCATCGCGTCGAGCAGCCGCCGGTAACCCAGCTCCTCCGGGGCGTCGACCAACAGGGCCAGTGCGAGGGCGAGTTGGGCGTATCCGGCCGGGGTGAACGGAGCGCCGGTGACGGGGTGCCGCAGGCGGCGGCCGGCGCCGGGACCGAGGCCGGCCTTGCAGAGCCGGGCGTGCCAGGGGCCGACCACGAGGCGGTAGCCGAGCAGGGTGTCGAAGCGCTCGGTGAGCCAGTCGCGGTGACGGCGGATCAGCGGGAAACCGTCGGCGTGCGGGCCGGAGGCGGTGACCAGCGGATGGGCCAGCAGCAGCCGGGCGGCGATCCGCCGTTCAGCGGCCGGCAGCTCCTCCCCGCCGCGGTCCTGCGACGGCACGGCCGGCGGCGCCACCCGGACCGGCTCGGGCCTGCGGTGGCGACCCGGCCTGCCCGGCTTGGCTCCTGACCGGACGACGGGCAGCTCGGCACCGTCCCGGCGGGCGCGGCGCAGTCCCCCCTCGGCGCGGTCCTCGCGGGCGCGCAGGGAGATGGCGGAGTGCGCGGTGGGGCCGTGCCACCAGCTCACCCCGGGGTCCGCGGCGGGCTCGGCGGCGGCGCCGAGGTGGCGGGCGGGGTAGAGACCGAAGGACGCGGTGCAGAGGTCGTCGGCGTCGCCGGGGCCGGCCTCGGCGAACCAGTGGGCCAGCCGCAGCAATCCGGGGTCGGGCGAGAGCGTCACGTCGGCGTCGGCGGCCGGACCGTCCGGCACCCGCGGGCCGTCAGCGCCGCCCTCCGCGGCCGTCCCAGGCGCCCTGTCAGCGGAACCGGCTCCGCGTACGGCGAGGACGGCGTCGGCGGTTCCCCGTCCTGCCCCGCCCGTACGTCCGTCCGGCCTGTCGGCGGCCACCCGGGTGGCACCGACCGCGTAGTCCTGCTGATTCATGTCGGGGTCCAGACTAGACGGTGCCCGGGCCACCCGATGGCAGCAACCGCCCTCCCGGGGAAGTCTGCGCAGGAGCCCTCGAAGCGGGCACCCGCGCTCCGCCTGCCGGCCGCCCCGTCATCCGCCGCGCTCCGCCCGGGTTACGCACCGGTAACCGACCCTTCCGCCGGGCGGCTGGGCTCCCTTAGGGTCGGTCCGGACCAGCGGACGATCGGGAGGCGCGCACCATGAGCGAGCGCAGCGAGCGAATCATCACAAGGTGCGCGTGGGCGAATGCCCGCCGAGCTGAGCGAGACAGGCACATGAGCGAGCGAATCATCAAGAGGCGCGCATGGGCGAATGCCCTCGCCGAGCTCGGCGAGGCGGGCGCATGAGCGAGCGCAGCGAGCGAATCATCAAGAGGCGCGCATGGGCGAATGCCCTCGCCGAGCTCGGCGAGGCGGGCGCATGAGCATCCGGACCACCACCCGGGCCGGGCTCGGCGCGCGGCTGCGGTCGGCCACCGGGCTGCTGGGCGGCTTCGCGGCCACCTCGGCGGCCCACCTGGGCGCGATCGTGTCCGGTGCGTCGGTGCTCCAGAACGCCACCAAGCCGGCCCTGATGCCGCTGCTGGCCGCCCACAGCGTGGCCGCGGCCAGGGCGGCGGAGCGGCAGGCGCCGAAGCTGCTGGCGCCGGCGCTGCTGCTGAGCGCGGGCGGGGACGTGCTGCTCCAGCTGAAGAACGACACCGCGTTCCTCGCCGGCATGGGCTCGTTCGCGGCGGCGCACGTCTGCTACGTGACCATGTTCGTCCGGCGCGGCGCGCTCACTGACCGGCGCCGGGCCCTGGTGGTCGCGGCCGCGTACGCGACGGCCTGGGTCACCCTGGTCGGGCAGCTCTGGCCGGACCTCGGGGACCTGCGCGTACCGGTGGCCGGCTACAGCCTGCTGCTCGCCTCGACGGCCGTCACTTCGGCCGGACTGGGTTGGCGCACCGGGCTGGGCGGGGCGCTGTTCCTGCTCTCCGACACCCTGATCGCCACCCAGCTGGCGAAGTGGCGGGAGCTGCCGGGCCATCAGTTCTGGATCATGGCGACCTACGTCCTGGCCCAGTACCTGCTGGCCGACGGCACCCTGCGGCACCAGGAGCGCGAGGAGCGGACCGGGCCGCACGGCGCCTGACGCACCGCCGCACCGCCGGTCCCGTCGGGTTCCGGCGGCGCGGCGGGCGCGCGGCGGCGCGTGAGGGCCGGGGCCTTCAGGCACCCCGCCTGCGCAGCAGCCAGAAACCGCCGATACCGCCGGCGACCAGGGCGAAGCCGCCGGCCAGCTCCG
This sequence comes from Kitasatospora sp. NPDC034533, assembly GCF_055575155.1. Lineage (NCBI taxonomy): Bacteria > Bacillati > Actinomycetota > Actinomycetes > Kitasatosporales > Streptomycetaceae > Kitasatospora > Kitasatospora sp. NPDC034533. The sequence continues at coordinate 47,839 of NZ_JBVITE010000046.1, forward strand.
CCGGGTCGGCCGTGACCGAACCGCCGAGGCCGGTCTGTACGGAGCCGTGCGGGACGGCCTGCTGACCGCCGGCGCCGGACTGCCCGAGCGAGCCGGCCCACTCCCCCGCCGCCTGGCTCCACCCGCCGAGACCCGTGTCCGGCCCCTTGTCCATGCCTTTCTCAGCGCCCTTCTCAAGGCCTTTCTCGGAGCCCTTCTCAGGGCCGGTGGCGGCCGCGGTGGTGACGGTGACGCTGGTGGAGAAGGCACCGCCGTCCGGGCAGGTGCCGTCGACCTTGCTGTCCCCGCCGTACCGGCCGGCCAGCCTGGCGGAGCCGCTGTGCTTGCCGTCGGGGCCCAGGGTGAGGGTCGCCGGGCCGCCGTCGAAGGCGGCGGAGTGGGCGGTGATGGTCTTGGCGTCGGGTTTGTCCGACTTCTCGCAGGAGACCGTGACCGTCACGGTCTGGCCCGGTGCGGCCTTCGACGGGCTGACCGAGGCCGCGCCGTCCCTGGCGGATGCGAGGGGGGCCGTCAGGCCGGTCAGCGCCGTCGCGCCGATCAGAGCGGCGGCGGCCGTACGCGTGGGGCGCATGCCGGAACCTCCGGGATTCTCGGGCGCGGCCGGGGACTCCCATGTCCACTGGTCGATCAACCGCACCCGGTCACTCACCGAAGGTAGGCAGCCGCTCACCGCCCGGCCAGCGCTCACGGCCGTTCGGGTTACCGTCCGCCACGGTGCGTGACCCGTCGCTCAGAGGTCGAGGTCCACCACGACCGGGGCGTGGTCCGAGGTGCCCTTGCCCTTGCGGGCCTCGCGGTCCACGTAGCTGTCGGTCACGGCGTCGGCGAAGGCCTTGTTGGCGTAGGCGAGGTCGATCCGCATGCCCCGGTTCTTGGGGAAGGCCAGCTGCCGGTAGTCCCAGTAGGTGTAGGGGCGGTCGTACTTCAGCGGGCGGGGCACCACGTCCTGGAGGCCGATCTCGCCGAGGGCCGTCAGCGCGGCGCGCTCGGCGGGGGTCACGTGGGTGAGGCCCTCGAAGGCGGCGGTGTCGAAGACGTCCTCGTCGGTCGGGGCGATGTTGAAGTCCCCGAGGACGGCGAACGGGCGGGGGCCGGCGGCGTCCTCGGTGGCGGCCTCGCGCAGCGCCTCCAGCCACTCCAGCTTGTACCGGTAGTGCGCGTGGCCGACCTCGCGGCCGTTGGGCACGTAGACCGACCAGACCCGGACCGGGCCGCAGGTGGCCGCGATGGCGCGGGGCTCGACCTCGGGCAGCAGGGCGCCGTCGGCGAGGTAGCCGGGCTGGCCGGGCAGGCCGCGCTCGACGTCCTCCAGGCCGAGCCGGGAGACGATCGCGACGCCGTTCCAGCGGCCGTTGCCGTGCGCGGCCGTCTCGTAGCCGAGCTCGCGCACCGCCTCGTACGGGAAGGCGTCGGCCGCGCACTTGAGCTCCTGGAGGCAGAGCACGTCGGGCTTGGCGCTCTCCAGCCACTCCAGGAGCTTGGGCAGCCGGGCGGTGACGGAGTTGATGTTCCAGGTGGCGATGCGGACGGTCACGGCGGGCGGCCTTCCCGGTGGTTCGGTGCGGACGGGCGTACGGACGGACATGCGGACGGGGTGGACCGCCCCGCAGGAGGCGGACCCACCCCGAACATACCGTCCGGCACCGACAGGCCGGCCCGGTCAGCGTGTGGAGCGGACCACCGCGGCCGAGCCGCCGCCGCGCCGCACCGGTTCCGCGGCGGCCACCCAGCGCCCGTCCGGCAGCCGTTCCACCCCGGTGGCGGCGCCGATCTCGCCGCCGTTGACGAAGCTGTGGCCGAGGGCCTCCAGCGCGGACCGCTCGGGCAGTGCCAGGAAGGCGGGCTCGGCCTGGGTCGCGGCGGTGTTGCGCTGGCTGGCGCGCGGCGCGGCGATGGCCTGCTCCAGGCTCAGGCCCCGGTCGAGCCGCCCGAGCAGCACCTGGAGGGTGGTGGTGATGATGGTCGCGCCGCCCGGGCTGCCGGTCGCGAGCAGCGGCTCGCCGTCGCGCAGCACGACCGTCGGGGACATCGAGGAGCGCGGCCGCTTGCCCGGCCCCGGCAGGTTGGGGTCGGGGACGCCCGGGGCGAGCGGGGCGAAGTCGAAGTCGGTCAGCTCGTTGTTGAGCAGGAAGCCCCGGCCGGGGACGGTGATGCCGCTGCCGCCGGTCTGCTCGATGGTGAGGGTGTAGGAGACGATGTCGCCCCAGCGGTCGGCGACCGTCAGGTGGGTGGTGTTGGGGCCCTCGTACGGCTCGGCGACGGCCTGGCCGGTGTCGGCGCAGCGGGCCGGGTGGCGCGGGTCGCCGGGGGCGAGCGGGCTGGTGAGCGCGTGGTCCGGGCTGATCAGGCAGGCCCGGGAGGCGGCGTAGCGCTCGGACAGCAGCTGCTTGGTGGGGACGTCACTGAAGGCCGGGTCGCCGACCCAGCGGTTGCGGTCGGCGAAGGAGATCCGGGAGGCCTCCAGGAAGTGGTGGTAGTACTGGGTGCCGCTGTACGCGGAGACGTCGCCGCCGTCCTCCAGGATGTTGAGCGCCTCGCCGACGGTGGTGCCGCCGGAGCTGGAGGGGGCCATCGCGTAGATGTCGTACGCGCCGTGGGAGACGTGGGTGGGCGCCTGGTCGCGGACCCGGTAGGCGGCGAGGTCGGTGGTGTCGACCTTGCCGGGCCGGGCGGTGCGGCCGGAGGCCGGGTCGACCGGCGGGTGCTGCACGGTGTCGGCGATGTCCCGGGCCAACTCGCCCTGGTAGAAGGCCTTCACGCCGTCCTTGGCGAGCAGCCGGTAGGTGGCGGCGAGGTCGGGGTTGCGCAGCACGCTGCCGACCTCGGGGGGCTTGCCGTTCGGCAGGTAGAGCCGGGCGGTGGCCGGGAAGTCCTTGAACCGGGCGTAGTTGTCCGCGGTCTGGTTGCGGAAGGTGTCGTCCACGACGAAGCCCTGGTCGGCGATCCGCTCGGCCGGTTCGAGGCTCTGGGCGAGCGAGCGGGTGCCCCACCGGCGCAGCGCGGCGTCCCAGGTGGCGGGGGTGCCGGGGACTCCGACGGACAGGCCGCTGGTGACGGCGTCGGCGAAGGCCAGCGGCTTGCCGTTCTCCAGGAACAGGCCGGTGTCGGCGGTGCGGCCGGCCGTCTCGCGACCGTCGATGGTGTGCACCCGGCCGGTCGCGTGGTCGTAGTAGACGAAGTACCCGCCGCCGCCGATGCCGGAGGAGTACGGCTCGGTGACCCCGAGGGCCGCGGCGGCGGCGACGGCCGCGTCCACCGCGTTGCCGCCGTTGCGCAGGACCTCGATCCCGGCGGCGGTGGCGTCGGCGTCGACGGTGGCCACCGCCCCGCCCCAGCCCACCGCCTCCGGCACCTTGGGCGGCGGGGCCGCGTCGCCGGCGGCCGCGGCCGGTCCGACGCTGGAGCAGACCAGCGCGGTGGCGAGCATCAGCGGTGGTGCGAGACGGGTCAGAGCCCTCATCCGAGTCCTCCTGAGTCGGCGTCAACTCAGTTGTTCCACAAGCGTGGATGATCCGACAACCACACCGCGCCGCTACCAATGGGTAGTTGACGGGCCGAAGGAGACGGAAGTGAGGGGAGGGAGGGCCCGGCGGCGGGTGCCCGCCGGGAAGAGGAACAGCCGACAGCTGACAGATTTCAGCGAACAGATAACGAAATCTGTTCGCTGAAATCTGTTTGCTGAAAGTTGTCAGCTGTCGGCTGTCGGCTGTTCACCCCCGGTGGAGCGCGGCGCCCCTACAGCGAGCTGCGCTCCACCCGCCGCCGCTTGATGGTGCGGAAGCGCCGCGCCACCTGGCGGGCGAGGTCGGCCGCGCCGACCAGGCCCGCCTCGTTGCCGAGCGCCGCGTGCACGATGCTGGCCTCGGGGCGGAAGCCGCGCCCGGTGAGGGTGCGGCGGAAGGTGTCCCGGGCCGGGGCGAGCAGCAGGTCGCCGGCCTCGGAGACCCCGCCGCCGATCACGAAGCGGCCCGGGTCCAGCGCGGCGGCCAGGTTGGCGATGCCGACGCCGAGCCAGGTGCCGACCTCGTAGAGCAGCTCGGTGGCGGTCGGGTCGCCGTCCTGGGCGGCCTCGGTGACCAGCGGTCCGGTGATGCCCTCGACCGTGCCACCCGCCCGGGCCAGCAGCGGCTGCACCACCGGGGACTCCTCGGCTACCAGCTCGCGCGCGTCGCGCACCAGCGCGTTGCCGGAGGAGTACTGCTCCCAGCAGCCGCGGTTGCCGCACGGGCAGCGGTGGCCGCCGGGCAGCACCTGCATGTGCCCGAACTCGCCCGCCAGGCCGTACTTCCCCCGGTCCACGTAGCCGTCCCGGACCACCGCGCCGCCGATGCCGGTGCCCAGCGTGAGCATCACCATGTGGTCCTCGCCGCGCCCGGCGCCGAAGCGCCACTCGGCCCAGGCGGCCGCGTTGGCGTCGTTCTCCACGATCACCGGGAAGCGCAGCCGTTCGCTGAGCGCCTCCTGGAGCGGCTCGTTGCGCCAGTTGAGGTGCGGGGCGAACAGCACCCGGGAGCGGTCCGCGTCCACCCAGCCGGCCGCGCCGATGCCGACGGCGTGGACGTCGTGCCGGTCGGCGAGCTGGAGCACCAGCTCGACGATGACGTCCTCGACCACCTTGGGGCTCTTGCTCTTGTGCGGGGTGTCGGTGCGCAGCTTCTCCAGCACCTTGCCCTCGCCGTCCACCACCCCGGCGACCACCTTGGTGCCGCCGATGTCCACGCCGATGGTGGGCAGCCGCAGTATCCCCGCGGGCAGGGCGCGGCGGCGGCGCTCGGCACGCGGGCCGAGGCCGAGCAGCGTGGGCAGGACGGGCGGGCGGGTGCTGCCTTGGGAGCCGGTCACGGTCGCGGACGCTCCTCACGGAAATCGGAATCGCTGGAATCGGGATCAGGATCGGGACCGCGGTCGCCGGGACCGCGGTCGCCGGGCTGGGAGCCGAGGACGTCGGGAGGGCCGGGCCGGGCCAGCTCGTGCGAGAGCTCGGCGAGGTCGGAGCCGCCCGCCATCTCGGTGGTGAGCTGTTCCAGACCGATCTCGGCACGCGGGTGGCTGCCCGCCATCCGCCCCCGCTTGAGCAGGGTGAAGTGGTCGCCGACCAGGTAGGCGTGGTGCGGGTTGTGGGTGATCAGCACGACCCCGAGCCCGGCGTCGCGGGCGGCGGTGACGTACTTGAGCACCACGCCGGACTGCTTGACGCCGAGCGCGGCGGTGGGCTCGTCCAGGATCAGCACCTTGGCGCCGAAGTGCACCGCGCGGGCGATCGCCACGCACTGGCGCTGCCCGCCGGAGAGGGTGCCGATCGGCCGGTCGACGTCGTGCAGGTCGATGCCCATCCTGGCGAGCGCCTCGCGGGTGGTGGCGCGCATGCCGTCGGCGTCCAGCCGCAGACCGCCCCAGCGGCGCATGCCCTGCTCGGAACCGAGGAAGAAGTTGCGCCAGACCGGCATCAGCGGGACGACCGCGAGGTCCTGGTAGACGGTGGCGATGCCGCGGTCCAGGGCCTGGCGCGGGGAGTCGAGGCGGACCTCCTCGCCGGCCACCGTGTAGCGGCCCTCGTCGTGCTGGTGCAGCCCCGCGATGATCTTGATCAGGGTGGACTTGCCCGCCCCGTTGTCGCCGAGCACACAGCTGATCTCGCCGGCCCGCAGGGTCAGCGAGACGTCCTGCAACGCCCGGACGGTGCCGTAGCTCTTGCCGACGCCGTCCAGGGACAGCAGCTCGCTCCCCGCGGAGGCCGTCGGGAGCGTCGAAAGGTCCGTGCTCATCGCGGCCCCCGTTCGGCCCGGCGCTTGACGTAGGCGTTCAGCAGCGCGGCCAGCAGCAGCATCGCGCCGAGGAAGAACTTGAACCAGTCCGGGTTCCACTGGGCGTAGATGATCCCCTTGCTGGCCATGCCGAAGATCAGCGCGCCGAGCGCCGAGCCGACCACCGAGCCGTAGCCGCCGGTGATCAGGCAGCCGCCGATGACCGCGGCGACGATGTAGATCAGCTCGTTGCCGACGCCCTCGCCGGACTGCACGGTGTCGAAGGAGAACAGCAGGTGCTGGCCCAGCACCCAGGCGCCGAAGCCGACGCCCAGGTAGAGCACGGTCTTGGTCCGGGCGACCGGCACCCCGACCGCGCGGGCCGCGTCCGCGTCGCCGCCGACGGCGAAGATCCAGTTGCCGAAGCGGGTGCGCAGCAGCACCCAGCTGCCGACCAGCAGCAGGCCCAGCCACCACCAGACGGTGGCCTTGATCGCCAGCCCGCCGACGGTCACCTCGGAGGCGAACAGCCAGCGGCAGGAGGCGAAGCCCTGCATGTCGGCGATCGACTTGGTGGAGACGGTGCCGGAGATCGCCTTGGTGACGCCCAGGTTGGCACCGGTCAGCATCAGGAAGGTGCCGAGCGTGACGATGAAGCTGGGCAGCTTGGTGCGGCCCAGCATCCAGCCGTTGAACCAGCCGATGGCCAGCGTGGTCGCCAGCGAGACCAGCACGCCGACCCAGGTCACCGCGGTGAACTGGTACGAGACCATCGAGGAGGTCAGCGCGGCGGTGGTGACCAGCACGCCGGCCGAGAGGTCGAACTCGCCGCCGATCATCAGCAGCGAGACCGGCACCGCCATGATCCCGATGGTGGAGGCCGCGTACAGCACGGTGCCCAGCGAGGAGACCCGCAGGAAGGGTTCGGCGACGACGGCGAACACCAGGAAGACGGCGACGGCGGCGATCAGCGAGCCCAGCTCGGGGCGGGCGAGCAGCCGCCGCAGCGCCGCCGGGCGCCCGCCCCCGAGGCCGTCGTGGGCGAGGAGGTCGGGGGTGCTCACCTGGTCCCCCTCGCGACGTACTCGGCGAGCGCGTCGGCGTCGTCCTTGGTGAGGATCTGCGGGCCGGTCTCGACGGGCCGGCCGCCGCCGAGCATGTTCAGGTTGTACTTGTACAGCCAGATCAGGTCGACGCCGGTGTAGCCCTGGAGGTAGGGCTGCTGGTCGACGGCGAAGCCGACGCTGCCGGACTTGAGCCCGGCCACCACCTGGGTGCCCAGGTCGAAGGTGTCCAGCTCGACGTTGCGGTGGGCGTCCTGGACGGCCTGGAGGCCGGTGGCGGCCATCGGGCCGGAGAGGGTGAGCACGGTGTCGATGGCCGGGTCGGCCTGGAGCTTGGCGGAGATCGCGGCGCGGGCGTCGGGCATGTCCACGCCGTTGACGTAGAGCACCTGGAAGGCGCCGCCGGACTTGGTCTGGGCGCCGGAGCAGCGCTGCTCCTGGCCGACGTTGCCCTGCTCGTGGATCACGCAGAGCACGTTCTTGCGGCCGCGCGAGGCCAGCTCGGCGCCGGCCGCCTGGCCGGCGGTGGCCTCGTCCTGGCCGACGTGGGTGAGCGCGCCGAACTTCTGCGAGTACTCCTGGCCGGAGTTGATGGTGATCACGGGGATGCCGGCGGCCTTGGCCTTGCCGAGGACGTCGGCCATGGCGTCGCCCTTGGCGAGGGTGACCAGCAGGCCGTCGACCTTCTGGTCGATGGCGGCCTGGACGAGCTGGACCTGGTTCTGGGTCTGCGCGTCGTTGGAGTACAGGAAGGTGATGTTGTCCTTGGCGGCGGCCTGCTCGGCGCCCTTGCGAACAGTGTCCCAGAAGGCGTCGCCGGCGCCGGCGTGGGTCACCATGGCGACCTTCCAGCGCGGGGTGGTGACGGCGCTGCCGCCGGTGGCCGCGGCCTTGGCGCGGGCCTCCTCGGCGCGTCTTCCTCCGGTACTGCTGCAACCGGCCGCGGTGACCGCTACGGCCAGGACGGCGCAGACGGGCCAGAAGCGGCGGGACGGGCGAAAGCGGGTGATGCTCATCCCCATAGTCTCCCTGCCCGGGCCGTGCGGGCTCGCACCGCCTCGCCCGGCGGCGCGAACGGCCTGGGAGGTAAGGTGCCCCGGGGGACCCTTCCTGGTAGTTCGCTGGACATCTGGTCCGGACCTCGCGCGTCCGGGTGGCAGACTAGGCGCCGCTCCGAAGGAGGTTCATCACGAGAACGTGATGTTCCTCTCAGGTTCCGCACAGATTCGGACGGCAACCGATCATCGGTTCACCACGTCTGATGCCATTGACGTGCGTTCGGGCGAGTGGGCCCCGGGCGACGTGCGACCCGATAACGAGAATCGATGGAACTGACAGGTACGCCATTCTTCCTCCTCACCGTCATCCTTGTGCCGGTGTCCATCACGGTGGCGCTGCTGTTCTGGGGGAGGGTCGGCGGCCCGCAGCCGGTGCGGTACCTCACCCGGATCGTCATGATCATGTTCTGCCAGGTCACGGCCGTCCTGATGGTCTTCGTGATGGTCAACAACGCCAACCTGATCTACGGCAACTGGGACGACCTGCTCGGCACCGGTGACCACGTCCGCGCGGTCCCCGTGGTGGCGCCGGTCGACCCGGCCGCCACCCCGGGCCAGAGCGCCGACGCCACCAAGGAGCCGCCGAAGGTCAAGCAGAGCTTCGGCGGTGTGAACGACCCGCTCGTCCCCAACGACGTGCTGAAGACCGAGCTCAAGGGCCAGGTGTCCGGGGTCGACGGCGAGGTGCTGGTCTGGCTGCCGCCGCAGTACAACGACCCGGCGTTCAAGGACAAGAAGTTCCCCGTGGTCGAGCTGATCCCGGGCTTCCCGGGCTCCTCCTCCACCTGGTACGGCACCCTCAAGGTCTCCGACCAGCTCAAGCCGCTGATGCAGCAGGGCAAGGTCGCCCCGTTCATCCTGGTCTCGCCCCGCACGAAGCTGCTGAACCAGGACGCGGGCTGCACCGACGTCCCCGGCAAGGTCAACGCCGACGCCTGGGTCAGCCGCGACGTCCCGCAGATGGTGCTGGACAACTTCCGCGCCGACCCCTCCCCGGACCGCTGGGCGATCGCCGGGTACTCGGCCGGCGCGCACTGCGCGGCCAAGCTGTCGCTGGCCCACCCCAACCGCTACCGGGCCGCCATCGCGATGTCCGGTTACAACGACCCGGCCCAGGAGCCGGACTCGCTGGTCGGCAAGGACCCGAAGCTGCGCGAGGCCAACAACCCCGTGAACATCCTGAAGACCGCCCAGCAGCCGCCGAAGGTGGCCCTGCTGATCAGCGGCTCCAAGGGCGACGGCTACGAGGACGGCGAGGCGATCCGCGCCGCGGCCAAGGCCCCGACCACCGTCCAGGTGGAGGAGGGCACCGGCCCGCACACCACCGAGCAGTGGAAGAAGATGGTCCCGGGCGCCTTCCAGTGGCTGACCTCGGTCATCCCGGCGCAGTAGTCGGCACGCCGTAGCGAACCGTACGGAAGGGCCCGCCGCGAAGCTTTCGCGGCGGGCCCTTCCGCGTCGCGCTCGCCGCTGGCGTCGCGGGCGCTGCGGAGTCGGTCGTGGCGGGGTCGGTGGCAGCGGGGACCGGTCGTGGTCGGGGCCGGTCGTGGTGGGGGTCGGGCTTGATCCGGGCCGGGCTTGATCGGGGCTGGGCGGCGGCGGCCCGCCCTCAGGCCAGCTCCAGCGCCAGGTAGAAGTCCACCCGGTCCTCCAGGCGAGAGAGGTCGCGCCCGGTCAGCTCCTCGATCCGCCCGATCCGGTACCGCAGGGTGTTCACGTGGACGTGCAGCTGCGCCGCGCAGCGGGTCCAGGAGCCGTCCGAGCGCAGGAAGGCCTCCAGGGTGCGGACCAGGTCCGCCTGGTGCTCCAGGTCGTACGCGATCACCTTGTCCAGCAGCCGGCCGCGGAAGGCGCGGCGCACCTCGTCGGGGACGGCGGCCAGCAGCAGTACGTGCGAGGCGAGTTCCTCGGGGCCCGCGACGCAGACCCGGCCGATCCGGGAGGCGGCGATCCGCCCGGCGTGCCGGGCCTCCTCCAGGGCGCCGCGCAGCCCCCCGGCCCCGGCGGCGGGGGCGGAGACGCCGAGGGTGATCCGGCCCTCGGGGCCGAGCCCGGCCTCCAGCGGGGCGAGCAGGTCGCGCAGGGCATCGGCGGGCACCGGGCCGTCCGGAGCGGGCAGCACCACCACGGCGCCGGTGCCCGTCCCGGCGACCAGGGCTCGGTCGGTGGTGCCCCCGAGCGCCTCCTCCAGGACGGCGCGTACGGTGCCCTCCGGCAGGCCGGTGCCCTCGGCGCTGAGCACCAGCCAGGGGCCCTGCTCCGCCGGGGAGCCGGACTCGGGGGCCTCGTAGCCGGCGGCCATCGCCGAGGAGGCATACAGGGTGCGGCCGATCTCGGCCGGGTCGGCGTCGCGGCGCAGCAGGGCGAGCACCTCGTCGGCGAGGCGGCGGCGCAGCCTGCGGCCCTCGTCACGGCGGTAGCGTTCGGCGGCGACCAGCCGGGCCAGGTTCTCGGCGAGCTGCCGGCGCTTGGCGGTCCACTCGGTGACGTCGCCGGCCACCACGAGCATCCAGTCCGCCAGCAGCGAACCGGCCTGCGGGGCGTCCTGCGCGGTGTCCTGCCCACCGGAGGCCGGGGCGGGCAGCAGCGAGAAGGCGCCGGCGGCCAGCCGGACCCGGTGCGGGGGGCGGCGACGCTGGCGCTGGGCGGCGAGGTGGGCGCGCACCAGCTGGTCGCGGTCCTGGGCGCAGAGCCCGTCGGCGGGGCCGGCGATCACCCCGCCGGTCGGGGTGAGCACCCAGCAGTCCAGGTCGAGGTCGCCGCCGAGCAGGTCCAGCACGGCGTCCAGTCCCCCGGCACCGGCCGCCGAGACCAGCAGGCGGTGCCGGTCGACCAGGGCGGACAGGTCGGCGGCGCGGTCCGCCGAGACCTGGCGGCCGATGAACTCGGTGACGGTGCCGAAGGCGATGTCGTCGGGGACGGCGAGCAGCGGCATCCGGTGCCGGCGGCAGGCCTCCACCAGGTCCTCGGGCACCGGGCCGACCTCGGCCTCGCCGGCCGCCAGGGCCACCGCGCCGCCGGCCGCCAGGGTGCGCACGAAGCGCTCGGAGTCGGCCGGGACGGTGCGCCAGAGCATGCCGGTGAGCACCAGTTCGCCGCCGTGCAGGTAGCGGCCCGGGTCCTGGAGGTCCGTCGTCATCACGCCGCTGATCTGCCGGTCCAGCTCTTCCTCGGCCGCGAGCAGGCGCAGTCGCGGGGCGCCGGGGGCGAGCAGGTCACGGACGCGCATCCGCGGACTCCTTAACGGGGCTTGGGGGGGAAGGGGGGCGAAGGGGTAACGATAGGGCCTGGCCGAAGCGGAGTGTGCCCGGGCCGTGGCCCGCGCACCACGGCCGGATTACGGTCGTAGGTGGCACCCGGCGGACACCTGGGCTGCGGGACTCCCCTCCTTAGAGGAACGTACAGGATGCCGGGCGGGCTCACCGCCGGGGCTTCATGCCATCGGTGACTGCCGCCGGGCCCGCTCACGGCGGTTCACTGGCGACACGCCGCCCCGTCCCGGGCGGCGACGACGTGAGGAGGCACCCGCATGGAGTTCCTTCGGCCCGCCACCTGGGAGGAGGCACTCGCGGCGAAGGCCGAGCACCCGACCGCGCTGCCCATCGCGGGTGGCACGGACGTCATGGTCGAGCTGAACTTCGACGTGCGCCGGCCGTCCGCGCTCCTCGACCTGAACCGGGTCGCCGAGCTCGCCGAGTGGTCGGACGACGGCGGTGTCGTGCGGCTCGGCGCCGCCGTCCCGTACGCCCGGATCATCGCGGAGCTGTCCGGCCGGCTGCCCGGGCTGGCGCTGGCCTCCCGGACCGTCGGCTCGCCGCAGATCCGCAACCGCGGCACCGTCGGCGGCAACCTCGGCGCGGCCTCCCCGGCCGGCGACGCCCACCCCGCGCTGCTGGCGGCCGGGCGGGACGTCCTCGTGGAGGCGGCCTCGGTGCGCGGCACCCGGCTGATCCCGATCGACGACTTCTACGTCGGGGTGAAGCGCAACCTCCTGGCGGACGACGAGCTGATCCGCTCTGTGCGCGTCCCGGTGGCGGACGGGCCCCAGCAGTTCTCCAAGATCGGCACCCGCAACGCCATGGTGATCGCGGTCTGCGCGTTCGGCCTCGCCCTGCACCCGGGCAGCGCCACCGTCGGGACCGGGATCGGCTCGGCCGCGCCCACGCCGCGCCGCGCCACCGCGGCCGAGGAGTACCTCCAGGGCGTGCTCGGCGGGCGCGGCCTGTGGGAGTCCGGCGAGCCGCTGGAGGCCGAGGTGGTGCGGCGCTTCGGCGAACTGGTGAAGGACGCGGCCTCGCCGATCGACGACGTCCGGGGCACCGCCGACTACCGCCGGCACGCGCTCGCCGTCATGGCCCGCCGCACCCTCACCTGGACCTGGAACGACTACCGCGAGCAGATCAGGAGCGCCGCATGAGGGTGACGTTCACCGCCAACGGCAAACCGGTCTACGCCGACGACGTGTGGGAGGGCGAGAGCCTGCTGTACGTGCTGCGCGAGCGGGTCGGCCTGCCGGGCTCGAAGAACGCCTGCGAGCAGGGCGAGTGCGGCTCCTGCACGGTCTACCTGGACGGCGTGCCGGTCTGCTCCTGCCTGGTCGCGGCCGGCCAGGCGCAGGGCCGCGAGGTGCGCACGGTCGAGGGCCTGGGCGGGCGGGACGGCGAACTCGGCCTGGTCCAGCGGGCCTTCGTCGACGCCGGCGCCGTCCAGTGCGGCTTCTGCACACCCGGCCTGCTGGTGCAGACCGACGCGCTGCTGGCGGACGACCCGCGGCCGAGCGACGAGGACATCCGCGAGGCGCTCTCCGGCAACCTGTGCCGCTGCACCGGCTACGAGAAGATCATGGACGCGGTGCGGCTGGCCTCGGCCCGCAAGTGCGCGGGGGCGGAACCGGGAGCAGGGGCCGGGGCGGAAACGGAGACGGGGACGGGGACGGGGAGCGAGACCGAGACCGGGACTGGGACTGGGGCCGGGAAGGGGGCCGGGGAATGAACGCGCGGACCATCCAGGGGCAGAAGAACCTCCAGAAGCTCAACCAGGCCGCCAAGGACGGCATCGGCGGCTCGCCGCTGCGCCCGGACGGCCACCTGAAGGTCCGCGGCGAGTTCGCCTACTCCTCCGACCTGTGGCACGAGGACATGCTCTGGGGCACGGCCCTGCGCTCGCCGCACCCCCGGGCGAACATCCTCTCGGTGGACGTCTCCGAGGCGCTCAAGCTGCCCGGGGTGCACGCGGTGCTGACGCACGAGGACATCCCCGGCACGAAGTACTACGGCCTGGAGGTCCAGGACCAGCCGGCCCTGGCCGTCGACAAGGTCCGCTACCACGGGGAGCCCGTCGCGCTGGTCGCCGCCGACCACCCCGAGACGGCCCGCCGCGCGGTGGAGCGGATCGCGGTCGAGTACGAGGTGCTCACCCCGATCGTCACCGAGGAGCAGTGCCTCGACCCCCTGACGTACGGCTACGTGCACGAGCCGCACGAGTACAAGTCCCACGCCCACGGCAACATCTGCCACGAGCAGCGGCTGGTGGCCGGCCTCGGGGTGACCGACGAGGTGCGGGCGATGGCCGACGTCATCGTCAGCGGCGACTACGAGGTCGGCATGCAGGACCAGGCCTTCCTCGGCCCGGAGTCCGGCCTCGCGGTGCCCGCCGAGGACGGCGGCGTCGACCTCTACATCGCCACCCAGTGGCTGCACGCCGACCGCCGGCAGATGGCGCCGGTGCTCGGTCTGCCGGAGGAGAAGGTCCGGCTCACCCTGGCGGGCGTCGGCGGCGCGTTCGGCGGCCGCGAGGACCTGTCGATGCAGATCCACGCCTGTCTGCTGGCCCTGCGCACCGGAAGGCCTGTCAAGATCGTCTACTCCCGGGACGAGTCGTTCTTCGGCCACGTCCACCGCCACCCGGCGCGGATGCACTACGAGCACGGCGCCACCCGGGACGGCAAGCTCGTCTTCTCCGACTGCCGGATCGTGCTGGACGGCGGCGCGTACGCCTCCACCTCCCCCGCCGTGGTCGGCAACGCAGCCTCGCTCGGGAACGGCCCGTACGTGGTCCCGAACGTGCGGATGCACGCCCTGGCGCTCTACAGCAACAACCCGTCCTGCGGCGCGATGCGCGGCTTCGGCGCGGTGCAGGCGGCGTTCGGCTACGAGTCGCAGATGGACAAGCTGGCCGCCGAACTGGGCGTGGACCCGGTGGAGTTGAGGCAGCTCAACGCGATGTCCCAGGGCGACCGCATGCCCACCGGGCAGCAGGTCGACGCACCCGCGCCGGTGGCCGAACTGCTGCGCCGGGCCAAGGAGATGCCGCTGCCGCCGCCGCTGGACACCGGGCGCCCGGACCCGCGCCGGCTGCCCGGCGGGCTGTCCAACACCTCGCACGGCGAGGGGATCGTCCGCGGCGTCGGCTACTCGGTCGGCATCAAGAACGTCGGCTTCTCCGAGGGCTTCGACGACTACTCCACCGCGCGGGTGCGGCTGGAGGCGATCGGCGGCGAGCCGGTCGCGCTGGTGCACACCGCGGCGGCCGAGGTCGGCCAGGGCGGCGTCACCGTGCACGCCCAGATCGCCCGCACCGAACTGGGCGTCGAGCAGGTCACCATCCACCCGGCCGACACCGGGGTGGGGTCGGCCGGGTCGACCTCCGCCTCGCGCCAGACGTACATGACCGGCGGCGCGGTGAAGGTGGCCGCCGAGGCGGTGCGCCGCGAACTGCTCGACCGGGGTCGCCGGCGCTACGGCTGGACCCACGACGACCTGGCGCTGGCCGACGGCAAGGTGGTGTCGAGGAGCGCCGGCGTGCTCGCACCCGTCGTGGACCTGCTCGGCGACGAGGCCGTCGAGGCCACCCGCGAGTACCGCCACCGGCCCACCCAGCCGTTCGACAGGGAGACCGGCCAGGGCTTCGGCCACGTCCAGTACAGCTTCTGCGCCAACCGCGCGGTGGTGGACGTGGACGTCGAGCTGGGCCTGGTCAAGGTGGTCGAGCTCAGCGCCGTCCAGGACGTCGGCAGGGCACTCAACCCGCTCTCCGTGGTCGGCCAGATCCAGGGCGGCTGCGCCCAGGCGCTGGGTCTCGCGGTGATGGAGGAGATCATCGTGCGGGACGGCGAGGTGCGCAACGCCTCCTTCACCGACTACCTGATCCCCACCATCCTGGACACCCCGCCGATGCCGGTGGAACTGCTCGAACTGCCCGACCCCAACGCGCCGTACGGGCTGCGCGGGGTCGGCGAGGCGCCGACCGTTTCGGCGACGCCGTCCATCGTGGCCGCCATCCGCGCCGCCACCGGGCTGGCGCTCCACCGCATCCCGGTCCGGCCGGAGCACCTGACCACCGAACGGCCGGGCTGAGGGCGGGAAGACGCCGGGGCGGCCGGGGCCAGGCGGCGGAGGGGCGCAGGCGCCGCCGGGGCGGGCGCCACCGCCGCCGTGCGGGCTCGTTTCCCGTACGGCGGCGCTTGCCGTACGGTGCCGTTTCCCGTACTCCGGCGCCTCCCGCTACTGTCGAAACCGTGTAAGGAGCCCTCGCCATGCAGGACATCGCCGAGCAGCTGCTGGCCTGGCACGCGTCCGGGCGCTCCTTCGCCGTGGCCACCGTGGTCGGCGTCAGCGGCAGCGCGCCGCGCGACCCAGGGGCGGCGCTGGCCGTGGACGCGGACGGCGAAGCGGTCGGCAGCGTCTCCGGCGGGTGCGTCGAGGGGGCCGTCTACGAGCTGTGCCGGGCCGCGATCGCGAGCGGCCAGCCGGTGCTGGAGCGCTTCGGGTACAGCGACGAGGACGCCTTCGCGGTGGGGCTGACCTGCGGCGGCGCCCTGGACGTCCTCGTCCAGCCGGTGGTGCCGGGGGCCGACGCCGGACTGGACGCCGGGATCGCCCACATCGCGGCCGGCACACCGGTGGCCCTGATCCGGGTGATCGACGGGCCTGGCGGGCTGCTCGGCGCCACCCTGGCCGTCACCGCCTCCGGTGCCGTCGGCGCGCTCTCACCGGCACCCTCGACGGTCGGCGGGCTGGAGCGGGCGCTCGTCGCCGAGGCCCGGGCCATGCTGGAGGCCGGGCGCACCGGGCGCCTCGTGCTCGGCCTGGACGGACGCCCCTGCGACGACCGGCGGCTGGGCACCGTCGGCTGCTTCGTCGAGTCGTACGTGCCCGCGCCGCGGATGCTGGTGTTCGGGGCGATCGACTTCGCCGCCGCGGTGGTGCGGATCGGCCGGTTCCTGGGCTACCGGGTGACCGTCTGCGACGCCCGGCCGGTCTTCGCCACCGCCCGTCGCTTCCCCGAGGCCGACGAGGTGGTGGTCGACTGGCCGCACCGCTACCTGGACTCCCAGCTCGGCCGGATCGACGGGCGCACCGTGGTGTGCGTGCTCACCCACGACGCCAAGTTCGACATCCCGCTGCTGGAACGCGCGCTGCGGCTGCCGGTCGGCTACGTCGGCGCGATGGGTTCGCGCCGCACCCACCGGGAGCGGGCGGCGCGGCTGCGCGAGGCCGGACTCACCGAAGCCGAACTGGCCCGGCTGCGTTCCCCGATCGGCCTGGACCTCGGCTCCCGCACCCCCGAGGAGACGGCGGTCTCGGTCGCCGCCGAGATCATCGCCCACCGGCGCGGCGGCGGCTGCCTGCCGCTGAGCGCCTCGGACGGGCCGATCCACCACGACGGGGCGGGGGCCGGGGCCAACGGAGGCGACACGACGGACGGCCCGGCGTCCCGCACCCACGCGGCCTGAGGCCGGAGGCCGGAGCCCCGGGCCCTGGAGCTAGTCGGTCAGCGCCAGCTTCAGGCCGAAGCCCACCACGACCGTGCCGGTCACCCGGTCCATCAGCCGCCGGGCGGCCGGGCGGCGCAGCCAGCCGCGCAGCACCTGGGCGAAGCCGACCAGGACGGTCGACCAGAGCACGCCCTCGACGACGTGCACGCAGGTCAGCGCCACGCCGGCGGCGAAGTGCGGGGCGCCGGCCGGGATGAACTGCGGCAGCACGGCCACGTAGAACACCCCGACCTTGGGGTTCAGCAGGTTGGTCAGCGTGCCCCGGCGCCAGCCGTGCGCGAACCCGCCCTCCTCGGGCTCCTCCTCGGCCACCGCCCGGCCACCGCGGTCACGCAGCATCCCGATGCCCATCCACACCAGGTAGGCCGCGCCCGCCCAGCGCAGCACGTCGTACGCCACCTGCGAGGCGGTCAGCAGCGCCGTCACCCCGGCCGAGGTCAGCGTCCCCCAGATCAGCGTCCCGGTCTGGATCCCCAGGACGACCCCCCAGGCCTGGCTTCGCCGGCCCAGCGCCGAGGTGCGCAGCACCAGCGCGGTGTCGAGCCCGGGCGTGAGCGTGAGCAGCCCCACGACGAGGGCGAAGGACCACAGGGCCGTTGTCATCTCCATGGGCCTCGATGCTCTCACAGCCCCCGCAGGACCCCGCCGGGCGGCCGGGCGACGCCCATCCGGCAGAACGGTCAGTCCGCCGACCCGGGAGGCACGACCCACTCGGTCGGCTGACCGGTCACGGCGGCGATCATGTCGTAGTCGCCGTCGTAGTGGAGCACGGTGGCGCCATGGCGCTCGGCGGTGGCCGCGATGACGAGGTCCGGCACCGACAGCGCCCGCCAGCTGCCGGAGGCGGTCAGGAGGGCCTGCACCTCGATGGCCCGGTCCCACACCTCGTCGGGCGTGGGCAGCCAGTCGAAGCCGCTCAGGCCCTCCCGGATCTGCAGGGCATCGGCTTTGGACTGGGCGCTGTGCATGATCTCCAGCTCGACGGCGCCGCAGATCGCGACCAATCCTCTGCTGATCAGCGGATCAAGCACGGGCTTGACCGTCGGCTTGGAATAGCGGGCGAAGGCCGACTTGTCGATCAGGAGAAGCTCACTCACCCTCTTCCACCGGTCCGGTGAGATCGGGCAGCCCGCCCTCGGCAAGCCAGGCCATGAAAGTCTGGCGCTTGCGGCGCTTCACGAGGTCCTCAAGCGCGGCATTGACGGTCGCGACCTCGGATGTCGTGCCGAGAATCTCCGCGGCCTCGGCCAACAGCTCGTCGTTGACGTCTATCACGGTACGGGCCATGGTCAACCTCCCGAAACGGGGTGGGGCCTGCGATGTCAAGGACAAGCGTAGACAACACCCCGGACCCCGATGGCCCGGTCGGGCGGTGTTCACCCGGTCAGGTGAGGTTGAGGCGGGCGGCGAGGCGCAGGAGGCCCGGGCTGAGGCGGGAGAGGAAGTGGGCGGCCTTGGCCTCGGGGGTGACGGGGACGACGGGCTTGCCGGTGCGGGCGGCGGTGACGATCGCGGTGGCGACCTTCTCCGGGGGGAAGCCGCGGCGGGCGTAGAGCCTGGCGGCGCGGGCCTGCTTGGCGGCCTGCTCGTCGGCCGTCGTGGCGGAGAAGGTGGAGGTGCGGGTGATGTTGGTGTTGACGATGCCGGGGCAGATGGTGGAGACGCCGATGCCGTGGCCGACGAACTCGGCGCGCAGGCAGTCGGAGAGCATGAACACCGCGGCCTTGCTGGTGGCGTAGGCGGTGAGTGCCTTGGAGGGCAGGTAGGCGGCGGCCGAGGAGACGTTGACGATGTGGCCACCCTGGCCTCGGTCGGCCATCAGGGTGCCGAAGGCCCGGCAACCGTGGATCACGCCCCAGAGGTTGACGTCCAGGACGCGCTGCCACTCCTTCTCGGTGGTCTGGAGGAACGTCCCGGAGTGGCCGATGCCCGCGTTGTTGACCATCACGTCGGGCACCCCGTGCTCGGCGGCGACGGTCTGCGCGAAGGCGTCCACCGCGGCACCGTCGGAGACGTCCACCCGGTAGGCGTGCGCCTTCGGGCCGATCAGCGAGGCGAGTTCGGCGGTGCGCTCGGCGGCCTCCAGGTCGACGTCGCAGACCACCACCCGGGCGCCGTCCTCCGCGAAGGCGAGCGCGGTGGCCCGTCCGATGCCGCTGCCGCCGCCGGTGACCACGACCAGCCGGCCGTCGTCCTCGGCCGGCCGGCCCTGCCCCTCGTCGACGCGGGCGGCGAACTCGCGGACCAGTGCGGCCACGGTGGATCCCTTCTCCAGCAGCGCCGACCAGTGGCCGGCGTGCAGCGTCCTGCGGGTCAGCTTCGGCGCCCAGCGTTCCAGCCCCTCGGAGAGGTAGGTGCCGACGTACCGGTCCCGGGTGAGGGTGATCAGCTGGACCGGCACCTCGGTCGGCCGCTCGCGCGGACTGCCCAGGGTGGGGCGGAAGTTGGCCCGGTACAGCTCGATGCCGCGGACCGCGTCGCGGCGCAGGGTGGGCTGCGGGTGGTCGGCGCGCGGGGTGACGTGCTCCAGGTCGCGCAGCACTCGCGGCCAGGCCCGGGCCAGGCCCAGGCGCCAGATCCCGGGGGCGAGGTAGGGCAGGTGGAAGGCGGTGATGTACCAGGAGTGGAGGCCCTGGTGCAGCAGTTGGCCCAGGTGGCGCGGGGTGGGGCGGCGCAGCCGGTGGCGCAGCCAGTGGCCCATGTGGTCCAGGCTGGGGCCGGACAGGGTGGTGTACGAGGCGATCCGGCGTTCGGCGCCGGGCGCGGTGACGGCCTCCCACGACTGGATCGAGCCCCAGTCGTGGGCCAGCAGGTGCACCGGGTGGTCAGGGCTGACGGCGTCGGCGACGGCGAACAGGTCCTCGGCGAGGTGCTCCAGGCGGTAGCCGTCCCGGGTGGCGGGGACTCCCGACTCCCCCGCGCCGCGCACGTCGTAGCGGACCACGTGGTGGTCGCGGGCGAGGTCGGCGGCGATGTCGTCCCAGACGGTGTGGGTGTCGGGGTAGCCGTGCACGAGGAGGACGGTGGGGGCGGCCGGGTCGCCCTGTTCGAAGACGGCGAGCGGGAGTCCGCCGGAGCGGACCGTCCGGCGACGGACCTGACCTGCCGTCACGGACCGTGTGCCGGACAGCGCCTCGGGCACTGGCTCGGGAAGCGGCTCGGGCAGCGGCTCGGACTTCGACGGGCGCTTCATCGGGTGGCCTCCAGGGTGGTCCGGTCAGCGGCGATCGGGGCGGTGGTCGTGGCAGGGGCGGTTCGCCCGGCGGTGGCGGCCCAGCGGCGGACGTGCGGCAGGTCGTCGTCGAGCCAGTGGGCGTCGTCCTCGGTGACCACCAGCAGTTCCTCGAACTTGATGCCGACGCCCCGGAAGCCGATGTGCGGTTCGACCGCCCACAGCCCGGGGGTGGGCGCGTGCCGGGACGACCGGCCGTCCGCCCAGAGCGGTGAACGGCCGTGCAGCCGCTCGGAGATGAGCTCGCGGCCGAGGGTCTGGAGGGTGCGCACCCCGAAGCCGAACACGTTCACCCCGGCCGGGCCGCGCGCCGTGTTGCGGGTCACCTGGTGGCCGATCACCCGGCCAGGGTAGACCTGGTGGCGGTTGTCGTAGCCGTGCGCGGCGATCTGCGCGTCCACCGCGGCGTACACCTCGGAGAGCGGCTTGCGGGCCCGCACCTCGTCGAGGATCAGCTTCCGGTAGACCTCCAGGTCGGCGGCCAGCCTGTCCCAGACCCGGTTCTCGCCGACCTTGCCGCCGTAGCCGATGTCGGCGGTGTAACCGTCCACCACGGGCGCGCAGTCCAGCACGTACGGCATGCCCTCCTCCAGGCGGCGGTTGCCGGCGAAGAACTGGAGCGGGGTGTGGAAGTGCCGGAAGGCCGTGCGGTCGCCGAACCACGCGAAGGGGACGTGGAAGAAGTCCTGCACACCGGCGGCGACCAGGCGGCGGCGCAGCTCGGCGGTAGCCTGCCGTTCGGTGACGCCGGGCTCGATCCAGGCGGCGACCTGCTCGGCGCAGTGGTAGGCGAGCTGCTGGGTCTCCCGGAAGCGGGCGAGGTCGTGCTCGGTGTAGCGGAAGGCGGGGGTCGCGGTCGCCATGGCGGGGCTCCTTCTACTGGAGGTCGAGCACGAGGGTCTCGCCCTCGGCGGCCCGGGAGACGCAGGGCAGCAGGGCGCCGGCGGCACGCTGCTCGGGGGTGAGGCGGCGGTCCCGGTGGTCGGGCGAGCCGGCCAGCACGCGGACCTCGCAGGTGCCGCAGAAGCCCTGGTGGCAGGAGTACGGGAGGTCCGGGCGAGCCTCGCGCAGCACGTCCAGGGCGGAGCGGTCGGCGGGGACGTCGAGGGTCGGGCCGTCGGCGCCGAGGCGGACGGCGAACGGCTCGCCGCCGGTGACCGGGGCGGCACCGAAGCGCTCGAAGTGCAGGGAGGCGGCCGGTGACCCGTCCAGGGCGCGCTGCACGGCGGTCAGCATCGGGGCCGGGCCGCAGCAGTAGACGGCGGCTCCGCGCGGGGCGTGGGCGAGCAGCTCCGCACCGGTGGGGACGCCGCCGTGCTCGTCGTCGGTGCGCAGCACCACCCGGCGCGGGTCGAGGGCGCGCAGCTCGTCCGTGTACGGGAGGGTGCCGGCGCTGCGGCCGACGTGCACCAGGCGCCAGTCCAGGCCGTGGCGCTGGGCCTCGCGGGCCATCGGGAGCAGCGGGGTGATGCCGATGCCGCCGGCCAGCAGGAGGACGGCGGGTTCGGCGCAGAAGGCGAAGCCGTTGCGCGGGCGGCGGGCGGTGAGCCGGGTGCCGGGGTGCAGGGCGTCGTGGACCTCGACGGACCCGCCGCCGCCCCCGGGCAGCCGCCGGACGGCGATGCGGTAGGTGGTGCGGTCGGCCGGGTCGCCGCTGAGGGAGTAGTGGCGCTCGCGGCCGGAGGGCAGGGCGAGGCGCAGGTGGGCGCCGGGCTGCCAGCCGGGCAGTGAGCCGCCGGAGGGGTCGGCGAAGCTCAGCTCGACGACGTCGGCCGCCAGCGGGCGGCGCTCGGTGACGACCAGTTGGAGGGGCGGGGTGGGGCGGCCGGGCGGGCGGCGGGGGTTGCGGCGCAGCAGCGGGCCGCCGAGGGCCGGGGAGTAGCGGTCGGCGAAGGCGGTGACGAAGCGCATGAAGCCGTCGGCGCGGGGGCGGCCGTAGAGGTCGGGGGGTGGGGTGAGCAGGTCCATCCGGTGGGGTCCTTGGGCGTCGGGAGGGGCGGGCGGCGCGGGCTGGGGCGGCGAGACGGGGGTGCGGGGCGGCCGGCGGGGTGCGGGGTATGTGGTGCGGGTTTCGGAGTTCAACGAACAGGTTTCAGCGAACGGATTTCAGATGTCAGCGAACAGAAAACGTTTTCTGTTCGCTGACATCTGTCAGCCGCCACCCGTTTCACCCCTCACCCGCGCCCCGCCGCCGCCCGGGCGGCCGGGGAGGTGGCGAGGTAGCCCAGCGCCTGACTGGAGGAGCCCTCCTGAGTCGGGTGGTAGCCCGGTCGCAGGTAGCGCAGCCCGGAGCGGACCGACTTGACCGGGTCCGGCAGCAACCCGCGCTTGGAGATCCGGCCCGCCTCGCGCCAGGTGGGCTTGAGCCGCCCTTCGAGGGTCGGGTCCGCCGCGAGCAGGAAGCGGGCCCCGCGCACCCACAGGTGGACCAGCAGCGGCCCCGAGATCACCATCCCGCGCACCCGGCGCAGGTAGCCCGGGTCCAGGTGGACCATCAGGTCGTAGGCGACACTGCGGTGCTCGACCTCCTCCGCGCCGTGCCAGCGCAGCAGGTCCACCATCGTCGGGTCGGCCTTGGCCCGGTCCAGCCCCGGGGAGTTGAGGATCCAGTTGCCGAGGAAGGCGGTGAAGTGCTCGATCGCCGCGACGAAGGCGACCCGCTCGATGATGTTCTCCCGCCGCTGGGCCGGCGTCAGACCCGGCTTGTCACCGAGGACGCGGCGGAACAGCCAGGAGACCTGCCGGACGTAGGGCCGGGGGTCGAGCCCCTGGCCGAGCAGGTGCTCCAGGACCTCCTGGTGCGCCTCCGCGTGGATGGCCTCCTGCCCGATGAACCCGAGGACCTCCTCGCGCAGTTGCTCGTCCCGGACGAGCGGCAGCGCCTCCTTGAAGACCTTGACGAACCACCGCTCCCCCTCGGGCAGCAGCAGGTGCAGCACGTTGATCACGTGGGTGGCCATCGGCTCGTCCGGGATCCAGTGCAGCGGCAGCCCCGCCCAGTCGAAACGGACGTCCCTGGGCTCCAGGACGAGACCGTCGTGCACGCGCTCGGCGGGGGCGGCGAGGGCGGGGACGGGGGTGGAACGGGACATGGCGGACCCTCCTGACCTGGGAGCGGCGGCTCGACTCAGGGAAACGTACTCGCGGGTAGCCGCGGGGACAAGGGTTTCGGCACCCCTTATCGACATCGAGTCTAATAAGTGACGCACGCCGCGCGAAGGCCTGGCGAACACGGGTCGGAACGCGCGTTCGGGCCGCCGCGAAGCCGGAGGGCCCCGCCGGACGGCACGCGTCCGACGGGGCCCTGCGGCCGGGCGACGACGCTCAGACCGCCATCGCCAGCATCAGCGGCGCCGCCCGGGCCGCCAGCAGCTCGGCGGCGGCCTTCAGCTTGTGGATGTTGCCCACCGGCATCGAGGTGGCCAGGCAGCCGACCGTGCTGCCCGCCGTGATCGGCACCGCCGCGCACACCGTGCCCAGCGCGTACTCCTGGATGTCCAGCACCGGCACCGTGGCCGGCTGCCGCTCCAGCCGGTGCATCAGCTGGTCGGCGTCGATGACGGTACGGGAGGTGAGCCGGGCGACCGGGTGCCGGGAGAGGTGGTCGAGCCGGGCGTCCGAGTCCAGCTGGCTGAGCAGGCACTTGCCGATCGCGCTGGCGTGCGCGGTGGCCCGGAAGTCCACCCACTCCTGCACCGCCGGCGCGTGGTCGGCGGCTGAGACCGCCTCCACCGTCAACTCGCCGTCGTGGTAGCGGCTGAAGTACACCGCGGCACCCAACTCGTCCCGGAGTTCGGCGAGTTTGCGGTTGAGCCGGGCCTTCACCAGCTGCTCCCGGTTGTGCTGGCCGAGCAGGGCGAAGGTGCCTCCCAGCAGCCAACCACCGTCCTGGCGCTGGAGGTAGCCCTCGACCTCCAGGATCTCGGCGAGTCGCCGTACGGTGGGCAACCCGAGCGAGGTCTCCCGGGCGAGGGCCACCAGGGTGGCGCCGTCGGGGAGGCGGTCGACCGCCTCCAACAGTCTGAGGGCGTGCTGGAGGGAGGTGAACGGGTCCGTCGGACCCTGGTCCAGTGCGGCGTGACGACCCGGGGCTGGTGTCGACATGTCGTCCCCTTCCGATGTCCCCCACGGAGCGACCGCGGGCAGGCACCAGCCTATCGACCCGGCGGCCCCGGCGACTGCCGTCCGTGCATATCCGCGGACGTTCCGTACAGCGGCTGTTCCGTACAACGGCCGTTCCGTACGGCGACCGTTCCGTACGGCGACCGTTCCGTACGGCGGCCGTCGGCCGGCCCGGGCGAACGCCACGACGGCCCGCCTCCCCGACCGCGCGGGGAGGGGGCCGTCGTGCGGCAGTCGTCAGTTCTCGTCGCCCGCCCGCAGCTTGGCGACGGCGGCGGCCAGCCGGGCGCCGTACTCCTCGTCCGCCGCGTGGAAGTGGGCGAGGTTCTTCTCCACGATGTCGTCGCGCGAGACCTGCGCCAGGAAGCCCGCGATGTTGTCGATCAGCCGGATCTTCTCACCCGCCGACATCAGCCGGTACAGCTCGCCGGCCTGGAAGAAGTCGTCGTCCTTGGTGTGCGCCGGCGTGGTGTACGAACCGGTGTGGCCCCTCACCTCGACCGGCGCGGCGAGCGCCTCGTCGGTCTGGGCCGGTCCGCCGAACGAGTTGGGCTCGTAGTTCTTGGCGCGGCCGGCGCCGTTGGCCGCCATCAGCCCGTCCCGGCCGTAGTTGTTCGCCTCGGTGGCGCGCGGGGCGTTCACCGGCAGCTGGGTGTGGTTGACCCCGAGGCGGTAGCGCTGGGCGTCCGCGTAGGCGAACAACCGCCCCTGGAGCATCTTGTCCGGGGAGGGACCGATGCCGGGCACGAAGTTGTTCGGCGAGAACGCGGCCTGCTCGACCTCGGCGAAGACGTTCTCCGGGTTCCGGTTGAGCACCAGGCGGCCGACCTTGACCAGCGGGTAGTCGGCGTGCGGCCACACCTTGGTGAGGTCGAAGGGGTTGAAGCGGTAGTCCGCGGCCTCGGCGACCGGCATCAGCTGGACGTAGAGGGTCCAGGACGGGAACACCCCGCGCTCGATGGCCTGGTGGAGGTCGCGCTGGTGCGAGTCGGCGTCGCCGCCGACCATCTCGGCCGCCTGGCCAGCGTCCAGGCAGCGGATGCCCTGGTTGGTCTTGAAGTGGTATTTCACCCAGTAGGCGTCACCGTCGGCGTTGACCCACTGGTAGGTGTGCGAGCCGTAGCCGTTCATGTGCCGGTACGAGGCGGGGATGCCCCGGTCGCCGAACAACCAGGTGATCTGGTGGGTCGAGGCCGGCGAGTGGGCCCAGAAGTCCCAGACGTTGTCCGCCTCCTGCACGCCGGTGTAGGGGTCGCGCTTCTGCGAGTGGATGAAGTCGGGGAACTTGACCGGGTCCTTGATGAAGAACACCGGGGTGTTGTTGCCGACGAGGTCGTAGTTGCCCTCCTCGGTGTAGAACTTCACCGCGAAGCCGCGCGGGTCGCGCACCGCGTCGCTGGCACCCAGGTTGCCGGCCACGGTCGAGAAGCGCAGGAAGACCTCGGTGCGCTTGCCGACCTCGGAGAGGAAGCCCGCCCGGGTGTACCGCGACACCTCGTCGGTGACCTCGAAGTAGCCGTACGCGCCGGAGCCGCGGGCGTGCACGACGCGCTCCGGGATGCGCTCGCGGTTGAACCGGGCCAGCTTCTCCAGCAGTTGCTGGTCCTGGATCAGCAGCGGTCCGTACTCGCCGGCCGACGCCGAGTTCTGGTTGTCGGCGACCGGGGCGCCGGACTCCGTGGTCAGGATCTTGGACATGGAGGGTCCTTCAGGTGTCGATAAGGCGGTGCATGGAGATTGCGATGACGGATCGTCAGATCGCCCGAGGAGCCGGCACTCGGCCCCGGCGGCGGCGCATGACCGTCCGTCAGTTGGTCCTACGTTGTTGATGGGTTGGACGGGCCAGTCGTATGGTCCTGAGGCCCAGAGACGCCGGGTATGGCTTTCAGTCGGTTGCCCTCGATGGTT